>JBDLWA010000220.1:0-2659 GCA_039804505.1 Pseudomonadota bacterium
GTGGCCACTTTGTGGCCAGGGGGGACCAAGCCGCGCACGGCCACGCCGTCGACACTGGTGCCACTCATCAATTGCGAACGCGCGATGACGACATCATCGGCGGGGTGGAGGCGAATGAAAAGGCTCATGGTTTTTAATTACATAAATCGTTTAGGCAACCACAGCACCAGGCTGGGCACATACGTAATGACGACTAAGCTGCCCAGCAAGGGGAACAACCAAGGCAAGATGGCCGCGGTGGTTCTTTCGACGCTAAGCTTGGCCACACGGGCCAACACAAACAGCACCATGCCCATGGGGGGGTGTAGCAAGCCAATCATGAGGTTGAGCACCATCACCAAACCAAAGTGAACCAAGTCGATGCCCAACTTTTGGCAGATGGGAACCAATATCGGGACAAGAATGGTGATGGCGGCCGTAGGCTCTAAGAAGCAACCCACAAACAACATCAGCAAGTTGGCCAAGAGCAAAAATTTCCACGGCTCTTGCGTGAATCCCAAGACCCAGTCACTGATGGCTGCTGTCACGCCTGTGGCGGTGAGCATCCAGCCAAAGATGCTGGCGGCAGCCACAATGAACATGACGGTGGCGGTGGTTTCGACGGTGTCCAAACAAATCTTCACAAACATTTTGAAGTGAAGCGTGCGATACCAAAAGAAGCCCAGCACAATGGCCCAAACGCAAGCGGCAATGGCGCCTTCTGTGGGCGTGAACACGCCGGTGGTCATACCGCCAATGAGTAATACGGGCGTCATGATGGGCAGCACGGCTTGGAAGTTAAAAAACTTGTCGGCCGCAAACAAAATAGCCAAAGCCACAAACACGGTCAGTTGGGCAGGCGTTTCCATTTGGGTGACGCAGTACCAAATACTAAGAGGCCACACAATGACCACGGCCGTTTCAGCCAAGGCTTTGAAAACGCGTGGCCAATTGAATGGCACATCAGAGCCCCAATTGTTTTTGTGCGCAAAGTAAGCCACGGTGACCATCATCAAAAGCGCCATCATGACGCCAGGCAAGATGCCGGCTAGAAACAAAGAGCCCACAGAAACGTTGGCCATCATGCCGTAGATCACAAAAGGCAAGCTGGGTGGAATGATGGGCCCCAATGTGGCGGACGCAGCGGTCACGCCTACCGCAAACTCGGTGCTGTAGCCATGATCCTTCATGGCTTTGATCTCGATGGTGCCCAGGCCTGCGGCATCGGCAATGGCAGTGCCACTCATACCGGCGAATACCACCGAGCCCACCACATTGACGTGGCCCAAGCCACCCTTCATCCAACCCACCAAGGCCAAGGCATAGTTGTAAATGCGATTGGTAATGCCGGCATTGTTCATGAGGTTGCCGGCCAAAATAAAGAAAGGCACGGCTAGCAAGGGAAAGCTGTCAATGCCCGACACCATGCGGTGAATGACCACGAAGGGGGGCGAGCTTTGTGTCCAGAATAAATAAATGAGTGAGGCACCGGCCATGGCAATGGCCACTGGTATGCCGCCGCTCATCAGCAACAAGAATAAAACTTTTAACATGGGAATTCTTTCAAATCTTGAGGTGATGCTTCAACGGTCTGTCATCTCAGACTCGGGGCGTTGCAGAACGGTATAGCCGCGTTGCAAATGAACTTTCATGACCCAGATAGCACGCAAGAACATGGCGGCAAACCCAGCCATGACCACGCCGTAAACCAAATTCATAGGCAGGTCAATGATGGTCATTTTGTAATTGCCCAATTTCTCCATCATTTGCCAAGTGAGGAATGTGGCGGCACCAAAAAAGCCGATGCGCATCACATCGACCACGGTGTTCATGACCTTGGACAGCCAGGTCGGCATGAACTTGTAAAAGAAGTCGACTTGAATGTGATTGTTCTTGGCCACACCAATGGTGGCGCCAGTGAACACCACCGCAATTAAGAAATAGCGCGCAATTTCCTCGGTCCATGAGGCCGAATTATTGAGCACGTAGCGTGTGAAAAATTGATAAAACACGGTGGCGCCCAGCAACCAAAAGAAACCCAAGGCGACCCAAGCCTCAATGGGCGTGCCCGACAAATCAACTTCTTCGTCGGTGGCGTGAAACTGCCCATCGTCGCCCATCACTTTGGGCATGGCGTCGAGGTCGGGGGTGTTGCTCATTTTGAATCCTGTTGAGAGAAGTCACAGGTTGAGCGTTGGAGGCTCAACCTGTGAGGTGCGTGTGCAACACACACACTGAAAATCACATGCATTAAAAAATCACAAGCATGCGATTACTTGGCTGCTTGGATCTTGTCGAAGTCAGCTTTGGTGAAGCCCATCGATTCCAGTGGCTTGTTTTTCAAGACAGCATCTTGGAATGACTGGCGATCGACTTGCACAATTTGCAAACCTTTTTTCTTGAACTCACCCACCAACTCGGCTTCATGCGTTTTGATTTTGGCGGTAGCGCGCACAGCAGCTTCTTGCGTCACATCTGTGAAAATTTTCTTTTCAGCATCAGACAGTTTGTTCCAAACGTGCGGTGCGACTTGCGTGGTCAAGCCGTCCACGATGTGGCCGGTCAACATGATGGCTTTTTGCACTTCGAAGAACTTCTTGGCTTCAATGGTGGTCAGAGGATTTTCTTGGGCTTCAACGGTGCCGTTTTGCAGTGCCAAATAAACTTCGGCAAATGCAAT
>JBDLWA010000221.1:0-9470 GCA_039804505.1 Pseudomonadota bacterium
GAAGTCACGCGCGGCGTCATGCCGTTCATGGTGGCACAATTTGCCATCATGTTTGCCATGGTTGCCTTCCCTGCATTGGTGATGGTGCCAGCGCGTTGGTTCTATTGAGATTTTTCTTTTCACTGTCTTCACGGGTACGCGAGACAGTGAAATCCTTGTTCGGCGTACGACCATCAATTTCATCAGGAGACACTGACATGAAACGTGTTTTTATCAAGACTGTTTTGGCTACAGTAGCCATTGCTACCATGGGTCTGGCCTCTGCACAAGAGAAGACCATCAAGTTTGCCAATCAAAACGCTGCGGGCCACCCCGTGGTGATGGGCATGGAAAAATTCAAAGAGATCGTTGAGAGCAAATCTGGCGGCAAGATCAAAGTGAACTTGTTCCCAGGCGGCACCCTCGGTAGCGACCAAGCCAACGTGGCAGCCATTCAAGGCGGCGCCTTGGAAATGGTGTCTTTGAACTCTGGTATTTTGGCCAGCCAAGTCAAAGACTTTGAAGTGTTTGACTTTCCCTTCATGTTTGCCAACGTGAACGAAGCCGACGCTGTGGTTGACGGTCCTTTCGGGAAAAAACTCCACGCCAAGTTGGCCGACAAAGGCATCATTGGTTTGGGTTTCTTTGAATTGGGTTTCCGTAACATCACCAACGGTAAGCGCGCCATCAACAAAGTGTCTGACATTGAAGGTCTGAAATTGCGCGTGATTCCAAACGCCATCAACGTGGATTGGGTGAAAGCATTGGGCGCCAACCCCACACCGCTGCCATTCCCTGAGTTGTATGCCGCCTTGGAGCAGGGCGCTGTGGACGGTCAAGAGAACCCTGTGGCTACCATCAACTCTGCCAAGCTGTATGAAGTGCAAAAGCACATGGTCTTGAGCAATCACCAATACAACCCACAATCTGTATTGATGAGCAAGAAGTTCTATGACGGCTTGTCTGCTGCCGAAAAGAAAATTGTGGAAGACGCCATGGTGGAAGCCTCTAAATTCCAGCGGACACAGTCACGCAATTTGGCTGGCAGTATCACTGACAACCTCCGTAAAAACGGCATGCAAATTACCACCTTGCCTGCATCTGAAATGGCCATTTTGCGCGACAAGATGAAGCCTGTGATTGCTAAACACGGTGAAGCCATTTCTGCCACAGTAGCTGAGATGCAAGCTGAATTGGCCAAGTTGCGCAAGTAATTTGAACCTTTCGATGGGTCTGTCCGCAGACTCATCCTTCAGTGTTTCATCTCTATTGCGAAGTCTCTGAGCTCGTCTTGGGGCTTCGCTTTTTTATAGTCTCATCATGAACATCGACGGCAATACCGAGTTGATCGCCCACATTGGCTATCCCACGCACAGCTTTAAATCACCCCTGATTTACAACCCTTATTTTGAAAAAGAGGGCATCAATGCTTTGGTGGTACCGATGGGTTGTCAGGCCGAACATTACCCTGCGTTTTTAAAGTCAGTGTTTCAATTGACCAATATCCGAGGCGCCCTGATCACCATGCCGCACAAAGTGACCACGGTGGGTTTACTCGACGAAGTCACGGCTACCGTGAAAGTAGCGGGTGCCTGTAATGCTGTGAAGCGCGATGCCCAAGGCCGTTTGGTGGGCGATATGTTTGATGGCGCGGGCTTTGTACGCGGCGTTCAACGAAAAGGATTCAATCTCACCGGCAAGCGTGTCTTGGTGGTGGGAACAGGTGGCGTGGGCTCCGCCATTGCGGCCTCCTTGGCGGCAGAAGAAATCAAAGCGATCAGTTTGTTTGATGTCAACACCGCGTCAAGTGAAGGCTTGGCGCAACGACTCCAGCAGGAGTACCCCAACATTGAAGTTCGAACAGGCTCGAACGACCCAGAAGGCCATGACTTGGTGGTCAACGCCACCCCCATGGGCATGAACGAAGGCGACCCCTTGCCAATGGACGTTTCTCGATTGGCCCCCGAAACCTTTGTGGGTGAGGTGGTGATGCGAACCGAGATGACCGCCTTTTTGCTGGCGGCTCAAAAGAGAGGTTGCCGAGTGCAGGTCGGCTCTGATATGTTGTTTGAGCAAATCCCTGCCTATTTGGAATACTTCGGCTTGAAAACAACCACGGCCGAAGTGCTTCGCAGTGTGGCCCGTTTGGCTTAATGAATTGATTGGAGTCCCTCATGAATTTACGCACCACTGACCGAGAAGCCGTCCCAGAAATGCCCAACCGTTTGGGCATTCAAGGCATTGAATTTATTGAGTACGCCACCAATCGACCTCAAGCTTTGGGGCAAGTGTTGGAGTCCATGGGCTTCAGACCCATTGCGCGCCATCGCTCTCGCGAGGTCACTTTGTACCGTCAAGGCGATATGAATTTGGTGGTCAATGCCAACCCTGATGATGCACGCGTCAGTGCCACAGTCGATGGCCAGGCCGAAATCTCTGCGGTGGCATTCCGTGTGCAAGATGCCCTCAAGGCCCACACCCGTTGCATTGACCTGGGTGCCTGGTCGGTGGCCAGTCAAGCCCAAGCCATGGAGTTGCACATCCCCGCTATTCATGGTCCGGGCGGTACACGTTATTACTTTGTCGATCGTTGGCAAGAGTTTTCCATTTACGACATCGACTTCAAACCCATTCCCACAGTGGATCAGCATCCTGCTGCCGTGGAAGGCATGAGTTATTTTGGCGTTGTTCAGTACATTGGCGCAGCGCGCAGTGAAGACTGGTTGGCGTATTACGAACACATGTTTGATTTCACCGTCATTCCAGACGAAGAGCGCTTTGGCATTTTGCCCAAAGGCAAACTGATGAAAAGCCCATGCGGTCAATTTCTCTGGCAACTCATTGAGCCCGATCCTTGGATGGAGGCCGATGACTCTCCCGAATCACTCAAGCGAATTGGTTTTGGGGTGAAAGACGTGGCGCATGCTGTGAAAACACTCAAAGCCAATGGCGTTGAATTTGTGGAGTCCAAAGACTTGCACCCCGAAGACCGAGGTGCCCTCACACGCAGTGCACTGGGCTCGGTGTCATTTGAGTTGGTTCATCAAACTTCTTAAGGATCGGCCATGAATCTGCTCGACGGTTATGGCATGGACACCATCACAATGGCGGGTCCCTTAGAGGCCAAGTTGGAAGCCATGAAAAGTGTGGGCTTCTCACAGGTGATGCTGATGGCGCGCGATTTGGTGGGCCATCCAGGTGGCGTTAAAGCAGCCGTCAAAGCCATTCAAAACAGCGGTCTGCGACCCACAGGCTTTCAAGTCTTGCGTGACTTTGAGGGCTTGTCGGGCCACTTGCACAGTTACAAAGTGGACATTGCCAAGTCCATGCTCGAGATGTGCGCAGCCACAGGCAGCAAAGTTTTGCTGGCCTGCTCATCCACGTCACGCCATGCCACTGACGACCTTGACTTGATTGCCAAGGACTTGAAGAAATTGGCCATGATGGCCATCCCCTTGGGCATCAAAGTAGCCTACGAAGGCTTGTCGTGGGGCCGCACGGTCAATGAGTTCACCACCAGCTGGGACGTGGTGTGCCGGGCCGACTGTCCCAATTTGGGCATCGGCATTGATTCCTTTCACATCTTCGCTGCCAAGACGCCCTTGGATGAGATTGAGGACATCGACCCCGACAGAATTTTTCTGGCGCAACTCTCCGATTTCATGTGGCACGAAACCCCCTCATTCGAAGAGCGCATGACCACAGCCCGGACCTTCCGAGTGTTTCCAGGGGAGGGCGTTCACAGCGACCAATTGGCCGATTTGGTGCTGCGACTTGAGCGCATTGGCTACAAGGGCGATTACAGCTTCGAAGTTTTCAATGACGACTATCAGCAGTTGCCCCTTGAAACGGTGGCAGAACGCGCTCGAAAAAGTGCCACTTGGTTGCATCAAGATGTTTTGCACCGATCTGCGCCCTTGCCAGATTGGACCAAAACTTCTCATAATGCCAGCCTATGAAAAACAGAAAACTCGGACAATTCCAAGTCAGTGAAATTGGCTTGGGCTGCATGAATTTGAGCCATGCTTATGGCGCGCCCGTGTCTGAAGCGCAAGCAGAAAAAGTGTTGCTCACAGCACTGGATGCAGGCGTTACTTTTTTTGACACAGCCGCTTTGTATGGTTTTGGTGCCAACGAAACCTTGGTGGGCAAAGTTCTCAAATCCCACCGTCAAAAATTCACCTTGGCCAGCAAATGTGGCATGACCGGTGTCGATGTGAACGGCGATGGCAAATTGGTGCGCGTCATTGACGGTCGCCCCGAAACCATTCGCAAGACTTGCGAAGACGCATTAAAGCGTTTGCAAACCGATGTCATCGATTTGTATTACCTGCACCGGTGGGACAAAAAAGTTCCCATTGAAGACAGCGTGGGTGCCCTCAGCGATTTGATTCGACAAGGCAAGATTCAAAGCATTGGTTTGTCGGAAGTGTCGGCTAGCACATTGCGCAAAGCACATGCTGTGCACCCTATCGCAGCGGTACAAACCGAATACTCGTTGTGGACACGCAACCCCGAAATAGCGGTGCTTAAGGCGTGTGAAGAATTGGGTACCACCTTTGTGGCGTTTAGCCCTGTGGCGCGTGGATTCCTCTGCGGTCCCGTGGATATTCAAGCCTTGGATGCCAAGGACATTCGCAAATCGATGCCTCGTTTTGCGGCCGACAACTACGCGGCCAATTTCAAGCTGTTTGCGCCTTATCAGCAACTGGCGCATGAAGCTGCTTGTTCTCCCGCGCAACTGGCATTGGCTTGGTTGTTGCACAAAGCACCTCACATCATTCCTATTCCTGGCACGACCAGTGAAAAACATTTGTTGGACGATCTGGGTGCAACGACTGTCAAACTGAATGCCGATTTGATGGGTCGCTTAGAAGACTTGATCAATGAACGAACAGTGATCGGTAGCCGCTACAACGCGCAGGCCAATTCAGAGGTAGATACCGAGGTCTTCTAATCAAGCGCTGAAAAGCCTTGAGAAGTGATTTCATCCCCCTGACGGTGACTTTGGGGTGATCTTTTTAATCTGTCCAATTGTGTGGTTTACGGGTTAACCCGAATGCTGGGGTGTCGCTTAAATAGCCCGAAACATGCATAATATTTCCAGTCCGTGCGGTTGGTTAATTATCAAACTGGTTATCCACTGCATGTTTTCCTACTTTCTACCCATCGCCATTGAGCGCCACTTCTATGTCCACCGTTCTCCAAAGTTTTGTCGCCGGCCGTTGGGTTGGTCAGCAATCAGCACAAGCCCTTCACAGCGCCATCAATGGCAAAGAGGTGGCATTTGCCCACGCCGAAAGTTTAGATTTTGCCGAGGCTCTACATTACGGCCGCACCACTGGCTTGCAGGGCATGCTGGCCATGGACTTCCAACAACGTGCCGCAGCCCTGCGCGCATTGGCCAAGTATTTGGGTGAGCGCAAGGAAGAGTTGTACGCCATCTCTGCACACACCGGTGCCACACGCATTGACTCTTGGGTCGACATTGAAGGCGGCACAGGCACTTTGTTTGCCTATGCAGGCATGGCCGCCAGCGAACTGCCCAGTGGCAATTTGATTCACGAAGGGCCTGTTGCGCCTCTGGGCAAAAAGAACACTTTTGCAGGCACCCACATTTTGGTGCCTCGTGGTGGTGTGGCGGTTCACATCAACGCCTTCAACTTTCCTGTTTGGGGCTTGTTGGAAAAATTTGCACCCACATTTTTGGCGGGTATGCCTTGCATTGGTAAGCCAGCCACCGCGACAAGCTATTTGACAGAAGCCTTGGTTCGAATGATTGACCAATCAGGCATCTTGCCAAAGGGCGCACTGCAATTGATCATTGGCAGCACCGGTGACTTGCTCGACCGCTTAGATGTGGCCGATGTGGTGACCTTCACGGGCTCTGCCGACACAGCCGCCAAGTTGCGTGTCAATGCCAACGTGGTTCGCAACAGCATTCCCTTCAACGCTGAAGCCGACTCGTTGAACTGCGCAATCTTGGCCGACGACGTCACACCCGATGACGAAGAGTTCGATTTGTTTGTCAAAGAAGTGGTGCGCGAAATGACCGTGAAAGCGGGTCAAAAATGTACCGCCATTCGCCGCGCTATCGTGCCCCGCAAACACCTCGAAGCCGTTGCAGAAAAAATCAAAGCACGCTTGGCCAAAGTGGTGGTGGGTGACCCTTCCGTTGAGGGCGTGAAGATGGGCGCTTTGGCTTCCAAATCACAACAATCCGACGTCGCTGAGCGCGTGGCCTTACTTCGCCAAAGCGCCGAGTTGGTGTGCGGTGGCGATGCCAATTTCAACCTGGTGGGCGAGGGCGTTGCCAACGGTGCGTTCTTCCAGCCCACATTGCTCTTGTGCCAACAACCCTTGAGCACTGACAGTGTCCACGACATTGAAGCCTTCGGTCCTGTGAGCACACTCATGCCTTACGACAACATGGAAGAGGCCATGGCCTTGGCCAAGCGCGGCAAGGGCAGCCTGGTGGGTTCCTTGATCACCAAGACACCTGAGGTGGCCGCACAAGTGGTGCCACGTTTGGCGGCTAACCATGGCCGTTTGCATATCCTCGACCGCGAGTCTGCCGGTGAATCGACCGGCCACGGTTCTCCCTTGCCTTCTTTGAAGCATGGTGGCCCAGGTCGTGCTGGCGGTGGTGAAGAGTTGGGTGGCATTCGCGCCGTGACGCACATGATGCAGCGTGCTGCTGTGCAAGGTTCGCCGACCATGTTGACGGCCGTCACACGAGAATACGCACGCGGCGCCAAGGTCATTGAAACTGGCACGCATCCGTTCAAGCGTTATTTTGAAGAAGTACAAATTGGTGAATCTTTGCTCACCGCTTCACGCGTGATTGGCGAAGCCGATGTCAAAGCCTTTGGCGAACTGACCGGTGACATGTTCTACATGCACTTTGACGAGGAAGCGGCCAAGGCCTCTGCGTTTGGCAAGCGCATTGCACATGGCTATTTGGTTTTGTCAGATGCTGCAGGTTTATTCGTGGTAGCCGAACCCGGCCCTGTCTTGGCCAATTATGGTTTGGACACCTTGCGTTTTGTAAAGCCTGTGGGTTTAGGCGACAGCATTCAAGTTCGCCTGACTTGTAAGCGCAAAATTGATCGCAACAAAAAGGACGCCAATGGCCAAGGGCAGGGCGTGGTGGCCTGGGATGTTGAAGTGACCAACCAGGACAAAGAACTGGTGGCCAGTTACGACATCCTCACCCTCGTGGCTAAAAAAGGCTAAACGCTACAATTTCAAAATCCCTACAATTACTGGGCTTAATCTGAAAGTGGATTGGCAAAACAATCCACTTCATTTCTAATCAGAAGATCGTTGGGGAGTAGCTTAATTTCTTTGTGTTCAGTTCATGTCAATATTTTAAATTTTGACAGCACGAAGAAATCAACAAATCGTCATTACGGAGTTTTACTCCCGGTTTGTTGGGCATATAACTGATTCATAACAAGCAAAGCAAGACCTTCGATCTCTCGTGTTACTACTGTCATTCAGACTCAGGTAGCTTGTTCGGATCGTTATTGAAGGTCTCTCATGGAATTGTTCTCAATGCCATGGTGGTCAGCTTTGCTGGCCATCATACTTATCGACTTGGTTTTAGCTGGCGACAACGCCATCGTCATTGCGCTTGCTGCGCGTAACCTCCCCCCAGAACACCAAAACAAAGCCATCGTGTGGGGCACCGTGGGTGCCATCGTGGTGCGCTCGGCCATGACCGTGGGCGTGGTGTGGCTGCTCAAAATACCTGGCCTCATGCTGGTGGGCGGACTGGGACTTTTGTGGATTGCCTACAAACTCATCTCAGACACATCTGAAGACGCGCACCAAGGCGTCGGCGCCACCACTTTCTGGGGCGCGATGAAAACCATCATCGTTGCGGACGCCTTGATGGGTGTCGACAACGTGTTGGGCGTCGCGGGTGCCGCCAATGGTTCATTTGATTTGGTGGTGATTGGTCTCTTGATCAGCATTCCTATCGTTGTCTTGGGCAGCAAGCTTGTTTTGCGCTTGGTTGAAAAATGGCCTCTCATCATTCACTTGGGGGCAGCTGTTTTGGCATTCACGGCAGCCCAAATGATCATCAACGAAAAGTTATTGGACCCCTTGTTTGATGGTGGCGAAATGATCAACGACATTGCTCGCGGTTTAACTTATTTGCTTGCCATCGCAGGCGTGTTGGGACTCGGCTGGTGGGCCACCAAGCGCCAAGCGGCAAGCGAGACTGAAACCCAGTCCATCTAACGATTTATCAACCTCGGAGAATTAAAAAATGGAAACATTCATTGTTTACATCGATGACAAGCAATATGCACTCCAACAATTGATTCCAATGCTGCCGACAAACAGTCGCCAAGCAACTTCGGCCAAGTGGGTGTTGATCGGGTGTCCGCCAAGACTGAATCGCCACACGGGTCGTTGGCTCACACACACGGCCCAAAAGAAGTGGCGCCAAGAGTGGACCCAAGAAAACACTGCTGCTGCATCTGAGTTGCTGCAAACTGCTGGCAACGAAGTCAGTGTCCGTACAGCGCATGGTTCTTTGGTTGAGCTGACCAAGCAAATCAAAGCAGAGTTGGGCTTGGCACGTGTCATTGACGCGCGTCGTCCCAAGTTGGCGGTCGACCTTGAACCTGTCACATCGAATCAACCACAAGACAAATCCACCTGGGCGTTGCCCAGTGGTGTCTTGGCCATGAGCGCGGCCATTGTGATGGCTAGCGAATAAATTCGCCTACAGCGACCCGTAAAAAAACCTTCCAGGCAGAACCTGGAAGGTTTTTTTTCGTGGGTCTGTCAGTGTTCGATTACATCGTGTCGATGAAGCTGCGCAGTTTGTCGCTGCGGCTAGGGTGCTTCAACTTGCGAAGCGCCTTGGCTTCAATTTGACGAATGCGCTCGCGCGTCACATCAAACTGTTTGCCCACTTCTTCCAGTGTATGGTCAGTGGACATTTCGATACCAAAACGCATGCGCAACACTTTGGCTTCGCGCGGCGTGAGGCTGTCCAAGATATCTTTGACCACATCGCGTAGGCCGGCTTGCATGGCGGCATCGATTGGCGCTGTATTGGCGCTGTCCTCGATGAAGTCACCCAAATGGCTGTCGTCATCGTCACCAATGGGCGTTTCCATCGAAATTGGCTCTTTGGCAATCTTCATGATCTTGCGAATCTTGTCTTCAGGAATCTCCATCTTCTCAGCCAAGATGCTGGCATCGGGCTCAAAGCCAAACTCTTGCAAATGTTGACGGCTCAAGCGGTTCATCTTGTTGATCGTCTCAATCATGTGAACCGGGATACGAATCGTGCGCGCTTGGTCAGCAATCGAGCGGGTAATCGCCTGGCGGATCCACCACGTCGCATACGTGGAGAACTTGTAACCACGGCGGTATTCAAACTTGTCCACGGCTTTCATCAAGCCGATGTTGCCCTCTTGGATCAAGTCCAAAAACTGCAAACCACGGTTGGTGTATTTTTTTGCAAT
>JBDLWA010000222.1:0-27700 GCA_039804505.1 Pseudomonadota bacterium
AGGCCTGGTATTGGCACAAGCCTGGCCCAACAAGCAACCCATCAAACTTGTCGCCGTCTTTCCACCTGGTGGTTCGGTTGATCAAGTGGCGCGCATCATTGGCCCGGTGCTGTCGCAGCAATTGGGGCAAAGTGTCATCGTTGAAAATAAAGGCGGCGCCTCCGGCGTGATTGGCACGTCCAGTGTGCTGGCGGCACCTGCAGACGGCTACACATTTGCAGTTGTGTTTGACACGCATGGCGTTAACCAAAGCCTCATTCCCAGCATTCCATACGACAGCAAAAAGGATTTGGTTCCCCTCATTTTGGTGGGTACTTCGGCCATGGTGCTCACCTCTAACGTCAACAATGAATACAAGTCCTTTGCCGATGTGGTGAATGCGGCCAAAGCTAAAAAGAACGTTTCGTTTGGCACCATTGGCAATGGCAGTTTGGGCCATTTGGCCATGGCCTTGCTGGGCAAAAACGGCAACATGGAGTTCAACCACATTCCCTACAAAGGCGGTGGTCCTTTGATGGCCGATGCCGTCGCGGGCCATGTGCCCTTGGCCATGGGCACTGTTTTTCTGAGCAAACCACACATCGACAACAAACGCATTCGCCCATTGGCTGTCACATCTTTAAAACGCGTGCCAGAGTTTCCTGAGGTGCCAACCATTGCCGAGGCGGGTTACCCCGGTTTCGAAGCGCCCGCTTGGTGGGCTGTGTTGGCTTCTGCCAAAACACCCCCTGACATCGTTAAACGGATGAATGAAGAACTCAACAAAGTTCTGCAAAACCCAGACATAGCGCACAAGTTGAGCGCTCAGGGCATTGATATTTCGGGTGGCAGCGTCGACAAAGCCAAAACGTTTATCGACAAACAACTTGATACCTGGGCCAAAGTGGTTCGTGAGAACGGCATCAAGCCAGACTAAGACTGTCGAAGCCTCAGGCTTCAGGTGTAATTTGCAAGGCCACTAAAAACCGAGCCACCATGTTGTAGGTGGCAATGGCAATGGTCAGTTCAACAATTTCAGTGGTGTTCAAACGCGATTGCAATTTTTGAAACAAGGCATCGTCCACCTTCACTCGCTGCGTCATTTGCGCAGCGTACTGCACCACCCAACATGACATTTCATCAAAGGCCATATCCGACACCCCGTCGGCAGGCTGATGAAGGACCACTCGGTTCAGAGCATCAAGTTCGGCTTGGGTGCCACCAGCAGTGAGAAAGTCTGGCGCATGGTGGTGATATTCGTATTGCGCACCTGTTAAAAGTGCAACCGTACAAATCCCCAATTCACACAATTTGCGCGAGGTCGAAAGACCTGTGCGCACATTTCGCAAGTAAGTGTTCCACCCTGAGGCAACGGGTTCGCTCCACAAAAGTGCTTTGTCCAAATTCAGCAGAGCGCCACCTCGGCGCGCCAAAATGGCGTCAACCAAGGCTTGCGGTTGAGCCAATTGTTCTGGGGTCCAGTCTGGAATGCGCATGGCACTGCCTTTCAAAAATCAGTTGTAAAAAGCCTCAACCTTGCCTTTGAGTTTGATCATCAAAGGGTTGCCTTTGCGGTCCAAAGTTTTGCCCGCAGGCACCTTTACCCAACCTTCACTGATGCAGTATTCCTCCACATCGGTTCGTTCTTTGCCATTGAAACGAATGCCAATGTCGTGCTCAAAAACCGCAGCCACATAAAAAGGGCTGCGGGCATCAATGGACAAGTGATCGGGAAGTTCGGGGCGTAAGTTGGTGTCGCTCATGTTTAGGCAATGAATCAATAATCAGAATAGACTGGAATTCTCCAACATTTCAAGGCTGTATTGAATGACTTTCTCAATTGGATGCTTCAAACACATCAATATCAAGCAATTGTCGCTGGCCATTGCCCTTTGCTTCAGCATCTCGGGTGCCCTGGCGCAAACGCCCAAAGGCGAGATCAAAGCAGGCCCCTTGACCCACACCCAAGAGTCGATGCAAGGCCTGATCAATGAATCGCAGGTTGCATTTCCCAGCCAACTCACTGGCAAAGCCATCTATGTAGGCCCCTACAAATCAGCTCCCTCACTGAGCAATGCCAAAGTACCCGTGGTGCTGTTCATGCATGGCTCATCAGGCCTAGGACTCAAGGCCATTGCCGATTGGCAACAGTGGCTTGCCAGCTTTGGCGTCGCCAGCATTGCGCCCAATTCATTCGCCTTGACCGATCGCCTCACCTACACCTCCCCCATCGACAAAGACACTTACGAAAAGCTGCATGCGTTTAGAGCATCAGAAATTGAGATCACGCTCAAAGCGCTTCAGAAAATGCCTTGGGTCGATGTCAGCAAAATCGTCTTAGCGGGCACCAGCGAAGGTTCTGTGCCTGTTGCACGATATACCGGCAAAGAGTTTGCGGGACGCATCATGTTTGCTTGGTCATGTGAGGACAACTATTTTGTCAAATCTCACCAAACGGCTATTCCCGATGACCAACCCACGCTCAACATCATCAGCTCAACGGATCCTTATTTTTCGCAGAGCAACACATGGTTGGGGAATGCGCAGGCAGTTGGCCATTGCGGCGCCATACTCAAGAACAACAAGAAAGCCAGCATTGTGTTGATCCCAGGTGGCCCTCACACGGTTCTCACTTTTCCTCAGGCCAAAGGTCCTGTTCAGGGCTTTTTGACCGATTTATTCAAGCTCTAAATAACAGCCATCGGACAGCAAGCGCGCTTGAAGCGCTTGCACCGAAATGTCAGAAAAACCTTGGCTCTCGGTCAGATGTGCGGCCGCCGTGCCAGCCGCTTGCCCCATCACAAAGCAGCCGCCACTGACCCGGGCAGCCGATTGGCCTTCGTGTGTCATGGCGGCACATCGCCCCGCTACCAGCAAATTGTGAAGTTGAACGGGCACCAACATTCGCCAGGGCAATTGGTTGTAGAGCCTTTGGTGAGGGCCCACCGGCACCTCGGGAAATCGCCATTCAATCTTGCCCTGCGCATGCATTTCCATGGGCCATGCATTGACACCGATGGCATCTTCAAATGATGCACAAGACACAATATCTTGACCCGTTAAAGCATACAAGCCCTGAATTCGGCGGCTTTCCCGAATGCCCACTTGCGGCGCAATTTCAGTGATTTGTGCTTTGCCAAAGCCAGGCACTTCATTCTTCAAAAATCTGAAAAACTCACCCACCTGTTGGCGTCCCTCCAATTCGCCCTGGCTCAATTGCCGCGCATTGGTGGCATCCATGGCCATGCCATTGGCTTGGGCAATTTGCGTCACATTGGCGCGCCACTCAGTTGGATTTTTTTGGGGACGCAAAATAGCGCCTTCTCTTGGAAACGCATACTCGCCAGGCTGTTCAACCTGGACCTTTTTCATGAGCACATTGATGGCTTGAAACTCGCCCACAGCCGCCAAGGCTGCTTCGGCATCGACGTGCGCAATGCGAAACATGGTGGTGGGATAGAGGCCACTGCCATGCCCGTCACCCACTTCAAAAGGCACCCCTGCAAAAGCTGCCACATCGGCATCGCCTGAGCAGTCAATGAATGATTTGGCCAACACCGTTTGACGGCCCGACTTGGTTTCTACAAACAATGCCTTCAGGTGCCCCTCCGTAACTTGCACTTGAGCAGCCCACGCATGAAACAATATTTCCACGCCCACATCTCGTAGCATTTGATCTGCCACACATTTGTAGGCCGACATGTCGTAGGAGCGCACGCGGATGCGCCCTAGCATGCCATCCTGAGGATCGTTCAGCCCCTCTACTGCTGAGAGCCGATCAAAGATTTCATCCACAACGCCATGGACCACTTGCTGCATTTGGCCCTGGCGAATGCCATACAGTCCGGCAAAGTTGGTCACGCCCCCTGCTGTGCCCATGCCGCCTAAAAACCCATAGCGCTCGACCAAAAGTACTTTGGCACCCTGTTTGGCCGCACTCCAACTGGCCGCAATGCCGGCGGGGCCGCCGCCCACCACCACCACATCAAAGCTGCCATAGACAGGCAGTTGTCTGGCAGGCTCTGTCCACAACACGGCAGATGGCCCGAGTGCGTGTTTAGTCAATGGTGACGCCGGTACGCTTGATCACGGGCGTCATGACGCGCAGTTCCTGCAACATGAAACTTTTCAGCTCAGACTCAGTGCCGCCAATGGGCTCCATGTATTGAGCGGAGAGTTTTTCTTTGACATCTGGCAGGGCCAAAATAGCATTGATCTCTTGATTAACGCGCTGCACGATGTCGGTGGGTGTGGTGGCAGGTGCCATGACCGCCATCCAAGCCACATTTTCAATGCCCGTGAAACCGGCCTCTTTCATAGTGGGCACATCGGGCAAGAACTGACTGCGTTTGGCCGTGGACACCGCCAGCGCACGCATTTTTCCGGCCTTGACTTGCGGCAACACTGCCACGGCTGGCACACACGCAAACTGCACATCACCTTGCAAAATGGCCATGATGGCCAGCGGCGAAGACACATACGGAATGTGCACAGCATAGGTATCAGTTTTAACTTTCAGTAGCTCTACGCCCAGCTGCGACAAGCTGCCAATGCCTGTGGATGAAAAGTTGAACTGACCAGGCTTGTTGCGCATGGCCGTGACCAAATCGGACAAGGTGTTGATACCTGTATCGCTGCGCACGGCACACACATTGGATTGGCCGCCTGCTAGCACCACGGGGCGCAATTCAGTGAAGGGGTCGTAGCTGAGTTTTTTGTACAACACCGTGTTGTAAACCAAGGGGCCATTGGTGCTAATGACAAACGTATAGCCATCGCCTGCCGCCTTGGCCACAGAGCCTGTGCCTGTGTTGCCACCCGCGCCAATGCGGTTTTCGATGACGACGGGTTGGCCTAAACGTGTTGATAATTTTTCAGAAATGATGCGCGCAATGACATCAGGCGAAGAGCCTGGCCCGTAAGGCACCACCAATTTGATGGGACGCGTAGGCCAATTGCCCTGAGTTTGGGCTTGGGCCTGCGCTGTGTTGATGCCTACCAGGCACGCGACACCTAACAATATATTTAACAAAGACTTCATGATGTCACTTCTTCAGTTTGAGAAAACAATGATTGCTCTGCAGCAATGAACCCCGCCACCAAGCTTCGATAGGCTGACTCAACAATGTCCTCGAAACCAGGGAAATTTTCTGCATGCGCTGATGCTAAGTTTCGCACTTTTTTGAACACTTCAGCTTGTCGTGCAGGCGCGGACACTTGATAGGCGTCCTTTTTAAAACGGGTCGCATCGCGCACTCTTAAAGCGCGCGCTGCCAACAAGGCCACAATTTGATGGTCAAAGTCGTCTATTTGATCCCTCAGCGTTTGAAGATTAGGGGCCAACTCAACGTAGGCAGGATCTTTAAATCGGCGAACAGCTAGCCCCGTGGGTAAAGGCTCATTGGAAGTTGTCATTTGTGGATTCACCTAAAATCTAAAACATTGTTTGATGCGAAAATTCGCTTAGACAGAACACCCTCGCTTTAACGCCTCACGATGAACACCACCGAAATTTATTTGATTGCCATGGGCGTGGTCTTCACGGTGCCTTATCTCATTTGGCGCTTGGGTCATACCCAATATTTTGCGCCATTGGTGGTGGTTCAAATCTTGACGGGCATTGTGTTGGGCCCGGGTATTTTGGGCAACGCTTATCCCGAATATTACAAGTTTGTTTTCAATCCACAAGTGGTGCAATCCTTGAATGGCGTGGCATGGTGGGCGGTGATGTTGTTTGTGTTCATCGCCGGCATTGAGCTTGATTTGAGTCAGGCATGGCAGCATAAAAAGGAAAGCGGCATTACGGCTGGTTTGGCCTTGGGGGTGCCCTTGGTATTTGGTGCCTTAGCCGCCTTGGTCATTCAATCGGGCGTGATAGGCACAGGCTGGTATGGCCCCAAGGCAAGCCCGTGGCAATTCACCATGGGTGTGGCCATGTCGTGCGCTGTCACGGCCCTGCCCATCCTGATTTTGTTCATGGAACAACTCAATATATTGCGCCAACCCATTGGGCAACGCATCTTGCGGTATGCCAGCCTGGACGATATTGCAATTTGGGGTGTCTTGGCACTCATCCTGATGGACTGGGAACGGGTGGGCAAACAAGTCGTATTTTTAGCGGCCTTTGCGTTGGTCAGCTATGGACTTCGAAAATGGATGCCGAAGCTGCCCCAGCGTGACCGCTGGTACGCCGCCCTCATCTGGCTGATTGTGTGTGCATTTGGCGCCGATTGGTGTGGCCTGCATTACATGGTGGGCGCCTTCATGGCCGGCGCCGTGATTGAGTCGTCTTGGTTTGAACAAGAACAAATGGACCTTCTCAGACACCATGTTTTGTTGGTCTTGATGCCCGTCTTTTTTTTAAGCACGGGCCTGCGCACCAATTGGGAAATGGGCGGCTGGAGCGTCTTCTTGGCCGCCGCACTTCTGCTTGTCGCCTCTGTGACTGGTAAGTTGGTGGGACTTCAGTGGGCCGGGAAAATTTTAAATTGGCAAAAAGGTGAGGCCTCTCTCATTGGGTGGTTGTTGCAAACCAAAGCCTTGATCATGATCATTTTTGCAAATGTCCTATTGGACAAGCAAATTATCAGCTCTGAAACATTCACCGCTTTACTTCTCATGGCCGTCGGCAGCACCATGCTCACAACACCGGTGGTGACCCCCATGTTGGCGCGCATGCAAAACATCATTGGCAAATCCAAATGACAGTTCTAAATATTGCTTTGCATCTGGTCTGACCAATTAGGGTTATCTTGGATAAGAAAAATCTCACAAGAGTGTGATACTGACAAACGATAAGGGTAAATTGAATTGCCCTGTTGTTTGCAAGCATGCTTTTTCTAGGGATTCTCTAATGGCCAGTGTATCGATCCGATCCGTCAAAAAGAATTTTGGCGAAGTCCCCATCCTTCACGGCGTCGACATCGAAATCAAAGACGGCTCCTTCACGGTGTTGGTAGGCCCTTCGGGTTGCGGTAAATCTACTTTGCTTCGCATGATTGCTGGCCTCGAAGAAGTCAGCGATGGTGAAATTCTCATTGGTAGCAACCGCGTCAACGATCTCCCCCCTAAACAACGCGACATTGCCATGGTTTTCCAAAACTATGCGTTGTACCCCCACATGACAGTGGGCGAAAACATGGCCTTCTCGCTCATGTTGGCCAAACGCCCTCAAGAAGAAATTGACAAAAAAGTGGCGCGCGCCGCCGACATCTTGGCACTGGGCGCCCTTCTCGATCGTTACCCACGCCAACTCTCGGGCGGTCAGCGTCAACGCGTGGCCATGGGCCGGGCCATTGTTCGCGACCCTCAAGTGTTTTTGTTTGACGAACCACTCTCCAACCTTGACGCCAAACTGCGCGTGGCCATGCGCAGCGAAATCAAAGAATTGCACCAACGTTTGCAGACCACGTCCATTTACGTCACACACGATCAAATTGAAGCCATGACCATGGGCGATCAAATTGTGGTGATGCGCGATGGCCGCATTGAACAAACGGGTTCACCCCTCGAACTGTACGATTTGCCAGCCAACCAATTTGTGGCCGGCTTTATTGGCTCACCTGCGATGAACTTCTTGCCAGGCAAGTTGTTGGTCAATGGCAGTCAGTGCCAAGTCGAATTGCATGACGGTTTAAAACTCGATTTGCCCCACGCGGTCAACGGTCAGCATGGCCAGCCCGTTGTCTTTGGCACGCGCCCCGAGCACCTCACATTGGTCGACAGCGGCGGCATCACAGCGCATGTGGCCGTGATGGAGCCCACAGGCATGGACACCTTTGTGGCTTGCCGCCACGAAGGCGTCGAGTTCTCGGCAGTTTTCCGCGAGCGTCACGATTTCCAATTGGGCAGCACCATCAACTTGCAGCCCGACATGACCCGAGCGCATGTGTTTGACGCAGCCTCTGGCAAACGCCTGGTGGCGTAAACCATTCACTGTTTTCAATTTCAATATTTTTCGTTTCTTTCTCGTCGCTAAACCACTCAAACAGGAGACATTTCATGACAAAACTGAATCGACGCGACTTTCTGGAAAGCTCAGCCGGCGTAGCGGCAGCTTCCACCACCTTGGGCATGGGCGCTATGGCGGTCAGCCCTGCTGCACAAGCCCAGACCCTGAGCTTCAAACCTGAAAAAGGTGCCAAGCTGCGTGTGCTTCGCTGGAGCCGATTTGTACAAGGCGACATTGACGCCTACATGGCCAATGTGAAGAAATTCACCGAACTCACGGGTGTTGAAGTTCGTGTCGACAACGAAGGCTGGGAAGATGTTCGCCCCAAGGCGGCTGTTGCAGCCAACACGGGTGCGGGCCCTGACATCATCTTGTCCACCAACGACGACGCCAACCTGTATCCAGAAAAATTGCTGGACGTCACAGACTTGTGCGAATACTTGGGCAAAAAATACGGTGGCTTCTTCCCAGCTTGCCACGCTTACCTCAAACCCGATGGCAAAAAATGGATTGGCGTCCCTCTGGGTGCTGCTGGCGCCATGTTGGTCTACCGCCAAAGCCATGTTAAAGCTGCTGGCTTTGACACTTTCCCCAAAAACACAGACGACTTCTTGAAACTGCTCAAAGCACTGAAAGAAAAAGGCACACCGTCAGGTTTTGCTTTGGGCAATGCCACTGGCGATGGCCTCTGGTGCAACTGGTTGTTGTGGGCCTTCGGCGGCAAGTTGGTCGACGCCAACAACAAAGTGGTCATTGACAGCCCAGAAACCATCAAAGCTTTGGAATACGCCAAAGAAATGTATGCTCAGTTCATTCCAGGCACTTTGTCTTGGCTCGACCCCAACAACAACAAAGCGTTCTTGGATGGCCAAATTAGTTTGACCAACAACGGCATCTCTATTTACTACGCTACCAAAACATCACCCGATGAAAAAGTGCGCGCACTCAATTCAGACGTCTTCCACGCCCCTTACCCAGTGGGCCCTGTGGGCACCCCCACAGAATCACATTTGTTCTTCAACCAAATGGTCATGAAGTACACCAAGTACCCCAATGCAGCCAAAGAGTTCTTGCGCTTCATGATGGAAAAAGAGCAATTCGATCCTTGGCAAACAGCGGCTGGTGGCTACATTGCCCCACCATTGGAAGCCTATACAAAAGGCGCCATCTGGACGTCAGATCCCAAGCACACGGCTTACCGCGATCCTGTCAAAAACATGCGTCCCGCAGGTTATGCAGGCAAGTTAGGTTACGCCTCTGCTGGTGCAGGCGCCGACTTCATTGTGGTCAACATGGTGGCTGAAGCTGCTAGCGGTTCTAAAACACCGAAAGAAGCTGCAGAACGCGCACAGAAACGTGCTGAGCGTTACTACAAAGTTTGATCTATTTTCATCTCTGAAAAGAACCCATGACACCCTTGCTCGAGAGAATTCAGAACAGCCGCAATGTGCTCGGCTTCATCTTCATGCTGCCGGCAACCCTTTTGTTGCTGCTGTTTCTGACCTATCCTCTTGGCTTGGGTGTTTGGCTTGGTTTTACCGATACCAAAATTGGCCGTGGCGGCGAATGGATTGGCCTAGAAAACTACATCTTCTTGCTAAGCGACAGCGTCACGCAATTGGCATTGTTCAACACCATGTTTTACACCACGGTGGCCAGCGTGCTCAAGTTCTTCTTGGGATTGTGGCTAGCTTTGTTGCTGAACAAAAACATTCGTTTCAAATCGTTTTTCCGCGCCGTTATTTTGCTGCCCTACATCGTGCCAACGGCCCTTTCGGCCATTGCGTTCTGGTGGATTTTTGACTCCCAGTTTTCCATCATCAGCTGGATGCTGATGAAAATGGGCTGGATTGACACCTACATCGATTTCTTGGGCTCACCTTGGAATGCTCGCTTGGCCACGCTCTCGGCCAACGTTTGGCGCGGTGTGCCCTTTGTGGCCATTACCCTGCTGGCGGGTTTGCAAACCATTTCGCCCTCCTATTACGAAGCTTCTGCCATCGATGGTGCCACCCCATGGCAGCAGTTCTGGCACGTGACATTGCCCTTGTTGACCCCCATCATTGCGGTCACCATGACGTTTTCTGTGCTGTTTACCTTCACCGATTTCCAACTCATCTATGTGATCACACGCGGTGGGCCGCTCAATGCCACCCACTTAATGGCCACTCTGTCATTCCAACGCGCCATTCCGGGTGGCGCTTTGGGTGAAGGTGCAGCCATTGCCATCGCCATGGTGCCCTTCTTATTGGCCGCCATTCTCTTCAGTTACTTCGGACTTCAACGCCGTGCATGGCAACAAGGCGGCAGCGACAAATGAGCAAAGACAACCAAGACAACGGCGGCATGTCCTATTTGGACACCACCTCCACCAAGCTTCTCAAGACTTATTTGCCATTGGGCTTGTTCTTGTTCGTTTTGCTCTTTCCGTTTTATTGGATGGGCATCACCACGTTCAAGCCAGACAATGAGTTGCTGTCGCGCGATGGCAATCCGTTTTGGATCATTTCGCCCACCATGGCGCACATTGAAAAGTTGCTCTTCCGTACCGAGTACCCGCAGTGGATGTGGAACACCGTGGTGGTGTCTGTCACCTCAACCTTCTTCTCTTTGTTTGCCTCAGTGCTAGCTGCGTACGCCATTGAACGCTTGCGCTTTAAAGGCGCCAAACAAACCGGCTTGGCCATTTTCTTGGCTTACTTGGTGCCGCCCTCTATTTTGTTCATTCCATTGGCATCGGTCATTTTTCAGCTGGGTTTGTTTGACACCCGCTTGGCACTGATCCTGACCTACCCCACCTTCCTCATTCCGTTTTGCACTTGGTTGCTCATGGGTTACTTCCGCTCCATTCCTTTTGAGTTGGAAGAGTGCGCCATGATTGACGGCGCCAACCGCTGGGAAATTTTGATCAAGATTATTTTGCCTTTGTCGGTGCCTGGACTTATTTCAGCTGGTATCTTTGCTTTCACGCTGTCTTGGAATGAATTCATTTACGCCCTCACCTTCATCTCCTCCAGTGAAGTAAAAACAGTGCCCGTGGGTGTTGTCACCGAATTGGTCGAAGGCGATGTGTATCACTGGGGCGCCCTCATGGCAGGTGCGCTGTTTGGCTCTTTGCCTGTGGCCTTTATCTATTCATTCTTTGTTGAGTATTACGTGTCTGGCATGACAGGTTCCGTCAAAGAATAATTCAGCTTGCTCACCCACCCACATTGCAATATGCCGTGTGGGTTTTCAACTGCAAAGAGGCTTCATGAAATTTTCCAAATTCGTTCCTTGGATTTTTGCTGTCACTGTGGCCTCTGGCGCCCTCCATGTGTCTGCCCAAAACTGGCCCACCAAACCCATCAAACTCATCACGTCGGCTGCGCCCGGTGGCGTGGTCGATATTTACGCCAGACGCCATCAACCCCATCTTCAAAATGAATTGGGTCAGGCTGTTATGGTTGAAAATAAACCTGGCGCTTCGGGCGCCATTGCAGGCGATGCTGCCGCCAAAGCAGATGCTGACGGTCACACCCTGTTCATGGGCAGCCAAAATGAATTGGGTCTCATTGGCCAGCTGGGCGTTCCAGTACGTTACGACCCCGTCAAAGATTTTTCGACAGTGGGCCTCACCATTGCGGGCTACCCCATCCTCATGGTCAACGCTCAATTGGGTGTGAAGAATGTGGCTGAACTGGTGGCTTATATCAAGGCCAAAAATACAACTCTTGATTGCGGCGGCAGCGGTACGGCCACCATTGGGCATTTTGTCTGTGCCGCCTTTGCTGTGCGTACGGGCTCCAAAATTCAGTACGTGCCCTACAAAGCCAACGTACCGGCCATGACTGATGCCGCCTCAGGTCAAGTTCAATTGGTCTCGGCCTTTTACAGCGAAGTAGCGCCCTTCATTGCCACCGGCAAACTCATTCCATTGGGCGTTTTTGGCGCCACACGTTTGCCCCTGTTGCCCAATGTGCCCACCATGGAAGAACAGGGTTTGAAAGACCTAGAGCTTCAAAGCTACACGGTGTATGTAGTGCCGACAGGCACACCTGTGGCCGTGCAGCGCAAACTGAATGCAGCCATTGTGAAGGCCGCCAATCATCCCGATGTAATGGACAAAGTGAAAGCGGCAGGCGGCGTGTACTTCGACATGAATCTGGAAGAAACACAAGCCTGGCAAAAACGCATTCAGTCTCGATGGAACAACATCGTTCAAGAGACCGGCATCAAATTAGAAAAGTAAGCAAGCGCCCTTGAGGGCTGCTTGCTCAATTGAGGGCTTTATTTGCCTGTCTCACGCGCATGCACATTGACCGCGCGGCCCAAGTGCATACCTGAATCTAGCAAAATAGTTTCGCCGGTCACTGTTCGTGCACCATCCACCAACCAAATAATCGATTCGGCCACATCCTCGGCTGTACAAGCACGCGCCAGTGGCGTGGTTTGCTCGTATTGTGTTTTGAGTTTTTCAAAGTTTTCTTGGCCCACACCCTCAACAAACCAACGGGTGGTGATCATGCCAGGACACACAGCGTTGACGCGTACTTCGGGTGCCAAGGTTCTGGCCAAATGAAGCGTCATTGAATTCATGGCGCCCTTTGAGGCGATGTAGGGCACGCTAGACCCAATGCCCAAAGCACCGGCGACCGAAGAGACATTGACAATACAACCTTGCGAAGCTTTCAAATGCGGCACGCAAGCGCGAACCATTTGAAACGTACCCAATACATTGACTTCAAAAATGCGCTGAAATATTTCTGCGTTCAAGGCATCCCAATTGCCACCGCCCGAAAAAGTGGTGATGCCCGCATTGTTTACCAAGGCATCCAAGCGCTGCCATTTGGCCAAGGTGGCCTCCACCATGGCTTTGCAGGCGGCATCGTCTGAGACATCACCTTGCACCAGCAAGGTGTCTGCACCTGCTGCACGACAAGCTGCCTCAGAGGCTTTGGCTTCGGATTCACTCTTGGAATAGTTGATGACCACGTTGTAGCCACGCTGTGCCAAACCCAGCACCGTAGCGGCACCCACACCTGTTGCAGAACCCGTGACCAGGGCTACTTTATTAACTGTCATGTTGTGCCTTTCAATTGCTCAATGCTTGATGCGCATCAAGGTTTTCCGTAACCATCCGCCTAAGATTAAACATCACTTTGAAAGGTTTGTATGAAATTATTAGTTGCTACCGATGGCTCAAAAGCTTCAGAGGGCGCCATTAAATATGCGGCTCGCCTTTTCAAAAGCTTAAGCGCAGAAAACCACATCACCCTGATCACCGTGCAAGACGACAGTTCACTTCGTCTCTTCAAAAAACACACGCCCAAAGGTGCTGTGGAAGACTACCTGCGTGAGAACGCAGACAAAAATTTAGCCTGGGCCGTCAAATATTTGAACAAGGTCAAGTTGCCCCATGACATGGCCATTCGCTATGGCCATCCCAGTGAACAAATTATCAAAGAAGCCAAGGCCGGCAAGTTTGACATGATCATCATGGGCACCAAAGGTCGCAGTTCATGGGCCGACACCGTCCTGGGTTCAGTGGCCCAGCGCGTGGCGGGCAACTCCAAAACCCCCGTGGTGTTGGTCAAAATCTAAACACAGGCGTTTGCACCAATATTGAAGCCTGTTTTTATGGCTTATCCTTGGCCATTCACTGAGGATTTTTCATGAAAACTTGGCTTCAACGCACCAGCGCACTTCTGGCAACCACCTTGATCATGGGCTTGGCCCAGGCACAGGTCGACAAACCCATCAAAATTTTGGTGGGATTTCCGCCAGGCGGTTCCGCTGACATGGCGGCTCGTTTGGTTGGCGAACGGATGTCTGCAGAGCTAAAGCAAGCCGTCATCATTGAAAACAAACCGGGCGCAGGCGGACGCATTGCTGCTGAAGCTCTGAAGAATGCGGCTGCCGATGGCACCACCTTGCTACTCACACCTGTCGTGGTACCTGTTTTGGCGCCCTTGGTTTTTAGCAAATTACCCTACAACCCCAGTACAGACTTCGCGCCTGTGGCGCAAATTGCCACGTTCCAGTTCAGCTTGTCTGTCAATGCTGCGCATCCCTCAAAAACAGTGCCCGAGCTCATCAGCTGGATGAAAGCCAACCCTGCACAAGCCAACTTTGGCAGCCCAGCACCTGGCAGCTTGCCGCACTTCTTTGGCGTCATGATCAGCACCGGCGCCAATGTCGACATGGTGCACGTGCCCTTCAATGGTGGCGCGCCACTGATGAACGCCGTGGCTGGCAATCAAGTTTCAACGGGCATCGACGCCTTGGTCGATCAAATTGAAATGCATCGCGCTGGCAAAACACGCATCTTGGCCACATCTGGCGCTAAGCGTAGCCCCTTGCTGCCCGACGTCCCCACTTTTGTTGAATCAGGTTTGAAAAACGTGGAAGGTGCCGGTTGGCTGGGTCTGTATGCCACAGGCAAAACACCCGTCGCCATCCTCAACGCCTTGAATGCCGCCGCCAACAAAGCACTCACACAAGCAGAGTTGCGTGAACGGTTCCTAAAAGTGGGTCTAGAGCCTACAGGTGGAAGCGCGCAAGATTTGGCAGACATCATGAAACGCGACACAGATCGTTGGGGTCCCGTGGTGAAAGCCTCCGGGTTTAAAGCAGATTAAATTTCCTGAAAGTTGCGGGCTAGGCTACGGCCACCCGCAGTGTGAGCTCAACCATGAAACTCTCCAGAATTTTTCAGCCCAAAAATCCGCAATTCTGGCTGTTGGTCACGCTCAATTTACTGTCTTTGGCTTTGTCGCACATTGCGCAAAACTTCAACTTGAACACACTGGGTACCACCTTGTTGATCATCGTCAGTGTGATCAACGTGGCGCTCAGTTCTTTCCTAGCTTGGCGCTTGGTCAACTCTTAGGCAAACTCTTAGGCAAACACTTAGGCCTACACTTAGGCCAAACCCAAGTTCAACCCCTTGCGCCATTTTTAGTTTTGCGCACCTGCTTCTTTTCTTTTTGCAGGGCCGCTTTTTTCTCTGCACGCTCTGCATCAGCTTTTAAGCCCGACGCTAACCATTGCGAAAATTCTTCGGGCGTTTCAAGCGTCAAGCGCCCCAACGCTGCTGAACGAAAATCGTGAATCACAATTTCTGAAGCTTTGGTGGTGTTGACCCGTCCACCGCTTTGAATGGCGCCGCGATAGCGCGCAATGGCTTCGAGCATGGTTTCATCGGTATGCGAGGCCACATTTTGTATTTTGTAACGTGCCGACAAGGCTTGTGGGTAGTTGCTGATGAGGTAGTGCAACAACTCCAATGCCACTTCCTCGTCATCAAAGGCATTCACGCCAATGGCGCCGCTGGCCGCCAAGTTGTAACCACTCTTTTCAACAATGATGCGGGGCCAAAGTACACCAGGCGTGTCGTACAAATAAAAGTCATCGGCCAGCGTGATGCGCTGCTCAAGCTTGGTTACGCCGGCTTCATCGCCCGTTTTGGCAGCGCGTTTGCCCTTGAGGGTATTGATCAGGGTCGATTTGCCCACATTGGGAATACCGCAAATGAGAACGCGCATAGGCTTGGCCATGCCGCCTCGGTGGGGCGCCAGTTGATGACAGGCATCAATCAGTGCTTTGGCGGGCGACACCATGCTGGTGTCCAAACCAATGGCGCGCACTTGTGGCATGGCGTTGTAATGGTCCAACCACAATTGGGTACGGGTGGCATCGGCCAAATCTTGCTTGCTCAACACCTTCAAGCCAGGCTTGCCTTGAATGAGCTGCGCCAACATAGGGTTGGCACTGGAGCCGGGCAAGCGAGCGTCTAGCATTTCAATGACAACATCAATGTCTTTGATACGCTCCTCAATCGCCTTGCGCGTGAGGTGCATGTGACCGGGAAACCATTGAATTGCCATAGTAAGCTGCTAAAAAATACCGTATGAGCTAAGGCGTAAGTGCCAAATTGAATCAGCCCCCATTGTCCAATACTTCAGGGCTTGAATGGCACGACTCCCCACTAAAGGCTCACACTGCCGATAAAAAAGGCCGCTAAATAACGTGTTCCACCCGAACCGTGCCCAGCATGATCGGCCTCACCAAAATTTTGTAGGTGTCCAAATCAAAACTTTGCTGAACAGAAGTTTGAATCTGCGCCGACTTAGAACACCAGGTCCCCAAGTAACGCCAGTCTTGTAAGCGATGACGCTGGACCCATCCCTGACTCTCCTCGACCAAATCGATAGGGCCGGCAAAGGGCCACGCATGCACCTTTAAATCGATCAAGGCATTGAGCAAGCGTTTATCGTGAGCCGCCCGAGGCTCTTGCCCCACACATGCGCCCAAACATGTTTTAACCTGCAAGCCAAAGCATCCTCTGGCACTCATTTTCTCCAAGCCCAGCAGGCCTTGGCACAAGTTGTGAAGATCTGCCAACTCTCGCAATTTGTTTTGCGCTGCATGCCTCGATCCAAACAAACCATAAAGCCCTTCCGCCTTTCCCAAGCCCAGGTCTTGTCCCGTCACCACTTCAGGGATCCAAGCACCTTCCTGCTCGGTCAATTGAATGCTGCAGAGATTGCGCTGGCGACGCAGTCGGATGTTGTAGAGCGGATGCTGTGTTTTGATCAGGTGAGACTCTAAAAGCAGGGCACCAATTTCGCCAGCAGTCTCGATGAATTCAACACGCCTTGATTGCGCCAACATTTCGGCTTCGTCTTCGGCTCGTAAGTGCGACAACACGCGAGTTCGAATGTCAACGCTTTTGCCAATGTAGATGGGTAATTTGCCCTCACCCTTGAAGATGTAAACCCCTGGGGTACGGGGCAATGCAGCTAAAGAGTCGGCATCGAGATGCGGTGCGAGGTTCAAAGGATGGCTGGAAGGTAGATGTCCAAAAAGGGACGGGCATGGCTTGACCGTAAGGGGCCAAAACATGTGAATTTAGGACTTGATTATCAATTCTTGATCTACATCATTCAAGCACTGACCCCAATGCGCCCACGCGCCAAAGGCTATCTGAATTTTGTGCCTTCGGGCTAAAATCAAAAAATGATCTCTCCTGTCCTCAAAAAAACATTCACCCGCTTGGGTGTCTTTGCGCTCACCCTGCCGGTGGCCTTCATCATCTATATTTTGGTGGTCCTCAACTGGAGCTACTCCGAAGGTGAACGCGCAGGATTTTTACAAAAAGTGTCCTACAAAGGATGGATTTGCAAAACTTGGGAAGGCGAATTGTCACTGGTGGCCATTCCTGGCGCAGCCCCTGAGAAATTCTTATTCACAGTACGTGACAACAGTGTGGCCGAGCAACTCAATGCCGCGGCAGGAAAACGCGTTGCGCTTCAATACGAGCAGCACAAAGGCCTGCCCTCTTCCTGCTTTGGCGATACCGATTACTTTGTGGTGGGCCTCAAAGTTCTTGAGTAAGTCATTGGCCTTGTTAGCGTGCTGAACGGGTTAACCATTTATTGGTTTGCCATTCAGGGCGCATCAAGGTGCCCTCGGCGCCCATCGCCATGCCTTGAAGAGATACTGAACTCAGCGCTAGCCCCGCAGCCTGTGCACAAGACTGCCCCTGAGTTCTTTTCACCGCCACCGACAGCATTCCTTCGGTCAGGTCGCCTAATGGCCGCGTAAGGTCATCCAGCGCGGCACATTGCGGCACCATGCCGTCGCCATAGCCGCCCTCACCTTTGTCATTGACCCCTTCCATTTCCATGGCGGCATAGGTGATGCCGCAATTGTCTTGCGGGTAGTAGGCATAAGGTTTGCCACACGTGGTGCTTCCAATCAATTCCACCTGCACATCAATGCCCCTCAAGCCATTGATGAAAGACTCACTGGCCGAGCACGTGCCGCCACTCACCAGCACGTAAATTTTTGACAAGCCCAGACTCGGATAGATCTGATTGTTCAAGCCTCTGCTTGAGAAATACAGCGCTTCGTTTTCAGCACTGCGTTTGTCAGAAAACTTGGTGAGCTCAAAAACCTTGCCAGCCGTTTTGTCTGGGCCAGCTACGGCTGTGGCCAAGGCGTTGGCAATGCTCAAATAGCCGCCGCCGTTGTAACGCAAGTCCACCACCAGTTGTGTCACGGCTTGCTGTTTGAACAAGGCCATGGCCTGAATCAAGTCGGCCTCTGCATTGGGGACATGGCTGTTGAACAACAGGTAACCCAATTTTTGAGCACCCACATTCAAGACCTTATATTCCACTTGCTGCAGGCTGATCGATTCGGCTTGCATACTCACGCTGAGGTTGGTGCCTGCGCGCAGCACCACGAAGGTGTGCGGTGCAACTTGTTTGGGATGCAAACCTTCTTCAAAAATGGCCACGCTAGTGGGGCTGGTATCGGTGGTCAACGCACCATCGATGCTCACAATTTGGTCGCCACGGGCGATGCCAGCTTTGGCAGCTGGCGAACCAGGGTAGACATAAGCCACCGTGATCACTTTGTTACCAGCCACTGTGCTGGTTTTCAACATAAAACCATAGCCTTTAAAACTGCTGCTGACATAGTTTTGCCACGAACCGGTGTCAATCATGAAACTGAACTTGTCGACCCAGGTACCCGATGCGGTCTTGAGTTGTGATTTGGAATCAGAAAAATAATTCAACAGAGAATTCCAAACGTCCAAGGCCCCGTTGGCCATGACGTTGTAGCGACTGTCTTGCGCGTTGACCGTTGGCATGTCTCGGTACCAAAGATACCGCTCGGTCATGTAGGCTTTGATCCAGTTCTTTTCGTCGGCCAAGCTGCCTTGTTGCGTTCGTGCTGTCGCGAAAGCAAGGTAAGGATTTTCTTTGGCGCAAATTTGCGCCAAGTTATCTGCTTTAGGTACGACATTGGTAGACGATGAGCCACCGCCACCACCACATGCTGAAACAAGGATGGCGAAACTCGCAACGACCAACATTCGCATTGAAATCGACTCTCTATTCATTGGGCTGAACTTGGCTAGAAAAAGACTGAGCGCTATTTTGTGATCAAAACCAATGCAAACGCTGCAAAGATGACCACCCAAATTAATTTAGAGTGCTTGCCAATGAATTTCAGTCCCTTTTCTTCCATTGAAATTTCTCTGGGACCTGTTGGTTTGCTGGGCTCTAAGTTCTGAACCTCCGCCACGGCCTCGCCCCAATGGGTGGCGTTGGGGTTTAAAAATTCGTTCACTACGGCTTCTTGGGGTGCTGCTGTATTTTGATTTGCTTGCAGAATGAGCAAGCGCTGCGTGAGCAAATAAGCCGCATAGGGTTGGGTTCTGAAAGCTTCGGCGATGAGCTTGGCGGCAGTTTCGTCATAAATACGGGGTTTGGTTTGAATCATTTCGCGTAAAAATTGCATCAAAGTATCGCGTTCACTGCCCGTCATAAATTGCCTTTGTTTAGATTGAGTTTGCAAGGGTGCATTGAATTGGCTAGAATTTTTACTAGGTCTTACCCCAAGACCGCAATGGCCCAAAGTCTGAGCTATCTCTCAACACTCGCAAGGAGAATCACATGCCCCACGTCATGGTCATTATTGACCTGTTTATTTTGGTCGCCATCGTTTGGGCGTTTGCTGAAAACAACCGGCAGTTGAAATTGCTCAAAAAAGCAAAAGTTTCTCAACAACAGTGATGGTTTGCATCGCTCAAAAGCTCACCCCACCGGTGAGCTTTTTTTTGGCTCAACAATGATAGGATGCCCCTAACGGAGACCCTCTATGTTGATTCGCCTTTTGTACATCAGCCGCGCTGTCGGCGCCGTGACCACCACCGTCACGGGGTCGATTTTAGAAACCGCGCGACTGCACAACCGCGTGGCAGGCATTACGGGTGTTTTATGCCAGGGTCAGGGACTCTTTATTCAGATCTTAGAAGGCGAACGGCGTGCCATCAATCGACTTTATGCCACGCTCATCAAAGACAAGCGGCATCAAGATATTGAGCTCATTTCAATTGAAGAAATTGAAACCAGGAAATTTCCCAATTGGTCAATGGCTCATGTGATCATCTCTGAGTCAGACCCTATGGTTCAACTCAATCACCCAGAGTTTGACCCCTATGCAGCCTCTTCAGAACAGTTGAAGGCCTTGATTGAAGATCTGCTGAAGCAATCGACACCGATCAACTAATAGGTTTCACCTAAGCAGGATTGGGTGAATTAGGCTGAGGCCTCTGCTAGAAGTTTTTCGACCATTAACACCAAATCTTTGCTCTTGAAAGGTTTGGTAATGCTGGCCGTAGCGCCCAGCACATCAATCGATTCAATGCCCAGACGGGTTCGCACTGTGTTGGTACTGCCCGACGCCAAAATAATGGGCAAGTTGGGGTGCTTTTCTCGAACCTTCTCAATGAACTCGGCGCCATTCATATTGGGCATGACCAAGTCGGTGATGATGAGGGAAACAGTGGTCTGCTCTAACCAATCCAGGGCCTCAATGCCATCGGCCGCACCGATGACGGCGTAACCATGAACTTCAAGGGTTTCTTGAACCCCTTCGCGCAACAACAGTTCATCTTCAACGAGCAAAATAGTTTTCATAGAGACGGTACTGATTTTTGTAAATATTAGATCTTGAACGTTTAAATACGCAGATCAGAAGTGTACCAAGTGATCGGGGCAAAATTGATTCTATATTCACGGGTGTTCCCTGATTTCATAGGGACTTAACTCTAATAGGATCTGGGCCATGCCCAACACAACTGGACTCATTCTTTCGGGCGGCGGCGCACGCGCGGCCTATCAAGTCGGTGTTTTAGCAGCCATAGAGCGCATGCGCCGTGAAGCCGGTGCAGCCCAAGGCAATCCCTTCCCCGTCATCTCTGGCACCTCAGCCGGTGCGATCAATGCGGCTTTTTTAGCCAGCAATGCCGACCGCTACGACCTGGCCATTGAAGAACTGGTGGGGGTTTGGCGCAATTTTCAGGTGGAACAAGTCTATCGATCAGACGTTTTGGGCATGATTCGATCGGGCGCACGCTGGCTGTCACTGTTGTCTCTGGGGTGGCTCATTGCACAGAAAAAGCTTCGACCCAAATCCTTGCTGAACAACGACCCCTTGAGTGAATTGCTGGCACAACGGATTGATTTGCAACGCTTGCCTACCCTGTTAGACCAAGGTCATCTCAAGGCGTTGGCCATTACGGCATCAAGTTACAGCACCGGCGAGCACGTCACGTTTTATGACAGTTGTCAGGCTGTTACACCCTGGATACGTAATCAAAGGCTGGCACAACGCTGCAGCCTTTCGCACGAGCACCTGCTGGCCAGCTCTGCCATCCCCTTTATTTTTCCAGCCATGCGCCTAGACGGCCCGCAAGGCCATGCCTTCTTCGGCGATGGCTCGATGCGACAAACCGCCCCCATTTCGCCCGCTATCCATTTGGGGGCCAGCAAAATATTGGTGGTGGGTGCTGGCCGAATGTTAGAGCCGCCCAAAAAGAACGATAGCGAGCCTACATACCCATCGCTCGCTCATATAGCTGGCCATGCCTTGTCGAGTATCTTTTTGGACTCTTTGGCGGTGGATGTGGAGCGTATGCAGCGCATCAACCAAACGCTAGAACTGATTCCAGAGGAAAAGCGACAAGCCACACATCTGCGGCCAGTTCAGTTGCTGCTCATTGCACCTTCGCAACGTTTGGATGCCATTGCAGCCAAGCATGCAGATGCATTGCCCCAAACGGTTAAAAGCTTGCTCAAAACTTTGGGTGCCAGCCAAAACGCGTCACAAGGCCAAGGCAATGCACTGGTAAGTTATTTGTTATTTGAATCAGCCTACACCCAAGAGCTGATGGCCTTGGGCGAAGCAGACGCACAGGCCCAAAAAGAAGAGATCCACAAATTCTTCGGCTGGACAGCAAAATAAATGGGGCCCATCGCTTGAGGCGGGCCAAATAATTGGGGTCAGATCAACATTAATTTGGTCAATTTAAGACGGAAAAGGCTAAGGGGGGCTGAACGATTTCTGGTACGCCAGTATGAGGAAGCCCCCCTTAGCCTTTTCCGTCTTAAATTGGAAATTAATGTTGATCTGACCCCAATTATTTTGTCAGCTCGCCTTAAGCGATCGACCCCATTTACTTTTTACGCCTGAAGCTTAAAGCGTGCAACTTCACGGCGTGTGGCATCGGCGCTGTTGGACAGGGAGATCACACTGGCAGTCATTTCTTCTGAAGCGGCTGCATTGCTGTTGGCAATACGGTCAAGGCCAGACAAATTGGCGTTGATCTCTTCAATGGCCGTGGCTTGCTCTTCCAAGGATGCTGAAATGCGCTGCAGCAAGCTGTCTGTCATCTGAGAAATTTCACCCACTTGTGCCATGTCCTGGCTCACTTCGGTCACAGCCATCACGGCTTTGGCGGTCTCGGTGGATGCAGCTTGTACCAACTGAGCGATCTCTTGCGAACTGGCGGCACTGCTCACGGCTAACTTGCCCACCTCATCGGCCACCACGGCAAAGCCTTTGCCATGCTCACCGGCACGAGCGGCTTCAATGGCTGCATTCAAAGACAAGAGATTGGTTTTGTTGGCAATCTTTTCAATCACGCTCGTAATCTTGCTGATCTTTTCAGAGTTACTAGCAATGGCCGTGACCACTGCCACCATCTCCGCCATTTTCTCAACACCTGACTGAACGCGATTAACAGCTTCGCGTGATTTATCGGAGGCCATTTGTGTGTTGTTTGACACCTCATCAATGGCCTGGCTTGACTGCTTCACAGCGGCAGAGACTTGGCTGATGGCCATGGTTTGATTTTGGGCGCCATCAGCAATTTGACTGATAGCCTCAGAAGTTTCTCTGGAAGCCAAAGCCAGCTGCTGGGTGTTGACGTTGATTTCACGCATCGCTTTGACCAAAGCATCTAAGGACGAATTGATGTTGTCTCGCAAAGCCGACAAATCGCCTTGACCGTTGGCCTCTACCCGATGGCTTAAATCGCCATTGGCCAATTGGCGCATCACCTGCCCCACATCACTCAGCATGATGTTGAGGGACGACATCGCGCGCTGGGCATTGTTCAAGGCTTTGCCGTATTCGCCTTGTGCATTGACATTGACGTTATAGGCAAAATTACCGGTCTGCAAGGCTTGCGTCACATTGTTGAGGGTGGCTATGGTGGACTCAACGCTGGCCAAACTGTTGTTGACCGCAGACTTGAGTTTGTCCATGTCGCCCTTCAAAGAAGCTTTGACAGGCTTGGAAAAATCACCTTGCGCCAACGATTCCATGGTGGTGTTGACCTCCACCAAAGCATCTGAAATCACTTGCATCATGCGATTGAACGAGGAAGACGTTAACGCAATTTCGTCGGAGCCGCGAACTTGAACACGATGTGACAAGTCAAAATTCTCGGCAATTTTGTTCATGGAGCTTTGCAAGACATGCAAAGGCTTTTGAATGCTGTTGATGATCCAATAGGTCAGCGTTAAAAATACCACGCCAAGCAACAGGGACAAAGCACTGGCCAAGGCAAAGCTGAAAGCTGCCTTGTTTGTTAATTCTGTTGCATGTGCACTGAGTTGCTGGGTCAATTGGTCGTCTTGTGCTTTCAAGATGTTCATCTTCTCGGAGATGGCGGCCCACCATGCTGCTGGCTCAATACCGTAGTCGCCATCGGACGCTTTTTTGAGTACAGCATTGCGCATCACCAAAGCTTCTTTGACACCGGGTTTGTCAAGCGCTTGCGTTAGCAACTGGACATCAGCGGCGCTGGCCGTTTGACGGTAAAGCTTTTCAAAATTTTCTTGACGGGCAATGTTGCCAATCAGTTGCGCCATGGCTTCACTGCTCATGGGCTTGTTGGCTGTGACGGTGGCATTGATGCCGGCACGCTCGCGACCCGCATATTCTTTGAAGCTGACCAAGTAGCTGTAAGCACGAACGCGTTGCGCAAACTCAACCGAGGGTGCATCGGCTACGGCGCTGTCGATGGTATCGATCAATGCACTGATGCGACCTGAGTACCAAGCAATGGCTGCACCACCTGCCAATGCTTTGGCATCCACTTCCTGGCGCTTGGCCGTCAAAGCTTGACGCAAAGCTGTCAGACTTTGATCGGCAGGATTGACTGCAGCACCAGTTGCAACGCTCTTCAGATGCGTCACCGATTGAGTGGCTTGCGCAAGGGTGTTATCGGACTTAAGACGCTGAGTCTTGAGTGCAGCCGCTGTGGCTTCACTGCCACCAGAAGCCAAGAAACCTGCAGTCATACCACGCTCAGATTGCAATTCATGAACCAGTTGGCCTAGCGTTGCCACTTCAGACACGACAGATGCGCTGAGTGCGTATTCATTTTTATGAGTCCAGTAAGACCAAACTTTATCGAGAGACAGAAATCCCAGAGTCACCAACAAAGGAAGGGCCAACAACATGAGTTTGGTGCGGATTTTGAGAGATTCAAGCGTCATATCGGTTCCAGTAGCTCGAGGCATCATAACCCTTAGCTAGGAAGCTTGCACCTAAGAAAAACGAACCAAAGTCCCTGCAAAATTTGTGACTACAAATTGATTCAGAAAGCGATTTCAGTACTGCGATTGCGTACCAGAATAATTGGGGTCAGATCAACATTAATTTGGTCAATTTCAGATGGAAAAGGCTAAGGGGGGCTGAACGATTTCTGGTACGCCAGTATGAGGAAGCCCCCCTTAGCCTTTTCCGTCTGAAATTGGAAATTAATGTTGATCTGACCCCAATTATTTTCTCTCACAGATCGAAGGTGTCCGGGAGGATGCTGTCTAAGAGAAGTCCGCCAGCCACCACGCCAACCGTGGTGCCAACGCCGAGAGTACTGACCTGCGATAGCAAACCTGTTTGCCCGGTGGAGGGTTGCGATGGGTCTTCGGTCGTATCGGGCTTGGATTGCTGTTCTTTGATTTGAGCGAGTGCAGCATCTAGTGCTATTTGCAGGGCCATGCCCCGCTGAACCAATGCGTAGAGCGCATCGGGGTTTTGCCCAAAGGCGTCTCGAATGATGTTGTCGGCTAACGGGTCTTTTACCCTAACAGGCGTTTGTCTAAGCGTGGCCAAAAATTTCAACAGTTGATCGCGTTCTTGCACGTTCATGAGCCACTCCTGCTAAGTCAAGTTGATATTGGAAAACACGCAAACATAGGTCAAGCCATTCTGGCTTTGGCCACCGCACAAACACCCTGCTCGTCTAGCATCCATTGCACTGGCTGGGAGGCCAATTGCAAAGCCAAGCGGCGCGCATTGATTTGCAAACAGACATCAGTGCTTCTTTGCATTTTTTGTAAAAGCCAAAGAGGCATGATGTCAAATGACGATTGCAAAATCAATGCGAAAAATGGTTTTTCGGTCAAACCCACGGAATAATTTTCAATCGATTGAAGCGTCTCGCGCGTTCGATGATCAAACGTCAACACAGGCTCATACTGTCCAATGGCGTGCTGAACATCTGGCAATGTGGTGGGCAAATTAACTGCGCCCAACATCTCCCCTACCTTGTTCATTTCCAACACATACTGGTTGCAGTCAGCCACCGACAAAGGCCGCAAGGCCAAGTGCTGATAGGCATTTAAAAAAGACACCGTTTCTATCAAGTGCACCCAGCGAAGTAAATCTGGTTCATTGGCCTTGTAGGGTTGGCCGTGTAAATCGACGCCTTCTATTTTGGCGTGAATGGCATTGACGCGCTGAATGCTCTGTGTGGCCAGCTCTGTGCCGCCATAAGTGGTAGAGGCCACAAACAAGGCGGTACGCCCTAGTCGTGCCTTGAGCTGTTCTCTGAAATTGGAATGATCCCAAACAGCCGCCAAGGCTCGGGGATGCAAGGCTTGAATCATCAAAGAAGACAAGCCGCCCACCATCATGGCCGAAAAATCGGCGTGCACTTTCCACACCACCGATTGAGGACCGAACAAGCCAGGATCTCTCAAAGGCGATTTGAAAGCCTCCAGAGAAGACGATGCACCCGTGATGTTTTGAAGCCCTTTGCCAATGACTTCAAATGCCAGAGGTTTAAAAATGGAGTGGAGTTGCGCGATCACGTGTAAATTTTACGAGTCAGCGCAAATGAAGGTCCCACAACAACCCAACGCCATGTAATGACTAAGGGAATTCTTATACTCAGGTCAATGAATCACCCTAGAAAGCCAAGCCATGACCGCTCAGTTGAATGTATTGGGAACTGAGCTGGTTCCCTGCTCATACGATCCACTCACAGGTTATTTCAGAGATGGCTGTTGCACACTTGACGAACACGACCATGGCAGTCACGTTGTGTGTGCCAAAGTCACGCAAGCGTTTTTAGATTTCTCTTTAAAACGCGGCAATGACCTGATCACCCCCAGACCTGAATATCGATTTGCAGGCTTGGTCGCCGGCGACCGCTGGTGCTTGTGTGCCATGCGTTGGAAAGAAGCGTACGAGGCAGGTGTAGCGCCGCCGGTCATTTTGGAGTGCACGCATCAAAAGGCCTTAGAGTTTGTGACCTTGGCACAATTAAAGTTAGTTTGACCCATCACTTACACCAAACATGACGCATCCGCAATCTAAGATGGCCTTGGTGATAGGCAGTGCACCCGATGCTGTTTTGGCCAAAGACTGGGATTTATCCAATTTCAAGGACCGGGTAGCCATCAACAATTCATGGCAAATTACCAGCGACTGGGACTACCTGGTGTATCCCGAAGATTTGTTACCTGAGCGCTTGCCCCCCACTCCCTTAAAGCCGCATCAAAAGCTCATCGATGCCACTGAATTTGTGCCGCAACAAAACAGCATGGGCGGCTTTGTTTATGCCGGCGGGACCATGGCGTTCACCGCAGCCTATTGGACAATGGGTTCATTGAAACCTGACCTGATTGCATTCTTAGGATGTGACATGATTTATGCAGCCGCCAATGGCGAAAGCAATCACTTTTATGGGCATGGTACGTCCGATCCTTTGCGTGATGACATCACATTGCAATCGCTTGAAGCGAAGTCTGTGCGCTTCATGGCCATGGCCAATTCGCTCAACTGTGCCGTTGTCAATTTGTCAAAGCTGCCTCAATCGCGACTTGTGTTTCCACGCGCCGAACTTGAAGAATTGTCCGGATCAAATATTTGCAAGACATTGCTAGAACGACAAAGAGGCGCATTGAGTCAAAGTCGAATTGAAGATGCCTTACTCGCAGAAAAAACCTTGAACTACATGGTGCCCTCGGGTCGATATTGGGAGCATTTAGAAGATCTTGATGAAGTCAAATTGAGTCAGATCGACAGCTTGTGGTTGCAGGCGCTACAAGCCAGTTGAATGTCTCTTAACACGTCAGCCCATTGAAGCCATGACCGATACCATCCCTCTTTTCCCTCTGTCGCATGGCGTGTTTCCAGACGGCATGTTGCAACTTCAAATTTTTGAAGTGCGCTATCTCGATTTGATGAAACGTTGCCATCAAAACCAAACACCATTTGGTGTGGCATGGCTTCGCTCAGGCAAAGAAGTGCAAGTACCGGGCGAAGAGCCCTCGATGTATACCTATGGCTGCCTGGCCCACATTCGGGAATTTGAACAAGTGCAGGCCAATTTTTATCGGGTGGTATGCCAAGGTGGCTTGCGGTTTGAGCTGACCTCTGTGAAGGCTGGCCCCTTGGGTGTTTGGCAGGGTGAAGTGAATTACCTGCCACAGGATCCAGAACTTGAACTGCCTTCACATTTGCAGGCACATGCCGACCGATTAGGAAAGGTGATTGCCTCTGCACAGAATCAAGGAATGATCGACAAATTGCCCATCTTTGCCCCCTACCAACTGGACCAATGCGGCTGGCTGGCCAACCGTTATGCAGAGGCGATGGATCTTGAGGCGGAAGTCAAACAACAACTGCTCA
>JBDLWA010000223.1:0-2615 GCA_039804505.1 Pseudomonadota bacterium
TGTGGCGACTACGTGGCAGGCCCCTACCCTGCCACCCTTGAAGGGGCCGTGTTGTCGGGTTGCGAAGCCGGCCGACGCGCCACGGCGCTTGAAGAGTAAGGGTTCAGGACAGTTTGCGCGAGGCTGCAAAGCTGGGGCGATCGACACACAGATTTAACCAAGCCTTGACCCTTGGGAATTCTGTCATCAACAGGTCCGACGATTTAGCCCACACCATGACACTGGCCACGCAAAGGTCAGCCACTGTAAAGCGATGGCCTGACAAGTAATCTGAACTGCCATTGGCTTGTGATTGCAGGTGAGCCTCTAACACTCGGCAAGGCACACGCAAGCGCTGTTCAGCGGTATCGGCCAATTCAGGTTTACGGTGGTCGACGGGCATGGCCAAACGATGCATCAATACGGTGAGGGCATCCTTTTCCACTTCCGTCACGGTCCAAAAACTCCAGCGCAAAGCATCGGCCTCTTCTTGCGCATTGCTAGGCGTGATGGATTGGCCATCTGCTTTGCCATGCACCTTGGCCACATAGAGCGCACAAGCCATGCTCTCCCACACGACCACTTTGCCTTCAGGTCTTAGATCTTCAATCACAGGGATGTGGCCGTTGGGATTCAAAGCCAAAAATTCAGGTGTGCGGGTTGCGCCCCCTTGGTACGGCACTGAGATGTGCTCAAACGGAATGCCCAACTCCAAAGCTGCCCATAAAGGGCGCACAGCGCGTGAAGCACCGATGCCATAAATTTTCAAGGTCATGTCTAACTTTCTGTATTCGCTTGTTAACTTTGGGGCCGACTTAAAGTGGCCAAGACTCACACAGCGCTTTCAAACTGATCACCGTGTAAGGCGCAGGATGAACGTCATGGGTCCACAATTTTTCTTCACGGTTGACCCAAACCGCTTGCAACCCTGCGCGCTGCGAAGCCAGCACATCTAAATGGGGGTCGTCGCCAATGTGCAGCACGTCTTCAGGTAAAACACCTAAAGCTTGCGCACCGGCATGGAACATTTTGGGATCGGGTTTGCCCACACCCAGAGAGATGGGGTTGAAGGCCGCCTTGAAGTAATGGGACAAGCCCACTTTTTGAATGTCGGCATTGCCATTGGACAAAGCGACCATGGGGTATTTGGCCGCTAAAAAATCGAGCGCAGGCAAGGCGTCGTCAAAAAAACTGACGTTTTGCCGAGCTTCAAAAAACACCTCAAAGGCGGGCTCGGCCAAATTGGGATCTTCCCCTGCGCGCTGCAAAAGAACACGAATGGCTTCTCTGCGCAGGGCCGACAGGTCAGTGCCCAAGTCGGGACGCAAACTGGGCATCTCCTCTCGAATTTGACGTTGGTAGCCCGGGATGGCACACAAAGGGACGGTCAAAGGGGCTTTGACGGCCAACCACTGCGCCAATGTCTCCTCGGCACGACCAATGGTGGGCCAAACGGGCCACAAAGTGTCATCTAAATCAAGGGATATGGCTTTAATTTTGGAAAAGTCGATCATGGTGGGAGAGAATAACGCATGGCTTTTCAAAAAGAACCCCCTTTTCAACATGGACAAGCGGCAAAAACAGCTGTGCTGTATTGCAACCTTGGTACACCCGCCGAACCCTCGGCCCCCGCTCTGCGCCAATATTTGGCCCAGTTTTTAGGTGACTCACGCGTTGTCGAAATTCCCAAAGCCATTTGGTGGCTGATCTTGCACGGCATTATTTTGCGTGTGCGTCCTGCCAAATCTGCGGCCAAGTACGCCAGCATCTGGACCGCCGAAGGCTCGCCCTTGCGGATGTGGACCGACAAACAAGCCAAGGGTTTGGCAGAAAAACTCAAGCAACGTGGCCATGATGTGCAGGTGAAATATGCCATGACCTATGGCGAACCCAGCATCGGCGCTCAAATCGATGCCCTTCGCCAAGAAGGAGCCACGCGCATTTTGATGGTCACCGCTTATCCTCAATACAGTGGCACCACCACAGCACCGGTATTTGATGCGGTCTATCGCTGGGGTTTGAAAACGCGCAATTTGCCCGAGTTTCGCTTTGTCAACCGCTACCACGACGATGCAGGCTACATCCAAGCCCTGGCCACGCGTATCCAAAACCATTGGGCCACCCATGGCAAAGCTGAGCAGTTGGTGATGAGCTTTCACGGTGTGCCAGAACGCACTTTGCAATTGGGTGATCCCTACCACTGCGAATGCTACAAAACAGGCCGCTTGTTGGCTGAAAAATTGGGTCTCGACAAGACCCAATACAAAGTGACATTTCAATCTCGGTTTGGCAAAGCCAAATGGTTGGAGCCCTACACCGAGCCCACACTCATTGCCATGGCGCAAGCAGGCACGCAAAGTGTGGACGTGGTTTGTCCTGGCTTTACCGGCGACTGCTTAGAGACGCTCGAAGAAATTAGCATGGAAGCGCGTGAAGCCTTTCTGCATGCGGGTGGCAAGGCCTTTCAATACATTCCATGTTTGAACGACGAGCCCACTTGGATTGAGGCACTCACCAGCATTTGCGAGCAGCATCTGCAAGGCTGGCCTACCAGCGTACAAGCCGTCAGCGCCCATGCAGCGGCATCCGCAAAAACCAAAGAACTTGCCTTGGCATTGGGTGCCAAAGAATAAAAC
>JBDLWA010000224.1:0-7242 GCA_039804505.1 Pseudomonadota bacterium
CAAGGTTTTGCAGTGGCTGCGGCCAACCCCTTGGCCACCGATGCGGGCTACCAAATACTAAAGGCCGGTGGTTCTGCCATTGATGCTGCCATTGCCGTCCAAATGGTCTTGACCTTGGTAGAGCCGCAATCCAGTGGCATTGGGGGCGGCGCCTTTGTCTTGCACCACGATGGCAAAAAAGTGGAAGCCTACGATGGCCGCGAAACAGCGCCCTCTGCTGCCACCGACAAACTCTTCCTCGATGCGCAAGGCAAACCCCTGCCCTTCATTGAGGGCGTCGTGAGTGGTTTGTCTGTGGGTGTACCGGGCACTTTGAGCGTGCTTGAAATGGCGCACAAAGAACATGGCAAATTGCCATGGGCCACCCTCATGCAACCGGCCATTCAATTGGCTGAACAAGGCTTCAAGCTCAGCCCGCATTTGCACCGAGCTTTGTTGGCCGAGCCCTTTTTAATGAGGGACACGGTGGCAGCCAGCTACTTTTACGACGCGCAAGGCAAGCCTCATCCTGTTGGCTTTGTTTTGAAAAATCCAGAATTGGCAGCCATCTTGCGAGACATCGCCGTGCGCGGCGCAATGGCGCTCAAGCAAGGCCCTGTGGCCGAAGCTTTGGTCAATAAGGTTCGCCAACACCCCACTCGTCCGGGCAGCATGACGCTGCAAGATTTGGCCAACTACCAAGCCAAAAAACGCGAGCCCTTGTGCTTTGATCACACCGTTCAAACCATCCGCAAAACCTATCAACTGTGCGGCTTTCCGCCGCCCAGTTCTGGCACTTTGGCGATTGGCCAAATGCTGGGTATTTTGAACCATACCCCCGCCGGCAAAATGACTCTTGAGCAAGGTTTGCCCTCTGCCGAGTATTTGCACTTGTATACGGAAGCAGCTCGCTTGGCATTTGCCGATCGCGGTCAATTTGTGGCTGATCCCGACTTTGTGCAAGCCCCTGGCGGCGACTGGAAAACACTCTGGCACCCCGCCTACCTCAAGCAGCGCAGCAGTCTGATCGGGGCACAAAGCATGAAGGTGGCTCAACCCGGCAATCCTGCAGGCATCCGGTCCGCTTATGCGCCCATGCCCCCGCAAGAAGAATACGGCACCAGCCACATCAGCGTCATCGACAAAGACGGCAATGCCGTGGCCATGACCACCACCATTGAAGCTGTGTTTGGGTCAAGACTGATGGTCAATTCAGGTCAAGGTCGCCTGGGCGGATTCTTGCTCAACAATGAACTGACCGACTTCAGTTTTGCGCCCACTGACACCAAAGGGTTGCCCATCGCCAATCGCGTGGAAGGCGGCAAACGCCCGCGCTCGTCCATGTCGCCCACCTTGGTGTTTGAGAAAGATTCAGGCAAATTGAAAATGACTGGCGGTAGTCCAGGCGGGGCCGTCATCATTCACTACACCGGCAAGCTGCTGATTGGCACTTTGCAGTGGGGCTTGAACACTCAGCAAGCCATCAGCCTGCCCAACTTCAGTTCCCTGAATGGCCCCACCATTTTGGAAGAAAAACGTTTTCCCGAAAGCATCGTCAAGGCGCTACAGGTCAAAGGTCATGAGGTGCGCGAAACACCCTTGCCCAGTGGCCTTCAGGCCATTGAGGTCACCCCCAATGGCTTTTTTGGGGGCGCAGACCCAAGGCGTGAAGGCGTGGTGATGGGGCCTAAAAATGAGCCCTAAACCCTGATCAATACATTAGCGTTTTATCCGCGCTTGTCTTCAATCTTGATCACCTTAAATACATTAGTTGCAGCCATGTAGCCTTTAGCCTCTACAAGTCCACTCGTGATCACTCTGCCATGCTCCCAAATAGCAGTACTAAGATCAATGGTCATGTTTGTGCCATTGGTGTTCAATGAACATGTGGTGGTCACGCAGTTGCTCAGTGTGCCGTAGATTTCGTAGGACGTTGAGCGTTCAGCGCTTGAATTGCCCGAACTACTGCTTGAAGCCGTCGTGGTGATGCGACTGAATTTCAAATTGTCGTGATCATCGTCGTTTTGGTCATCTTGGTAACCCGTCAGATTTCGTTCGCCACCAGCGGTTTTGAACTCAACACGATATGCAGCAAGTGAGCCATTGCTAAGTTGACCCTTCACCTCTACATAGTCCCCGTTTTGTAAAGCGCTGCATAAAGTGGTGCTGGTAAGGGTGGTTGGAATGCCTTGAACTTGCAGTGTGCATCCAGTGCTTGTGCTGGAGAGATTGGTCACCATACCGTAAAGCTCATTGGCTTCATTTTTCATGCCTGTGGTGCCGGCATAGTTGTTCACGTAATCATTGAATACAGTTGCATTGCTAGACCTTACGTAAACGGCTGTCGCAGCGTAAGCGTTCGCGTTGCTCTGCGCATTGGTTCTAATGGAGACGACAGCACCGTTGGCCAAACCGGTCGGGACACTAGCCGCATTGAAGTTAATGCTAACGGATTGAATGCCTGAACCTAAGTTAAATGTTGTATTGGCAGTGTTTAAATTTGAAATCACACCGACCAATTGAACAAAGGAAGATGAAGTTTCAATTTCAATTCGCGTGGCTTTGAAGGTGCCGTCTGTTTGCGGCAATCCATAAACTTCGACTGAGTTATTGCCAACATTGGCCAAACTACCCACTGCGCCGTTTGCCAAAATGACAATGGTGCTGCTATCAGTTGTGATGGGTAAGCCGGCGACGTTCAAAGTCTTTGAAACAAGATCAACAGCACTGGCAAACCCTTTGATGCCGCTTTGCACATGAATGGTGCCGGCTGCTGTAGGGTGGGTGCTGTTTGGTTCTAGGCTGATGGTCATGCCCAAACCTAAAGGCGCATTGATATTATGGTGATCATCAGCGTCTAAGACTGTAGCGCCAATCGTTTCATATCGCACGCCATTCACGACCACCGAACCCAAGCCACTGATCAGACCAGCCACAGACAGCGCCTGGGAGATTAATAGAGTTTCACCTGCGCCTCCCCCACAGCCGCTGAGCAAACCAGCGCTAGCCATGACGCTTGCCAATAAACCAGATTTAAATTTGGAGTGTTTCATAAATGCCTCGAGTTTCAAGAATGAATCAAGTTTAGATTCCGATTCTTAAGTGAATCTGAAGACTAAAGCTTGATTCGTCTTGATCTTCAAGGGCTTGGCCAGCTTAGGGTGACCTTCAATCCACCCAGCGTGTTGCTGGCGTTGAGGTCAATGCTGACACGGCTCAATTGGGCTATTCTTCGCACGATAGACCAGCCTAAACCGCAGCCAGAAGCATCGTTACCAATGACTCTGAAAAATCGATCACCCAGCCTACGCCTATCGGCTTCTGTCATGCCAGGACCGCTATCTTCTACGCTAAGCGTGGGCTGCACACCTTGCTGCCACGTGACCTGCAGAGTTGCCCCTTCGGGGCTGTAACGGCTGGCATTGTCGATCAAATTACGAACCACAATAGACAACCACTCAGGTTTAACGCTGATCATCAGCGACTCTGGTGCTTCAAAATTTAGAGTTTGATTTTTAGCGATCCAAGTAAAGCCTGACTCGGCCAACTGCTGACGCGTGATAGCCACCACATCTACAAGTTCGGTGCTGATGGCGTCATGGTTGAATTCAGCAGCATCTAACCGTGATAGCTCTAAGAGCTGCGAAATCAAGCGATTGGCACGGTCGCATCCATCCAGAAGGGCTTGCACTGCCTTCATTTGGCCAATCTCATCTGATGCCTGCATGGCTCCCAAAGTGACCTGAGCCTGCATGCGAATAGCCGCCACAGGGGTTCGCAATTCGTGTGCTGCATCCGACGTGAACTGACGCTCGCTGGCCATTTGAATTTCTACACGTTTGAACAACAAATTCAAGGCTTGAACTAAGGGCTGTACTTCCTGCACAGCATCATCTTCACGAAGCGCTTGCAGCGAAGAGGCCTTGCGTAATCCAATCTCCTGACCCAAATGTCGCAAAGGTCCCAAGGAAACTCGGATGGACCACCAAATCAACAAGGCCAAGAGCGGGAAAATAACTAACAAGGGCCAAATTGCGCTTTCAAGCCCTGCATACAAAATATCTTGTCTGTATTTGCCGAGCTCAGCGACATGGATCCAGACATCTTTTTCTTGACCCTGCGTACTGAATATTCGCCAATCTTGACCGTCAACATTTCGATCTGTCAGTCCGCTCAAGCCGTCCTCACGAAAGGGTATCAAGGGCGCTTTTTCTGAACGAAAAATCAACCCACCATCATGCCAAATTTGAAATGCGACGCGAGGTTGGTATTTGTGAAGCGTTGGGCTGGCCGTGAAATCACTGTGATTTTCGTGACCATCACCTGATTGGACGACTAAAAAGGAAGCCGTTTGCGCTAAGTGTGCGTCCAGCAACTCATTGAGTTCATGGTCCGTTTCGTACCATGTCAGACCCAAAACGAGCAACCAAGCGACAGCAGTCACTGCCATCAATGAGCTCAGTAATCGATACTGCAATGAAGGGCGTTTTTGGGGGGGCGTCATGGCTTCATTTTGGCATGACATAACCCACGCCACGAACTGTTTGAATCACATCATTGCCCAGTTTACGGCGCAAATGGTAAATGTGTACTTCTACTGTGTTGCTGCTGACTTCCGTACCCCAACTGTACAAATGCTTCTCCAATTGATCGCGTGTGAGTACATGCCCTGCATGCATCATGAAGGTGAACAAGAGGTCAAATTCACGGGTAGATAAGTCAACAGGCACAGACTTGAGGGTCACTACACGGGCGGTGGAATTGAGCGTAACTTGCTTAACAGTGACCGTGCTTTGAATTTCGCCATGTGACCGCCTTACCAAAGCACGCAATCGCGCCGCAAGCTCCAATAAATCGACGGGCTTGACCAAATAATCGTCCGCGCCAGCATCTAGTCCTTCAATGCGATAGGACACCGCATCTTGGGCGGTGAGAATGATGACCGGTGTTTGAATTTTCTTTTGACGGATTTTTGTCAAACTGATCAAGCCATCTTGGCGAGGCAAGCCCATGTCCAAAATGACGACCTCGTGAGCTTGCGTCAACATTTCACGCTCTGCCGCTACACCATCTCTGACCCAGTCGACCTGGAAGCCGTGCTGGGCCAAGCCAGCCTTCAAGCCAGAGCCTAGTGATTCATCGTCTTCTGCCAAAAGCACGCGCATTGTGATTCAAGACCTTATGTCAGTTGAAAATACAAAAACGAAGCCACTAAAACACTGAGCAACATGGCTGCCCACAGATGGTTGCTTTTAGCCACATCGGGTCCAGCGCCATCGCGTCTGCCTGACCACATAGGGCGCAAACCTTGGGCCTTCTTGCTGATGACCAAAAGCCCAACGACTGCCATGTGCAAAAGCACCGCCATGAGTAAAAAGTTGCCAAAAAACTCATGGATTTCCGACATCCAATCACCCGTTATTTCATTGTAAAGGGCGTATCCTGAAATGGTCATGAATACAGACAAAAGTAGCGTGCTGAAAGCTGCAATTGTTAACACCAACATGCCCAATTTTCGAATCGTTTGCCCATTCCAACTCAGCAGAGACTCAGGAAAATTCTGAAAGTCAGATTTGAGTTCTTTGATCGTTGCCAGTTTTCGCCATGTAGCGCTCAGCCTCGATTGACGAGGCCCCAACATGCCCCAAAGAATCCTAAAAATGACCAATCCAAACAAGGTGTAACCCAAGCTGACATGCAGCAATCTAAAGCGTTCGCTTTCGGCAGTGATGTAGGCGCCCACAAAACTGATGGCCATAAACGTGTGAAACAAACGCATGGGCAGCTCGACAATGCGTCGACTGGGTGTTGCCATTTGCGAGGAAGTTTGAAGCGGATGGCGTGTGCTGTGGGTCATGTTGTATGCCTTGAACTTTGACGAATTTGACTTTGATTTGAATGGTTCAAAGAGGGATTCGAACTCGATCGTCGTCAAAGTCACCCTTTTCGGCTCCCTGGTGGCAGGCTTGGCACTGTGCTTTACCATTAACTGATTTGCGCGTCCACACGGCTTTGTCTACAACCCGATGTTTCTTTTCAAACCACTGAGTAGTGGTCAATCGGTCTTCAGGTGAGGTAGTCTCTGCGCGCTTATATGTGCCACCGAATGTCTGTAGCCAGGCGCCAATTTGACGCTCTGTCGCGACGTCGATAGAGGCGTCTGTACCGTAGTGTTTGTCAAGTTTGCCCATCACCCGCTGCCAAGCAGGCTTAGACAGCATGGCGGGCGGGTAAGCCATATGGCAAGACGCACACTCATTTTTGTAAGCAGGCAACACCTTGGCTGGCATGAGGGGACTATCAGCCATCGCCAAAGAATGAAAACATAAACTCAAAACGATGGCGGTCGAGTTCAGAAGTAAGCCGTTTGCCAATCTCATTTGATCTCCTTGACGTAAGCGACAACATCTGCCTTTTCAAGAGGCGTGCATTCTCTGTTCAGCACATCTTTGCAATTTCTACGAAACCATTTTTCAACTTTGGCTGAATCTGAAAACCGTTCGGGATTGACCAAGGGCGCTAAAGGTGCAATGCTTTTGCCGGTGCTGGCGTGTTTCCCCGGCTGTGCCGGTGAAGTACCGTGACAGGACGCACAACTCAAATCGTTGCTTGCCGTGGCATTGAAAAACTTTTGCCCGCGCAGGCGATCGGCTTTTTGGCCCGCGGCTTGTTGATATTGCGTTAAAAGTGCATCTGGCGAGGTGTCGCCTGCAAAGCTAACACCGCTCATCAGAACTGACACCAGCCCCGCTAAGATGCTGCGTCTACAAATGAAGGAGATATGTGAAGTCATGTCGTGATCTTGACTACACAATCTGAAGCAATTCTTAAGAAGTGGCCAGAATTAAAATCGACTTTGGAAAAGTATCTTGATTTATTTATCAGTTGGTGAGTGATGAGTATCTTGGACCGAGCGGCGACTGAATCATGTGTACATTGGACAGTGAGTCTTTGCATAGGAAGCTCACGCTCAAATCCAACACACTCAATAAAAAAGGCCCACTCTTTTCAGAATGAGCCTTTTCTAGCGCTTAAAGCGGCTTCAGATCAATACGCCTGACCCAACTGGCCCAAAATGGCGGGGTTTTCCAAGGTGCTGATGTCTTGCGTAATCTCCTCGCCTTTGGCTAAGCTACGGAGCAAGCGGCGCATGATTTTGCCGGAGCGTGTCTTGGGCAAGTTCTCGCCAAAGCGAATGTCTTTGGGCTTGGCAATGGGGCCAATTTCTTTGGCGATGTGATCGCGCAATTGTTTGGCAATGGC
>JBDLWA010000225.1:0-7589 GCA_039804505.1 Pseudomonadota bacterium
CCCACGGCCTGAATGGCCGCCCTTTGGCGGCCTTTTTTTCTGGAGAAAGCATGCTCAAGCAAAGAGTCATCACTGCACTGGTTCTGTTGGCCCTGTTGCTGCCCGCATTGTTTGCGTCCAACCCCATGCCGTTCATGGTGTTGACGGTGGTCCTGATTGCAGCCGGCGCTTGGGAGTGGGGACGCTTGAATGCCATGCCCGGTCTCTGGTCTTGGGTCGGCGCGCTCTTGGCTTTGGCCCTGTGTGGCATGGCTTGGCGCACGGGCTGGGTGTTGTCCACGCCGCCGCAATTGTGGTTGCTCGCCGGTGCTGGATGGGTTTTGTTGGGCGCCTGGATGCTTCACAGGGGCGTAGGGGGATGGGCCTTGTGGCCTTCATTGCTGCGTTGGTTGGTGGGCTTGTTTTTGTTGGCCATGGCTTGGTTGGCCATGGCTCAGGCCCATCTGCGTGGCGTGAATTTTTTGCTCTCGGTTTTGGTGTTGGTGTGGGCTGCAGATGTGTTTGCCTATTTCTTTGGGCGCGCATTCGGCGGTCGATGGGTGCGCGTGAAGTTGGCTGCCAGCATCAGCCCCGGCAAAAGCTGGGAAGGTGTTTTTGGTGGCATGCTCGGCGTGATGCTGGTGGCTTTGGTGTGGTCATGGGTGGACCGCCATTGGTCTTTGCCCGATCTCAGTTTTTATTCTTTGCTGTTTGCCAAAGGAGCGTGGGTGGCTTGGCCCGCTTTGATGTTCATGTGTGCCATGAGTGTGGTGGGTGATTTGGTGGAATCACTGGTCAAGCGCAGCGCGGGCATGAAGGACAGTTCCGGCTTGCTGCCCGGCCATGGGGGAGTGCTTGACCGCGTGGATGCGCTGTTGCCCACGCTGCCTTTGGCCATGATGCTCATGGCCTGGATGTGAAGGAGAGATCAAAGATGAGCAAGAAGCAAAGCATTACCATTTTAGGCTCGACCGGCTCGATTGGCACCAGCACCTTGGATGTGTTGGCACGTCACCCGGAACGCTTTTCCCTTTATGCATTGACCGCTTCCAGCCAAGTGGACTTGATGTTGACGCAATGTGCGCAGTTCAAACCCCAAGTGGCCGTCATGGCCCAAGAAGGCGCTGGCCGAGTGTTGGCAGACAAAATCAAAGCCGAAGGACTGCCTGTGCAAGTCCGCTGGGGCGCAGATGCTTTGGATGAGGTGTCCAGCGCGCCCGAGGTGGATGCTGTGATGGCAGCCATCGTGGGGGCAGCAGGCTTGTCGCCTTGCCTGGCGGCCGCCAAAGCGGGTAAGCGGCTGCTCTTAGCCAACAAAGAGGCCTTGGTGGTGGGGGGCGATGTCTTCCTGTCGGCAGTGAAACAAGGCGGGGCAGTTTTGCTGCCCATTGACAGCGAACATTCGGCCATTTTCCAGTCGCTGCCGGAAGATCCCGCCACCTGGCAGCGTCGTGTTCAAAAAATCATTTTGACGGCATCGGGCGGGCCATTTCGTGGGCGTGATCCGGCGACATTGAAAGATGTGACACCCGAGCAGGCCTGCGCACACCCCAATTGGGTCATGGGGCGCAAGATCTCGGTGGACTCTGCCACCATGATGAACAAGGCTTTGGAGGTGATCGAGGCGCGTTACCTTTTCGGCGTGTCCCCAGATCAGTTGGAGGTGGTGATTCACCCCCAAAGCATCATCCATTCCATGGTTCAGTACCAAGACAATTCGGTGGTGGCGCAACTTGGCACGCCGGACATGCGCGTGCCCATTGCCTATGGTTTGAGTTGGCCCGAACGTATGGCTTCGGGTGCCTCTGCCTTGGATTTCCATGCTTTGGCCGCAATGACTTTTGAAGCCATGGACGCTCATGGCCACCCTGAGCGCTTTCCGGGGCTGAAATTGGCCTGGGAGACTTTGAGAGGTGCGCCCGGCAGTTGTGCTTTGCTCAACGCTGCCAATGAAATCTCGGTGGAGGCATTTCTGAACCGTCAAATCAGATTTGATCAGATCCATGTTGTGAACCGAGCAACCCTGGACCGCATCACAAGTTCTGCGCCACACACCCTGGAAGATTTGTTGGATCTGGATCGTCGGGGCCGAGAAGCGGCCAAATCCATTGTGCGCAAATTGGTTGTTTGACTGACCTCTCTCACGGGCTGCTCGTGATGTGATTTCACAGACTCCTGCGCTATGATCACAGGGCCACTGCGGTGGCTTGGGCTCATGGTTTTGGGCCTGTCCATCTTCAACGGATCTTCCATGATTTTTCCATCCATTCGCACCCGCATGAGTCCTGCAGTCTTGACCTTGCTGGCCTCCGCCATGGTTTGTTTGCCTGCATGGGCTGTGGACCCCTTCACTGTTCGTGATATTCGAGTTGAAGGCCTGCAACGGATCGAGCCAGGGACCGTCTTTGCTTCTTTGCCATTTCGTGTGGGTGATCAATACACCGATGACAAAGGGGCTTCGGGCATTCGCGCTTTGTTTGCTTTGGGTTTGTTCAAAGATGTGCGGTTGGAAACCCAAGGTGATGTTTTGGTGGTGGTGGTGGAAGAGCGGCCATCGGTGGCGGCTGTGGAATTCATCGGTCTCAAAGAGTTTGACAAAGATGTCTTGAACAAGGCGCTCAAGGAAGTGGGTTTGGCAGAAGGACGACCCTATGACAAGGCATTGGCCGACAAAGCTGAGCAAGAACTCAAGCGTCAATACATCAGTCGCAGTCTTTATGCTGCTGAAGTGGTGACCACGGCCACCCCGATAGACCGCAACCGTGTCAATTTGACATTCACCATCACCGAAGGTGGTCCCGCCAAAATCGCCAAGATTGAAATGGTCGGGAATAAAACCTTTTCGACCGATACCTTGCGCGATCAGTTCAACCTGGACACGGGTGGATGGATGAGCTGGTACACCAAGTCAAACCGCTACTCCAGAACCAAGCTCAATGGGGACCTGGAGGCATTGAGGTCCTACTATTTGTCTCGCGGTTTCCTCGAGTTTCGCATTGACTCAACCCAAGTGGCCATGTCGCCTGACAAGCAGGAAATGGCCATCACGATCAATGTGACCGAGGGTCAACGTTTTGTGGTTTCAGGTGTCAAGTTGGAAGGCAACTACCTGGACAAAGACGATGAATTCAAGTCCCTGGTGAAGATTGCCGCTGGTCAACCCTACAACGCTGAGACCGTGGCGGAAACCACCAAAGCCTTCACTGACTATTTCGGTAAATTTGGGTTCGCTTTTGCGCGGGTAGAAGCCAAACCCATCATTGACCGTCAAAACAACCGTGTGCAATTTGTTCTGCAAGCCGAACCTTCACGCCGTGCGTATGTTCGCCGTATTTTGGTATCGGGCAACAACCGTACCCGGGATGAAGTCATTCGGCGGGAATTTCGGCAGTTGGAATCGGCTTGGTACGATGGAGACAAGATCAATTTGTCACGCGACCGCGTCAACCGCTTGGGTTATTTCACAGAAGTGAATGTGGATACGCAAGAAATTCCTGGATCACCCGATCAAGTGGATTTGCTTTTCAGTTTGACCGAAAAGCCAACGGGAAGTGTTTCCTTGGGTGCTGGCTTTTCTTCGACAGAAAAGGTTGCCCTGACTTTTGGTATCCAACAAGAAAACGCTTTTGGATCGGGAAATTACTTGGCGCTGCAAGTCAACACGAGCAAATACAACCGCAATTATGTGTTGAGCACAACCGATCCTTACTTCACACAAAACGGTATTTCCCGATCAATTGACCTGTTCCACAGAACGACCAGGCCCTACCTCGCGGACCTGAATTCTTACAGCTTGGTCAACTCTGGCATGGGATTGCGTTTTGGCGTTCCCCTCACCGAAACAGACAGGGTTTTTGTGGGCGCCAATCTGGAGCAAACACAGATTGTGTCTGGCAACAACCTGCCGGCCGAATATGCCAACTACGCTGCAAAGTTTGGCAGCAAGAGCACCGCGATTCCTTTGACCCTGGGTTGGGCGCACGATGCCCGTGACAGTGCCTTGGTGCCCACCAAAGGCTCTTTGCAGAGTTTTACGGCGGATGTCAGTGTTGCAGGAGATGTGCGTTATGCCCGCACGAATTACAAGTTCCAGCAGTACATTCCACTCAGCAAAAAATACACGTTTGCCTTCAACACCGACCTCGGTTGGGGTCAGGGTTTGAAGGGGCAAGATTATCCTTTGTTCAAGAACTTCTACGTAGGCGGTTTGGGCAGCGTTCGTGGATTTGAACAATCCACACTGGGGCCCAAGTCATCATCAACAGGTATTTATTTAGGTGGCCCCAAAAAGGTCGTCTTCAATGCAGAATTTGTCACTCCTTTTCCAGGTGCCGGCAATGACAAGACGCTTCGCATGTTTGCCTTCACCGATGTGGGCAAGGCATTTGGCCAGGACGAAAATGTTTCCTTTAGCCAACTTCGTGCCTCTGCCGGTATTGGTTTGAGCTGGATTTCTCCGATGGGCCCCTTGCGGTTTTCCTACGGTGTGCCTATTCGCCAGCAGACTGGCGATAGAATTCAAAAACTTCAATTCCAAATCGGAACTTCCTTCTAATGAAACCGTTTCGCCCATACCTGTCCTTAGTATTGGTGGCTGCAACAGCTGCATTCAGTTCATTGGCGCAAGCCCAAGAATTCAAGCTGGGGTTCGTTAACACCGAACGCATTTTCCGTGAGGCGGCCACTGCCAAACAAGCTCAAGCCAAGCTTGAGCAAGAGTTTTCTCGCCGCGAGAAAGAGCTGGTGGATGCTGGCAATGCATTGAAACAGGCCTCTGAAAAGTTTGAACGCGAAGCCCCAACCTTGGCGGAATCACAGCGGACAGCTCGCCAAAAGCAGTTGCTCGATCAGGACCGTGAATTTCAGCGCAAGCGCCGTGAATTCCAAGAAGATTTGAATGCTCGCAAAAATGAAGAGCAGCAAATCGTTGTCGAGCGCGCCAACCGTGCGGTCAAGCAAGTGGCTGAATCTGAAAAATACGATGTGGTCTTCCAGGAAGCGGTCTACATCAACCCCAAGCACGACATCACCGAAAAAGTCATCAAGGCGCTCAACGCCTCAGCAGGCAAATAACAGGCTCCGGCCTGTTCAAGAGGTGGCGCGTGAAGCTCGGCTCGATCGTTGAGGTGCTTGGTGGTCGTTTGCTGGGTGACGCCGATTGGCACATTGCCGGTTTGGCACCTCTTCAAACCGCGAGACCAGACCAGATCAGTTTTCTCAGTCACCCCCGTTACCAAAGCCAGCTGACTGCCAGTTTGGCAGGGTGTGTGATTGTCTCTGCGGCTTTCGAGCCCCTCGTGCAGGATCGACGTTCCGCCATCGTTGCAGATGATCCTTATCTCTATTTCGCACGCTTGACCCGTTTGTGGAAACGCGAACACCAGGCGAGGACAGGCCCGCGTATTCACCCTAGCGCGGTCATCGATGAAGAGGCCGTGGTTGCGCCTGATGCAGTGATCGGTCCTTTGTGTGTGATTGAGCGGGGCGCACATGTGGGCGCTGGCACGTACCTCAAGTCGAGGGTGACGGTGAGCGAGGGCTGCAGCATAGGGGCTCGTTGCATTGTCCATTCGGGCGTGGTGATTGGTGCCGATGGTTTTGGCTTTGCGCAGCACCAAGGGCAATGGGAAAAAATCGAACAACTGGGTTCAGTGCGCATTGGCGACGATGTGGAAATTGGTGCCAACACCTGCATCGATCGGGGGGCACTGGATGACACCGTCATTGAAGACGGTGTCAAGCTGGACAACCTGATCCAGATTGGCCACAACGTGCACATTGGCAAACACACGGCCATGGCCGGTTGTGTGGGCGTGGCTGGCAGTGCCCGCATTGGTGCGCATTGCACCGTTGGCGGTGGCGCTGTGGTCCTGGGGCATTTGACCTTGGCCGATCATGTGCATATTTCGGCTGCTTCGGTGGTGACCCGCTCTGTCCTGCAGCCAGGTCAGTACACCGGCATGTTCCCCTTGGACAGCAATGCCAATTGGGAAAAAAACGCCGCCAGCCTCAAACAACTTTCACGTTTGCGCGAGCGCATCAAAGCGCTGGAAACAGACATTCAAAATAACAAGGAAAACTGACCATGATGGACATCCACCAAATTCTCAAGCAACTGCCACACCGTTATCCCATTTTGTTGGTGGATCGCGTCCTGGAGTTGGAAAAAGGTGTTCGCATCAAGGCTTTGAAAAATGTGTCCATCAATGAGCCGCATTTTCTGGGCCATTTCCCGCACCGGCCCGTCATGCCGGGCGTGTTGATGCTCGAAGCGTTGGCGCAGGCTGCTGCATTGTTGGCGTTTGACACCTTGGGTGAGACTCCTGATGACCAAACGGTGTACTACTTTGCTGGCATCGATGGGGCACGCTTCAAGCGCCCTGTGGAGCCTGGTGATCAGCTGATCCTTGAAGTCGAACTCGACCGCATGAAAGCGGGCATTTTCAAGTTCAAGGCACGCGCCAAGGTGGGTGAAGAAATCGCCACCGAAGCCGAGTTGATGTGCACCATGCGGAAAATTCCTCAGGCTTGATCACCATGAGCATGATCCATCCCACGGCCATCATCAGCCCGGGCGCGGAGCTTGACAGCTCCGTGACCGTTGGCCCTTACAGCGTGATCGGTCCGCATGTACGAATTGGTGCGGGCACCACGGTCGCCAGCCATTGCGTCATCGAAGGCCACACCACCATCGGGCGCGACAACCGGATTTTCCAATTCAGCTCTTTGGGGGCTGTGCCCCAAGACAAAAAGTACAACAACGAACCGTGCGAGCTGGTCATCGGTGACCGCAACACGATTCGTGAGTTTTGCACCTTTAACATCGGCTCGCCCAGTGACCGCGCCGTGACTTCGGTCGGGAACGACAACTGGATCATGGCTTATGTGCACTTGGCGCATGACTGTGCTGTGGGCAACCACACCATCTTTGCCAACAACACGCAGCTGGCCGGTCACGTGGTCGTGGACGACTGGGTGATTTTGGGGGGCTTCACGGTGGTGCACCAGTTTTGCCGCATCGGTGCACACAGCTTCACGGCCATGAATTCGCTCTTGTTTGCAGATTTGCCGCCTTTTGTGATGGCGCAAGGTCAACCTGCACAAGCGCGCTCGATGAACTTCGAAGGCCTGCGCCGACGCGGCTTCACGCCTTCACGCATCAGTGCCGTCAAAGCCATGCACAAGGCCTTGTACCGCGATGGCTTGTCTTTGGCGAATGCCATGACCCGCATCGAAGGCCTGGCCGCGCAAACGCCCGAAGCCGCTGTCGATGTGAAGATGATGCTCGACTTTTTGTCCACGGCGTCTCCACAGCGCGGCATTGTGCGTTGACCAGGCATGTCTGAAGTGCAAACGCCGACATCACAAGCCCCTTCGGGGGCTTTGTCCTTTGGCATGGTGGCTGGCGAGGCCTCTGGCGATTTGCTCGCTGGCCTCTTGATCCAGGGCTTGCAGCAGCGCTGGCCACAGGCCCGAGGCTTTGGCATTGGTGGCCCGCGCATGGCTGCTTTGGGCTTTGACGCCTGGTGGCCGCATGAGCGCCTGGCTGTTCGCGGTTACGTGGAGGTCTTGCGCCATTACCGGGGCATTGTGGCCATCCGTGAACAACT
>JBDLWA010000226.1:0-2801 GCA_039804505.1 Pseudomonadota bacterium
CCAAAGCGACAACGCGCGGAGGGCAAATCCCAGACCTGCTGAATGGACAAACGAAAGCCACCCGAGAAACGGTCGGCCTGCATCTTGGCCATCACAATGACCAACTCATCGTCTTTGAGCAAATGACGGTTGGCATTGATCATCGCCTCGTCGGCTGTGGCTTCCATCACCGCGCTCTTGTCGTCCAACTTAAAGATAGCCAGCTTGCCGCGTTGACCATTGATGATGCGCAAGTCGCTCACAATACCTGCCAAAAGTTGTGGCTCACGGCTGTCGATCAGATCGTCAATTTTGCGCTTGGCAAACAAACGAACTTCACGTTCGACCGCGTCAAACAAGTGGCCTGACAAGTAAAAACCAACGGCAGTTTTTTCGTTGGTCAGTTGCTCTTTAACACCCCAAGGCAACACGTCCACCAAATCAGGTTCTTGCGTGCTGGAGCCATGGGCATCGTCGCCCATCATGTCAAACAAACCGCCCTGATTGGCATTGGCCGCGGTCGCAGTAGAGAAGTCGAAGGCTCGGTCAATCGATGCCGCCAGTGACGCGCGGTTGCGTTGCAAGGAATCAAAGGCCCCGGCCTTGACCAAGGCCTCAACCGTGCGCTTGTTCAGACGGCTGCGGTCGACGCGCACACAAAAATCGTACAAGCTGGTGAAGGGTCCTCCCTCCTCGCGCGCTTTCACAATGGCATCAATGGCTTGCTGGCCTGTGCCTTTGATGGCGCCTAAGCCATATCGAATCACTTTGTCGGACACCGGCTCAAAGCGGTGCGTGCCGCGATTGACATCAGGCGGATCGAAGGTCATGCCAAACTTCAATGCATCTTCAAACAAGACTTTGAGTTTGTCGGTGTCGTCCATTTCCATGGTCATGTTGGCGCAGAAAAACTCCGCAGTGAAATGAACCTTGAGCCAACCCGTGTGATACGCCAACAAGGAATAGGCTGCGGCGTGCGATTTGTTAAAACCGTAGCCCGCAAACTTCTCCATCAAGTCAAACACTTCATCGGCTTTGGTTTCCGACAAACCATTGGCCTCAGCGCCCTTGCGGAAAATTTCGCGGTGTTCCGCCATCTCTTCAGCTTTTTTCTTACCCATGGCGCGGCGCAACAAATCGGCGCCGCCCAAACTGTAGCCACCCAAGACCTGCGCGGTTTGCATCACCTGCTCTTGGTACACCATGATGCCGTAGGTTTCCGACAGCACTTTCTCAACCAAGGGGTGCGGATACTCCACCACCTCGCGGCCATGTTTACGCGCCACAAAACTAGGGATCAAATCCATCGGACCGGGACGGTACAAGGCGTTGAGCGCAATCAAATCTTCCAAGCGGGAAGGCCGTGCGTCTTTCAACATGCCCTGCATGCCGCGACTTTCAAACTGGAACACCGACTCGGTGCGACCGTCAGAGAACAGCTTGTACGTGGCTGCATCGTCCAAAGGAATGTTCTCGTAAGCGAAATTTTCTTGGCCTTTGTGGCGCTTCACGATCATCTCGCGCGCCACTTCCAAAATGGTCAAGGTGGCCAAGCCCAAAAAGTCAAACTTCACCAGGCCAATCGCTTCTACGTCGTCCTTGTCGTACTGACTCACAGCCGACGTGCTGCCAGGTTGTTGGTACAAGGGACAAAAGTCTGTGAGCTTGCCAGGCGCGATCAACACACCGCCCGCGTGCATGCCCACGTTGCGGGTCATGCCTTCTAGTTTTTGTGCCAGCGCCAACAACGTTTTGACTTCGTCTTCTTTTTCTAAGCGCTCGGCCAAAATGGGCTCGGCCTTGATGGCGCCATCAATGGTGATGTGCTGACCTGGCTTATTGGGAATCAGTTTGCTGATGCCATCGCAGAACATGTAACTCATGTCGAGCACACGCCCCACATCGCGAATGGCCGCACGTGCCGCCATGGTGCCGAAAGTGGCAATTTGACTGACCGCATCGCGGCCGTACTTGTCTTTCACATAGTCAATCACACGGTCGCGATTGGTTTGGCAAAAGTCAATGTCGAAGTCGGGCATGGAGACCCGCTCCGGATTTAAGAAGCGCTCAAACAGCAAGTTGTATTGCAGCGGATCGAGGTCGGTAATTTTGAGGGAATACGCCACCAATGAACCGGCACCCGATCCACGGCCCGGGCCCACGGGGCAGCCGTTTTTCTTGGCCCAGTTGATGAAGTCACCCACAATGAGGAAGTAGCCTGGGAAGCCCATCTTCAAGATGGTGTTGATCTCAAACTCCAAACGCTCGGCATAGCGCGGACGCTCGGCGTCTCGTTTGACGAGATCCGGGTACAAATGCACCAAGCGCTCTTCCAAGCCCTCCACTGACAACAAGCGGAAATAGTCCTCGATGGGCATGGGCTTGCCATCGGTCACGGGCGTAGGGTAATTGGGCAATTGTGGCTTGCCGAGCACCAAAGACAAATTGCAGCGCTTGGCAATTTCAACCGAGTTGGCCAAGGCACTGGGCACGTCGGCAAACAGCGCCTGCATTTCTGCAGAAGACTTGAAGTATTGATCTCGGGTGAACTTGCGAACGCGGCGCTGGTTGCCCAGAATTTCGCCTTCAGAAATACAAACACGCGCTTCGTGCGATTCGTAATCGTCTTCAGCCAAAAACTGAACGGGATGCGTGGCCACGACAGGCAAACTCAAACGCGCCGCCAATTTCACTGCGGCCACCACATGGGCATTGTCTTCAGGACGCCCTGCGCGTTGAATTTCTAAATAGAAGCGGTGCGTAAAAATAGACGCCAGTTGCAAAGCAATTTCGGCGGCACGCGACGTATCGCCTTGCACCAA
>JBDLWA010000227.1:0-11864 GCA_039804505.1 Pseudomonadota bacterium
GGCGTCTGCGCGATTGGGGTATCAGTCGTCAGCGCTACTGGGGCACACCGATCCCGATCATCCATTGCGATGAACACGGCGCGGTGCCTGTGCCCGAAAAAGATTTGCCCGTGGTGTTGCCACAAGATTGCATCCCCGATGGCTCCGGCAATCCCTTGAACAAGCACGAAGGTTTCCACGCTGGCGTGGTGTGTCCTGTGTGCGGCAAACCCGCGCGCCGCGAGACCGACACCATGGACACGTTTGTCGATTCGTCTTGGTACTTCATGCGCTATTGCGACCCCAAGAACACCGACAAGATGGTGGCCGAGGGTGCCGACTACTGGATGCCGATGGACCAGTACATTGGCGGCATTGAGCACGCCATTCTGCACTTGCTGTATGCGCGCTTCTGGACCAAGGTGATGCGCGATTTGGGCTTGGTCAAAGTGGACGAACCCTTCACCAAGTTGCTCACGCAAGGCATGGTGCTGAACCACATCTATTCACGTCGCACCGACAAAGGTGGCAAGGATTATTTCTGGCCGCACGATGTGGAGCATGTGTTGGCCGACGACGGCAAAGTGATCGGTGCGCGTTTGAAAAACGCCGTGGGCGATTTGCCTGTGGGCACCGCCATCGATTACGAAGGCGTGGGCACCATGTCCAAGTCGAAAAATAACGGCGTCGATCCGCAAGACCTGATTGAACGATACGGCGCCGACACCGCGCGTCTGTACACCATGTTCACCGCACCGCCCGAAGCCACCTTGGAGTGGAATGACGCGGCCGTGGAAGGTAGCTACCGCTTTGTGCGCCGTGTGTGGAACTACGCGGTCAAAGTGGAAAGTGCTTTGAAGGTCGGCCTCACCGTTGACCGCTCACAGCCCATCACCTTCAGCGCAGAAGCCAAAAAATTGCGCCTCGAAATTCACTCGGTGCTGCGCCAAGCCAATTACGACTACGAGCGCATGCAATACAACACCGTGGTGTCGGCACTCATGAAGATGCTCAACACGCTGGAAGATTCGCCCCTGTCGACATCGACAGATGTGAACGACAACGCCGCCTTGGCGGAGTGCTATTCCATCTTGCTGCGCGTGATGTACCCCGCTTGTCCGCACTTGGCTTTCCAGTTGTGGAACGAGTTGGGCTACGGCACTTGCTGCGGCGACTTGCTCGATGTGGCGTGGCCCGGCGTGGACGAAACGGCCTTGCAGCGCGATGAGATTGAACTCATGTTGCAAATCAACGGCAAGCTGCGCGGCTCGCTCACAGTGTCGGCCAATGCCGACAAAGTGACCATAGAGCAAGCGGCTGCAGCGCACGAGCAAGTGACCAAGCAGGCCGCGGGCGCAGTGCCTAAGAAAATCATTGTGGTGCCGGGCCGTTTGGTCAACGTGGTGCTGTAAAGCAAACCCTATGAACAAGGCCCCCCAGTTGCTCAGCCGTCGTCAATCGCTACAAGCTTTGGTGCGTGGCATGACCGGCTCGGTGCTGTTCAGTGGCCTGTCTGCTGCAGGCCTAACGGCTTGTGGCTTTCAGTTGCGACAAAGTGCCGACCTGCCTTTCAAGTCGGTGTTTTTGATGTTGCCCAGGCAGTCGGCACTGGGCGCCGATTTGCGCAGAATTTTGGCCAGCTATCCCGAACTCAAAGTGTTCACAGAAGCCAAAGACATGGCCACTGCTGAAGTGGTCTTGGATGTGATGTCTGAAGTGCGTGAGCGTGTGGTGGTCGGCGTCAACGCCTCTGGCCAAGTGCGTGAACTGCAACTGCGCTTGAAAGTGAAGTTTCGCGTTCGCACGCCTCAAGGCAAAACCTTGATGCCTGAAGTGGAGTTGCTGCAGCAACGCGACCTGAGCTTTTTGGAATCCCTCGCCTTGTCGAAAGAAATTGAAGAGGCCATGATGTACCGCGACATGCAAACCGACATCGTGCAGCAAATTTTGCGTCGCATGGCCGCGTTGAAATCGTTGTGATCACGGTGCTGAAAGACTAAGGCAATCCTTCATGCAATTGGCCTTGCCCCAACTGTCAGCGCACCTTGAAAAAGGTTTGCGAAGCCTTTACACCTTGCACGGCGATGAAGCCTTGTTGGTGCAAGAAGCGGCCGATGCCATTCGTGCCAAGGCCAGAAGCCAAGGTTATTCCGAGCGCAGTGTGCATGTGGTGTCGGGCGCGCACTTTGATTGGAGCGAAGTGTTGGCGGCGGGCGGTTCCATGAGCTTGTTTGCCGACAAGCAACTCTTGGAAATCCGCATCCCCACGGGCAAGCCTGGCAAAGAAGGCAGCCCCATGATTCAGCAGTTGGCCCAAACAGCCGAAGGCAATGACAGCACCCTCACCTTGTTTCTATTGCCTCGCTTAGATGCCGCCACCAAAAAGGGCGCCTGGTTTGGCGCCTTGGAGCAATACGGCGTCACTCTCCAAATTGACGCCCTCGAACGCGCGCAATTGCCTCAGTGGATAGCGCAGCGCTTAAAACTGCAAGGCCAAAGTGTGGCGGCCGGCCAAGAAGGCCAAAGTTGCTTGCAATTCTTTGCCGACCGTGTGGAAGGCAATTTACTGGCGGCGCACCAAGAAATTCAAAAGTTGGGCTTGCTGTATCCGCAAGGTGAGTTGAGTCAGGCGCAGGTAGAAAGTGCCGTCTTGAACGTGGCCCGATACGATGTGTTCAAACTGTCAGAAGCCGTGTTAGCCGGGCAAGTGGCCCGGGTTCAGCGCATGCTCGACGGCCTGCAAGCCGAGGGTGAGGCGGCGGTGTTGGTTCATTACACCTTGGCCGAAGACATTCGCGCCTTGAAGCGGGTGAAAGATGCCATGGCCGAGGGCAAGCCTTTGCCCATGGCCCTGCGAGAACAGCGCATTTGGGGCGCTCGGGAAAAGTTGTTTGAGCGGGTGTTGCCGCGCTTGTCGAGCACGCGTTTGGCACAATTGCTCCAAAATGCCCACCAGGTGGATGGCATCGTCAAAGGTCTGAAAGTGGCCGACTGGCCCACCGATCCCTGGCAGGCGCTTCAACGCTTGGCCCTGCGAGTTTCTAGCGCTTGCACCCCAAAGTCTTGAAGACTTTGCCAGCCGAAGCGCCCAATTGGCCTTCAAGAGTGCGAAAATGAAGGCATGAACGCGCCTTCCACCGCCACTCCCCAAGCTGCCCAGATGTCTGAAGACGTCAAATTGCACTTGCAAACTTTGGGTCAGCAAGCCAAGACCGCCTCGGCTGCTATGGCCCGTGCCTCTGCCAACGCCAAGAACCAAGCCCTCAAACACTTGGCTGCTTTGTTGCGCGACAACACAGCGGCCTTGCAAATTGACAATGCCAAAGACTTGAGCCGTGCTGAAGCGGCGGGCCTGTCGGCTCCCATGGTGGACCGTTTGCGTTTGACGCCCAAAGTACTGGCCACCTGCGCAGAAGGTTGCGAACAATTGGCCGCCATGCCCGATGTCATTGGCGAAATCATTGGCATGAAGCAGCAACCCAGCGGCATTCGCGTGGGTCAGATGCGTGTGCCTATTGGGGTCTTTGGCATGATTTTCGAAAGCCGCCCCAACGTCACCATTGAAGCGGCCAGCCTCTCCATCAAAAGTGGCAACGCCTGCATTTTGCGTGGGGGTTCTGAAGCCATTGAATCCAACAAAGCCTTGGCGCGCTTGGTCAACCAAGCCTTAGAAGCGGCGGGCTTGCCCACGCAGGCAGTGCAGTTGGTTCAAACCACCGACCGAGAAGCCGTGGGTCACTTGATCGCCATGCCCGAGTATGTGGATGTCATCATTCCACGCGGCGGCAAAGGTTTGATCGAACGCATCAGCCGCGATGCCAAGGTCCCTGTCATCAAGCACCTCGATGGCAACTGTCACACCTATGTCGATGACCCTTGTGATGTGGCCATGGCGGTGAAGGTGGCCGACAATGCCAAGACTCAAAAGTACAGCCCCTGCAATGCCAGCGAAAGTTTGTTGGTGGCGCAAGGTGTGGCCGCAGAATTTTTACCGTTGATTGGCAAAGTCTATGCCGACAAGGGTGTTGAAATGCGTTGCTGCCCCGAAGCCAAAGCCATTTTGGCCAAAGTGCCAGGCGCACAACTGGTGGATGCCAGCGAGCAAGATTGGTTCGAGGAATATTTAGCGCCCATCATCAGCATCAAGGTGGTGCCGGGTTTGGACGCTGCCATTGCGCACATCAACCATTACTCGAGCCATCACACCGACGCCATCCTCACGCGCGACCACATGCATGCGCAACGGTTTTTGCGCGAGGTCGACTCTGCCAGTGTCATGGTCAATACCAGCACACGGTTTGCAGATGGCTTCGAGTTTGGCCTAGGTGCCGAAATTGGCATCTCCACCGATAAATTCCATGCCCGAGGTCCCGTGGGGATCGAGGGACTCACCTCACTCAAGTACGTGGTGCTGGGTGAAGGCGAAGTGAGAAACTAAAAACCAAAAACAAAGGCAGCTATGGTTCCGCATCTTGTCACCGCTTTGAATGGCCCCATCAACGAACTCGAACAACGGGTGCTCGATTCCATGCCCGCCATTGAGCGCTGGTTTCGCTTGGAGTGGATGGAACACACACCGCCCATTTACACCTCGGTGGACATTCGCAACGCCGGCTTTAAGCTGGCGCCGGTAGATACCAATTTATTTCCCGGCGGATGGAACAATTTGTCGCAGGAAATGCTGCCCTTAGCCGTTCAAGCCGCACAGGCAGCCATCGAAAAGATCTGTCCTGAAGCCAGGAATCTGCTGATCATTCCTGAGAACCACACGCGCAACACGTTTTATTTGAGCAATGTGGCGCAACTGCAGCGCATTTTCCACATGGCTGGTTTGAATGTGCGCATTGGCTCCATCAACCCAGAGATCAAAGAACTCACCGTGATTGATTTGCCAGGCGGCGACCAAGTCACCTTAGAGCCAGTCATTCGCACCAAGCACCGTGTGGGACTCAAAGACTTTGACCCCTGCACCATTTTGCTGAACAACGATTTGTCGGCCGGCGCGCCTGGTATTTTGGAAGAATTGCACGAGCAACACTTGTTGCCGCCGCTCCATGCCGGCTGGAGTGTGCGCCGTAAAACCTTGCACTTCCAGAGCTACGAAGAAGTGTCCAAACGTTTTGGCAAGCTTTTGGGCATTGACCCTTGGCTCATCAACCCCATGTTCAACCAGTGCGGTGATGTCAACTTTGCTGAGGGCGTAGGCATTGAAGCCTTGCGCAGCAACGTCGATGCGCTCTTGACCAAAATCAAGCGCAAGTACAAAGAGTACGGCATCAGCGAAAAGCCCTTTGTGGTGGTCAAAGCCGACAATGGCACGTACGGCATGGGCATCATGACGGTGCGCGATGTGTCCGATTTGGATGTGCTCAACCGCAAAACACGCAACAAGATGAGCGTCATCAAAGACGGTCAAGTGGTCAGCGATGTGATCATTCAAGAGGGTGTGCTCACCAACGAACGCATGAACGACGCCGTGGCCGAGCCCGTGGTCTACATGATGGATCGCTATGTGGTGGGTGGTTTCTACCGGGTTCACGCCGAGCGCGGTGTGGACGAAAACTTGAATGCCCCCGGTGCCAGCTTTGTGCCCTTGGCATTTGCCGACACACCGCACCTGCCACAGCCTGGCATGAAGCCAGGGGCCAGCGTACCCAACCGCTTTTATATGTATGGGGTGATTGGTCGTTTGGCCATGTTGGCCGCCAGTTATGAACTGGAAGCCACCGATCCAGAAGCTGAGGTGTACGACTAAAGCGCTCTTTTTAAAGCGCAAGTTGCTGCATTGCAACATTTCTCACAAGGCCAAAATTTTAGAGTTTGCCCCCCATGGCAAAGTTCTCAAAACAGGCGCAGAATCGCGGACATTCTGAACAACAAGCCCAGCTTTGATGCTGGGCTGATTTTTTGTGTCCTCTAGCAAATCTTCTCTTGCGGCCCTAACTTTAGGCGCCATCGGTGTGGTCTACGGCGACATCGGCACCAGCGTGTTGTATGCCTTGAAAGAGGTCTTTGGCTCCGGCCATGTGCCTTTCACGCCTGAAAATGTTTACGGCATTCTCTCCATCTTTTTCTGGACCCTCACCACCATTGTGTCGGTGAAGTACGTCACCTTGGTGCTGCGAGCAGACAACCATGGTGAAGGCGGCTTGGTGGCCATGTTGGCCTTGGCCTCGCAATCGGTCAAAGACAAACCGCAATTGCGCAAAGTGCTGTTGATGGTGGGCATTTTTGGCACCTGTTTGTTTTACGGCGACGGTGTGATCACGCCAGCCATTTCAGTGTTGTCTGCCGTGGAAGGTTTGGAAGTCATTTCACCGGCTTTTAAGAAAGCTGTGATTCCACTGACGCTGATCATTTTGTTTGGTTTGTTTGCCGTGCAAAAAAGAGGCACAGCGGGCATCGGTAAATTTTTTGGCCCTATCACGGTGGTCTGGTTTGCAGCCATCGCTGTCTTAGGCCTCTATCACATTGCCACACAACCCGAAATTTTGTGGGCCGTCAGCCCGCACTTCGCGGTGATGTTTATGTGGGAGAACCCAGGCACGACCTTCATCATTTTGGGTGCCGTTGTTTTGTGCGTCACCGGAGGTGAAGCGCTGTATGCAGACATGGGCCACTTTGGCAAGAAGCCCATTCGCATGGCCTGGTTCACAGTGGTGATGCCAGCGCTCACCTTGAACTATTTTGGCCAAGGCGCCCTGCTGTTAACCAACCCCGCCGCCGTCAAGAACCCCTTCTACATGATGGCGCCTGAATGGGCTCTCATTCCCTTGGTGGGTTTGGCCACCATGGCCACGGTGATTGCGTCGCAAGCCTTGATCACGGGGGCTTTCAGTGTGACCAAGCAAGTGATTCAATTGGGTTACTTGCCTCGATTGCAAGTTTTGCACACCAGCGTGAAGGAAATGGGACAAATCTACATCCCCTTTGTGAACTGGGGCCTGTTTGTCCTGATTGTGCTGGCGGTGGCTTTGTTCAAGTCGTCCAGCAATTTGGCAGCCGCTTACGGCATTGCCGTTTGTACCGACATGTTGATCACCACCATCCTGACCTTCTTCGTGATTCGGTACAACTGGAATTTGCCTTTGTCGCTGTGCATTGGTGCCACCGGCTTTTTCTTCGTGGTCGATTTTGCATTTTGGGCCTCCAACTTGCTCAAGTTGTTTGAGGGCGGCTGGTTCCCATTGGTCATCGGTGGCGGCATCTTCTTGTTGATGATCACTTGGAGTGATGGCCGACGCTTGCTCAACAACTCACTCAAAGCGGAGTCCTTCAGTTTGGTGGACTTCTTGGAAGCCATTTTTGTCGCCCCCCCTGCACGGGTCGAGGGCACCGCTGTGTTCTTAACGGCCGATCCCGGCAACGTGCCCAATGCGTTGTTGCACAACTTGAAGCACAACAAAGTGCTGCATCGTCAAAACTTGTTTGTGACGGTGCGAAGCCAAGAAGTGCCTTGGATTGGCATGAACAAACGTTTAGAAATTGAGCCCCTGGGCCATGATTGCTGGCAAGTGATCGTCAACTACGGCTTCAAAAACGATCCCGATTTGCCCAAGGCCCTGGAAAGCTTGAAGGGTCATGGCGCAGAACTCGACCCCATGAGCACCAGCTACTTCTTGTCGCGCGACATCGTCATTCCCACCATTGGGGGTGGCATGGCCACATGGCGTGAAAAACTGTTTGCGCAAATGCACTTGAACGCCAGTGCCGCAGCCGAGTTCTTGAAGTTGCCCAACAACTCTGTGGTGGAGCTAGGCTCCAAAATTGAAATTTAACAGGCGTTAAATGCGGCTCATGGCCTCGCCCATTTGTAAGGGGCGAGTGCTGAGCCAATCGGCTGGAAACTCAATGCTGTTTTGTGGGAACAGCATGACGACGGTGGAGCCCAGTAAGAACCGACCCATCTCTTCGCCTTTTTGAAGCTGCACATTTTGCGTGTCGTAGCGCCACTCGCGCACCATGCCTGGCCGCGGTGGATTGACCTGGCCGTGCCACACAGTGGCCATGCTGCCCACAATGGTGGCGCCCACCAGCACCAAGACCATGGGGCCACTTTCCGTTTCAAACTCGCACACCACGCGCTCGTTGCGGGCGAACAAACCAGGCACGCCACGTGCCGTGGTGGGGTTCACCGAAAACAAATCGCCGGGCACGTGAATCATGCGCAGCAAGCGGCCGGCGATGGGCATGTGAATGCGGTGGTAGTCGCGTGGGCTTAAATACAGGGTGGCAAATTGACCATTCTGAAATTGCGCGGCCAACTCGGCATCACCGCCGACCAGCGCACGCGTACTGTACTGGTGGCCTTTGGCTTGAAAAATTTGATCGCGTTCAATGGCGCCGCATTGGCTGATGGCACCGTCTACGGGGCAGACCCACTGGCGGGTGCTGAGGGGGCGCACGCCTTCTTTCAAAGGCCGTGTGAAAAATTCATTGAAGCTTTTGTAATGGGCCGGGTCGGCATGAACGGCCTCGTTCATGTTGACGTTGTAGCGCTTGATAAAACGTTGGATCACCCAGGTGGTGAACCCGCCCCATTCGGCACTGGCCAAGCGACCCGCCAAGCGCGTCATGGCCTGCTTGGGCATCAGGTATTGGGGCAGTACAGCCAATTGATCAGACACAGGGGCTCCCTCGTTTTATATGGGGCCTATTGTAGGAGGCTTGCAGGGTATGGCTTTGAAGCCTGCCAGCGCTTCAGACCATGTTTAGAACTCTTGATAGAAGCCCAGCGCGCGCTGTGTAGGCGCATCGTCCACATGGAACAGGTAGGCATTGCCGTGGCTGGCGCGGTGTTTGATCTGGGCGTGCGTGGGAATGGCGACCGTGTCGCCCTCAGACCATTTCAAGGTGACGCCATCAATTTCGGACTCACCGCGACCTTCAATCACATGCATCACAGAACTGGCAGAGCGGGGACGGGGGCTGAAGTCCAGCCCGTCTCGCAACAGCTGGGCCGAGAAACCCAAGGTGGGCAAGCAAGGTGCGCCAGTTTCTGGGTTCACATAGGCCAACTGAACGGCGGCGTCTTTGGGAGTGCCTTTGTCGAGGGCATTCAAAGCTTCGCGCACATCGACCCAGGGGTAGCGAATTTGCGGATAAGGGGCGCGTGCCGACTGACTCAGTGAGCCAAAGGGCACCAAGCCTGCGCGACGGTACTTGGTTTGAGAAGCGTCCAAATCGGGACTGGCGTTTTGTGAAGGACCTTCAATGGCATACGACGCTTCCATGCTGTAAACCATGGGCAAGTCCAGCGCATCCAGCCACACCACGGGTCCTGTGCCTTCGTGACCATGCTCGTGCCACAAACCGGCGGGGGTGAGAATGAGATCGCCCTTGTGCATGGGGCATTTCTCGCCTTGCACGGTGGTGAAGCCGCCTTCGCCTTCCACCACAAAACGCACAGCGCTGGGTGTGTGACGGTGGTTGGGCGCCACTTCGCCAGGCAAGATCAGCTGCATGCCGACATAAATGGTGGGCGTGGCCACCAGTTTTTCAATGCCATGACCCGGGTTGCAGAGTACCAACACACGGCGCTCGGCTTTTTCGATGGGCGTCAGGTCGCCAGCGCGCATCAGTTGGGGACGAACATCTTTGTAGTGCCACACAAAAGGCTGCGTGGCGCGGGCGGGCTTGCCACGCGGCAGCAGGCCTCGCAATTGCGGCCACAGCGGTGCAATCGACAGCGCGGTCATGTCCGCGATGTAGTCGGCGGGCAGGTCTTCAAGGCGGCCAAGGGCGTCTGCGTGGTTCGAGGGGTTCATGGTGTCTCAACAATCCTGTGATGGGCTTTAATAAGTATACATATTGATGGGCATCTCACAAACTTTGCGCACATACCTGACTCAAATTCGGGGTTGGGTCAGCCTAGCCTAAGGGTGAGCGAGGCACAATCAAGGCATGACAGATTTATTGAATGTAAAAAACCTCGTCAAACGTTTTGGCGACAACACTGTGGTGAACGATTTGTCGTTTCACATCGCACCTGGCGAATGCTTGGGGGTCATTGGCCCTAACGGCGCTGGCAAAACCACCACACTGCGCATGTGCTTGGGCTTGACCACGCCCGATGCCGGCAGCATCACCTACTTTGACACTTTGTCGATGCCGCAAGATGCGTTGGCCATCAAGTCAAGGTTAGGCGTCGTGGCGCAGATGGACACGCTCGATCCGGATTTCACGGCCGAAGAAAATCTACTGGTCTATGGCCGCTACTTCGGCATGAAAGACCGCGACATCAAGGCTCGTATTGCACCGCTATTAGAGTTTGGCGCATTGACCAGCAAGGCCAAAGCCAAGCCCGGTGAGTTGTCTGGTGGCATGAAACGCCGCTTGAGCTTGGCGCGAGCACTGATCAATCAACCCGAAGTACTGATGCTCGATGAACCCACAACAGGACTTGATCCGCAAGCCCGTCACTTGATGTGGGAGCGTTTGCAAATGCTGATGCAAGAAGGCAAATCGATTTTGCTCACGACGCATTTCATGGACGAAGCTGAACGTTTGTGTGACCGTTTGTTGGTCATTGACCACGGCAAAAAAATTGCCGAAGGCAAGCCACGCGATTTGATTGCGCAGCACCTCGAGCCCGACGTGGTGGAACTCTATGGCCAAGGCGCTTTGGCATTGGCCGCAGAAGACTCGCCGCTCAGGCAACACGCGGCGCGGGTAGAGGTCAGTGGCGAGACGGTGTTTTTCTACACTTCGGAAGCCAAGCCTTTGTTGGTGGCCTTGCAAGCGTGGCCCCACATTCGCAGTTTGCACCGTCCTGCCAATTTAGAGGATTTATTTTTGAAACTCACCGGTCGACAAATCAGGGAGAACGCATGATGAACACACACCCTGCGACCCCTTCTGTGTGGGCGCCGCCGCAACTCTCGATGCGCTGGTGGCCTGTGTTCTTGCGCAATTTGTTGGTCTGGCGCAAGTTGGCCCTTCCCAGTTTGGTGGGCAACATTGCCGAACCACTCATGTGGTTGGTGGCCTTTGGCTATGGCCTCGGCGCCTTGGTGGGCGAGGTGAACACTGGGGGGCAGCAAGTGCCCTACATTTTGTTTTTGGCCAGCGGCAGCATTTGCATGAGTGCCATGAATGCGGCGTCGTTTGAGGCTTTGTATTCGGCGTTCTCGCGCATGCACATGCAAAAAACCTGGGACGGCATCATGAATGCGCCGGTGCGCCTTGACGATGTGGTCATGGCAGAAATGTTGTGGGCGGCTTACAAAGCTGTCTTCACTGTCACCGCCATCATGGTGGTGATGTTGGCGCTGGGCATCACGCACAGTTGGAAGCTCATCCTGGCTTGGCCCATCTTGTGGTTGGTGGGTGTCACCTTCAGTTGTATTGCCTTGATTTTCAATGCCTTGGCCAAAGGCTATGACTTCTTCACTTACTACTTCACGTTGTTCCTCACGCCCATGATGTTTTTGTCGGGCATTTATTTTCCGCGCACGCAATTGCCAGAGTGGTTGCAACTCATCACGTCGTACTTGCCTTTAACAGCCGCCGTTGAAATGGTGCGTCCCTTGTTCTTGGACCAATGGCCAGAGCACTTGTTGCGCAACATGTGTTTGTTGTTGGTCGTGGCAGCGGTGGCATTTTGGATTGCGTTGGCATTGACGCGCAAACGTTTCAGAGCTTGATGCGCAGCAACTCATTTTTTTTCAACTTTAACTTTTCATTTTTAAATCATGATCATTCAAAAAGTAGGCATCATTGGCGCAGGCACCATGGGCAACGGCATTGCACAGGCGTGTGCCGTAGCGGGCATTCCCGTGGTGATGGTGGACATTTCTGAAGCGGCTGTGGCCAAAGGCATTGCCACCGTCTCAGGCAGCTTAGACCGCTTGCTCAAAAAAGAAAAAATCACCGAAGCCGACAAG
>JBDLWA010000228.1:0-13959 GCA_039804505.1 Pseudomonadota bacterium
GGCTGACCAAGGCTCAATTTGTTGAAGAATGGTCTGTGGCTCAAATCATGCCGGGGCCCAATGTGGCCAATTTGTGCATCACCCTGGGCAATCGCTATTTTGGCTGGACAGGCGCTGTTGCAGCTTTGTCCGGTTTAATTTTGGCACCCCTCATTTTGTTGCTGTCCATTGCCATTGTGTTTGGCGGTGTCTCAGACAACCCGATGGCTCAAGGCGCTCTCAAAGGCATGGGCGCTGTTTCAGCGGGCGTGATCATGGCAACTGGTTTGAAATTAAGTTCCACTTTGCCGCAAAATCCCATGGGTTTGTGGCCGGCGGCCCTCATCGCAGCGGCAGCTTTCATTGCGGTGGGTATTTTTAGGGTGCCCTTGGTATGGGCCATCCTGAGCATTGGGTGTGTGGGTTACTTTTTAGCGAATCGCGCGTTAACCCGATTAAGCCAAAACCAGAACATGCAAGACAGGCCCGGCAAATGACTGACCTATTGGTATTGAGCCCCCTCGATTGGGTTCAACTTTTCACACAATTTGCCATTCTTTCAATGCTGTCGATTGGCGGGGCCATTACCACCGCACCAGACATGCATCGTTTTTTGGTGGATGAAAAACAATGGCTCACCGATCCTGTTTTTACATCTTGCATTGCCTTAGCGCAATCAGCACCTGGTCCCAATGTTTTGTTTGTGGCTTTGATGGGCTGGAACGTTGGCTTGAATGTGGGCGGCGGCTTAGGCGCTGGTCCGGAGGCATGGGGCTTGGGCTTAGCAGGTTTGTTGATCACCATGGCGGGCATTTTGCTGCCCTCCTCCCTGCTGACCTATGTCACCACCCGATGGGCTCACGAAAATAGAAATTTAAAGTCGGTGAAGGCCTTTAAATCGGGCATGGCGCCCATTGTGATTGGACTGTTGGTGTCAACGGGTTGGCTGCTCTCCGCAGCCAATGACAACATGGCAAAAGACTGGCGATTGTGGCTAGTCACGGGCATCGTTGCCTTGATCATGTTGCGAACCTCAGTTCACATTCTGTGGCTGATCTTGGGCGGTGGTTTGCTGGGTGCGGCAGGCTTGATTTAACGCAGCCTTTTAAATTTTAGCCTAAACGCTGCCGAACCGCTTCAAACAAACAAACACCACTGGCAACGGAAACATTCAAACTTTCAACAGCGCCCTGCATGGGGATGCTGACCAGCTCGTCGCAAGTCTTGCGTGTGAGTTGACGCATACCAGGACCCTCAGCACCCAAGACCAAAGCTGTAGGACCCTTGAGATCAACTTGGTAAATGTTTTTGGGGGCATCGCCACTCGTGCCAATGATCCAAATAGAACGCTCCTTCAGTTCCCCCAAGGTGCGTGCTAAGTTGGTCACCATGAAATACGGCACTGTCTCGGCAGCACCACTGGCCACTTTTGCCACGGTGGCATTGATACCAGCAGCATGGTCTTTGGGGGCGATCACGGCATGGGCCCCAGCGCCGTCTGCCACTCGCAAGCAAGCACCTAGGTTATGCGGATCGGTGACCCCATCAAGCACCAACAACAAAGGGGGCACTTGAATTTGATCTAAGAGATCGTCTAGGGAATGTGCTTGAGGGATGCTTTCCACTCGGGCTGCTACACCTTGATGACCATGGCTGCCCGCCAACTTGGCCAAGCGCATGCTGTCGGCTTCAATCAAACGTACACCGGCTTCTTGCGCGCGCTCGATGAACTGACGCATGCGCGCATCACGCCGCGTGGCTTCAAAATAAATTTCAACAATCGATTGTGGTGCCGTTTTGAGGCGGACACCCACGGCATGGAAACCGAATAGAACTTTGGGAGATGACATGCCCTGATTATCCTTGGGATATGAGCTGTCCAGCCTGCAAAGTGAGGGTTCTGTCGCAACGTTGAGCCAATTTATGGTCATGCGTCACCAAAATTAAGGTGGTGCCTCTTTGTCGGTTCATCTCCAGCATCAAGTTCATGATGCTTTCACCCGTTTGGGCATCCAAACTGCCCGTGGGCTCATCGGCTAGCAAAAGTTGAGGCTGGACGACGAAGGCGCGAGCCAATGCCACACGTTGTTGCTCTCCGCCACTCAGCACTTTGGGAAAGTGCTTGAGGCGCTCTGACAAACCCACCTGCTGCAACACTTTCTTAGCCTGTGATGCCGCATCTTTAACACCTGCCAATTCAAGCGGCAACATGACGTTTTCTAAGGCATTGAGATGGCCCATGAGTTGAAAGCTTTGGAAAACAAAGCCCAGTTGCTGACCTCGCCATCCCGCTCTCTCATCTTCTGTCATGTCAAAAATGGATTGACCCGCTAGAAAAACTTGTCCCGACGAGGGTGTGTCCAAGCCTGCCATGATGGACAACAAAGTACTTTTGCCTGAACCGGACGCGCCCAAAATGGCCAATGTTTCCCCAGATTTCACAGAGAAATCGATATCGCGCAAAATAGCCAAAGGCCCACTGGCATCGTTGACAATTTTGCTAACGTGGTTCACCGAAATAATGACTTCTGACATGCACATACCTTTCATGCGACGCCCACACTTTAACCGCCTTATCTTGGGCTTGTGGGTTGGGGGAATTTTCAGCCCATGGCTGGCTCTCGCTAACACGGCTGTCACACCTGCAGCGACACCACAAAACACCAGGCCCACCGTGTTGATTGTGGGCGATTCACTCAGTGCGGAATATGGCTTAAGCAGAGGGACAGGTTGGGTTCAACTCATGAACCAAAAAGCGACACAAGAAAAGGTGAACATCAACATCGTCAATGCCAGCATCAGTGGTGACACCACATCTGGCGGTGCCTCCCGATTGCCCACACTGCTCAAAACACATCAACCGCAGTTGCTGGTCATTGAGTTGGGCGGCAACGATGCGCTACGCGGTCTGAACCTTGGCATGACAGAAAAAAATCTGACCGCCATGGCCACAGCAGGACAAAAATCGGGCGCCAAAGTTTTGATCATCAGCATGCAAGTGCCACCGAACTACGGTGAAAACTATCGCAAGCAAATGGACGCCACCTATCAACAAGTTTCAAAAGCAACTGGCGCGCAATTGAATGTTCAGTTTCTGAAGGGGGTGGCCGATGATCCCGATCCGCTGAAATGGTTTCAAGCCGACAGAATTCATCCTAACGAAAAAGCTCAGACCATCATGATGAACAATGTTTGGCCACAAATGAAGAAAATGCTGGGGCACTGAGCAATTGAATCGGCAGTCAATGCCCATCTAGACGGATAGTCCTTAAACCGCCGGTGGTAACGCTTCGGTTGAACTGGTCGATGCGCCTAATTCGTCTGTCTCATCGGCACTGATACCGTCTTCAGCGTCTGGCGAATCGTGTTTACGTTCCGCTTTCGCTTTGAGTTTGTCTTCTTTCTTGCGCTTCTTCGCCAATTCTTTTTGACGTTTTTCGTAACCGTAATTGGGAGTTGCCAAGATATGTCTTTCAGTGAATAGGACTCCACTGTATCAGCTTGGCAAGTCTCCCTCGAAGATCAACTCGAAATATTCAAGCACTGTTCGACCGCTTGCTGCAAATCGGCGATTAAATCGGCGGCGGCTTCAAACCCAGTCGAGAATCTGACCAGATGCCCGGGCTTGAGTTGAGACGGCCATTCAGAGCGCATGCTGCGAATGTTGTAGGGCACCACCAAACTGAAAGGCCCGCCCCAGCTGTAACCAATTTTGAAGAGCTTCAACTGATCGCAGAATGCATCCACTTGCGCCTGCGTCAAATCAGGACTCAACATCACACTGAACAAGCCCGCTGCATGCCCTGCGCCACCCTTCGGCGCACACAAAGCTTGCCAATGGGCATGGCCAGGTGACCCACTGACAGCGGGATGCATCACTTGCACGCAGGCTTTTTGTGTTTGCCACCAAGTGGCCAATTGCCTTGCTGTGTGGTCTTGTGCATCGTATCGAAGCGCGATGGTCGGCAAGGATCGAAGGACGGTTTCAACATCGTTCTGACCGACGCAGATACCCAATCGCATCATGGTGAGCTTGAGTTTTAAAGCCAAGGCATCGTCACAGGTCATGACACTGCCCATCAACACATCACCACCGCCGCTGGGGTACTTGGTCAAGGCATGAGCCGTAAGATCGACGGACAAAGTGCCATCGCCCTTCAAATCAAAGGGTTTGAAGGCGATGCCAGCCCCCCAGGTGTTGTCCAATGCGGTGACCACTGAATGCGATTTGCAAACCTGGAGCAATCCGATCAAATCTGGAAACTCCATGCTGACCGAGCCAGGCGCTTCCAACCACACCATTTTGGTATTGGGCTGAATTTTGGCGGCTAAGTCTGATGGGTTTAAGGCATCGTAATAGCTGTGACTGATACCAAATGAAGTTAATTCCCCTTCAGCCAATACTTTGTTGGGACCGTAGGAATTGTCAGGAATCAACACATGGTCGCCGGTCTTGAGAACGGCAAATGCTGCCACAGCCAAGGCTGAAAGACCGCTAGGTGTAAGAACACAATGACGCCCGCCTTCCAGCGTACAAAGCCGCTCTTCTAGCGTGAAAGATGAAGGCGTGCCGTGCGTGCCGTAGGTGTAGGCTGATTTGTCTTTCCACTCCCGTTGGCGCATGGCGGCCACATTGGGGAAGAAAACCGTGGAGGCTTTAAAAGTACCCGGCAGAGGAGATTGGAACTCTGCCGGTGGCGTGTAGCCGTGATGGATCAGGTCGGTGATGAGTTGGGATGATTTTTTTTCAGACATCCCAACATCCTACCTTCAGACACGCCACTTTTCCATCAATTTTTCAGGGCGAAGACTGTCATAGCCTTCAAAAGGCTGATGAATCCAAGGATTGGTGGGCAAATAGTCCACTGAATAATCAGGCTGAAAACCAGACAGACCTTTGGTCCAAATTACCGCACTGCGAAGTTCAGTGATAGGCTTGTAATTGGTTTTGAGCATGGTGACCACAGCATTGAGCGTGTGACCAGAATCGGCTAAATCGTCAACCAGCAACACACGGCCTGCAATTTCACCTTTGGGGGTGGTGATAAATCGTGCAATGTCTAAATGTCCTTGCACAGTTCCCGAATCTGCGCGATAGGAGCTGGTGGACATGATGGCCAAAGGCTTGTCGAAAATACGCGACAAAATATCGCCAGGGCGCATGCCGCCGCGAGCCAGACACAAGATGGTGTCAAATTCCCAACCCGATTGATGGATTTTGATGGCCAATTTTTCGATCAAGTTGTGATACTCGTCGTAGCTTACGTACAAGTGTTTGCCGTCTTCTGTCAGCATGGGGTCTCTCCAAAGTTATATCTACAGCGCTCAACAAGGCGCTGGGTTGATGAAATGAATTAAAGGGGCGCCAAAAAAGGATGGTGCATCAGGATGGTGTGATCACGATCAGGGCTGGTGGAAACCATGTGAACGGGCACACCTGTCACTTGTTCAATGCGCTGCAAATACAAGCGCGCATTGACAGGCAACTTGTCAAACTGAGTCACCCCAACAGTGCTATCGGTCCAGCCTTCGATGGTCTCATAAATGGGTTTGCAGCGTGCAATGTCGTCTGCCCCCATCGGCAGAATATCGATCACTTCACCGTCTAATTCGTAGCCCGTGCAGAGTTTTAATTCTTTTAAGCCATCAAGCACATCGAGCTTGGTAATGCACATGCCAGACAAACCGTTGACTTGTGCACTGCGTTTGAGCAGAGCGGCATCAAACCAGCCGCACCGACGACTGCGGCCAGTGGTTACGCCTTTTTCAGCGCCTACTGTGCTCATGTGCCAACCGGGTGTGCCCTCTTTTTCCCATTCCAACTCTGTGGGGAAGGGACCGCCGCCCACACGGGTGCAATAAGCTTTGGTAATGCCCAAAATGTAATGCAACATACCAGGGCCAACGCCTGAACCTGCGGCCGCGTTGCCCGCAACGCAGTTGCTGGAAGTGACATAGGGATAGGTGCCATGATCAACGTCAAGCAAAGTGCCTTGAGCACCTTCAAACAACAAGTTGGCGCCTTGACGGTGTGCGTCATTGAGTTCGCGTGAAACGTCAGCCATCATGGGCTTGAGCAATTCAGCGTGGGCCATGGCTTCTTGGTACACCACATCAAATTGAACTTGGCCGTTTTGCACGTAGGGCTTGAGGGCATCGCCCCACACAAATTTTTCTGAGCCCAAATAGGTGGTCAGCACATGGTTGTGCAAGTCCAACAACTCTTTGAGTTTGTGAGCAAAGCGCTCTGGGTATTTCAAGTCTTGAACGCGCAATGCACGACGAGCAATTTTGTCTTCATAGGCTGGGCCAATGCCACGACCTGTGGTGCCGATTTTTTCGGTGCCACCCTGTTCACGTGCCGCTTCACGCGCCACGTCGAGTGCAGCGTGGAATGGCAAGATCAGGGGGCAAGCTTCACTGATGCGAAGACGTGAGCGAACTTCTACGCCAGCCTTCTCAAGGCCTGCAATTTCCTCGAACAACTTGCCGGCTGAAAGCACCACGCCGTTGCCGATGTAGCACTTCACGCCCGGGCGCATGATGCCGCTGGGGATTAAGTGCAGCGCTGTTTTGACACCATTGATCACCAAAGTGTGACCTGCATTGTGGCCTCCTTGGAACCGAACGACGCCTTGCGCACTTTCAGTGAGCCAGTCGACTAATTTACCTTTGCCCTCGTCGCCCCATTGGGTACCGACAACAACAACATTGCGTCCTTTGATCATGTTCATTTTGCTTTGTTTTCAATGGCTTTTACAACCCACTGCCCCGCCACTTCTACGAGTTCGCGATCGCATTGGAATTCATCAATTTCGCTATCGTGTCCTGGCAGGACACAAACAACGGTTTCGCCTTGCTGGCGAAGTTTGGCAATTGCCAAACGGAAATCTGCAGAGGTTCCCCAAGGGGCACGAATAGCAGCTTTCAAGGTAAGTTGAGGGACAACACTCACCCATTGTTTCAAATCGAGACTGAAACCTACGGCTGGACGATCACGGCTAATTTCGTGACCAAAGACGGCACCCACGCCGTCATAACGACCGCCACGGACCACCGCATCGCTGGCACCTTTTGCATAGATCGCAAAGCGCAGTCCGCTGTAATACGCATAACCTCTGGCATCGGCCAAATCAAACGTGAACGTCACTTGAGGCAATTGCTGGCTCAACCATTTGAGTTGCTCAAGCGCCAATTTAATTTGTGGCTTTTGGGGGAGTTGTTCGAGCGCTGTTTCCAAGATAGATACGTCGCCGTACAAATCAATGAGTTTCAACAAACCAGATTGAATATCTTTGGGGAAGGCTTGGGTTAACTCGCGCAAGGCCGACGAATTTTTAGAAGCCAATGCGGCATAAACTTCTTTACGCATGTCGTCTGTGAGGCTGAGGCCTTCTAGCAGGCTGCTCACAATTCGCGCATCGGCCAAGTCGACCAACACCTCGCCCATGTCGGCAGCCTGAAGGCAATCCAAGGCCAGTTGCAACACTTCTAGATCGGCTTCTAAGCCTGCATGCCCAAAAATCTCTGCGCCCAATTGCAGCGGCTCGCGCGTCGCGTGAGGACGATCGGGTTGTGTGTGCAAGACAGGGCCACAGTAGCAAAGACGCGTGACGCCTTTTCGATTGAGCAAGTGCGCATCAATTCGAGCGACCTGGGGGGTGGTATCGGCACGCAAACCCATCATGCGCCCCGACAATTGATCGACCAGCTTGAAAGTTTGCAAATCGAGGGCCTTGCCCGTACCGGTGAGCAGCGACTCAATGTGCTCGAGCAAAGGCGGCGACACCAACTCAAAGCCATAGCTTCTGGCGGTGTCTAGTAGCAAACGTCGGAGTTCTTCGATGTGCCTTGCTTCTGAGGGCAAGACATCGGCGATGTGATCCGGGAGGACCCAAGCGGACATGGCAATGTGGGAGGCTGTTAAAACGGAGATTTTACCGGTTCAAAGTGCCTCAAATGAGCCAAAGTAAAAGAAAGACACCTAACAAAACCGTGGTCAGGCCAAAAAACCGGATTTGGCCGTCTTGTAACTGCAAGAGTTGCGTAAACATTTCACGCCATTTGACAGGTGATATGAGGGGCAAAAGCCCCTCAAAGATCAAAACAAGCGCAATTGCGGCTAAGACAGACGGCCAGAAACTCACTTATTTCTTGGCCGCTGGCGGCGCGGCAGCGGGAGCAACATTGCCACGCATAATTTTGAAGAACTCAGAACCGCTAGGATCTAACACCATCACGTCTGACTTCTTGGCGAAGCTGGCCTTGTAGGCATCGAGGCTTCGGTAGAACTGCGCAAACTGAGGATCACGGCCAAATGATTCGTTGTAAATTCTGGCGGCCTGAGAGTCGCCCTGCCCCATGATTTTTTGCGCTTCGCGATAGGCGTTGGCAATGGTCACTTCGCGCTGACGGTCTGCATCAGCACGAATTTTTTCGCCTTCTGCACCACCGGTGGAACGAAGTTCGTTGGCCACGCGTTTGCGTTCAGCTTCCATGCGTCGGTACACAGACTCGGTAATGGCGTCAACATAGTCGGCGCGCGTAATGCGAACGTCCACCACATCCACCCCCCAAGGCTTTTCACCACGCACTTTTTCAAGCACTTCACGCTTGACATCGTTCATGAGCGCATCGCGACTGAGTGACAGCAAATCCTTCACTGTGCGCTTGTTGATTTCCTCTTGGAAAGCATTGCGAACCACACGGTTGAGCTGATTGGCGCCAGATTTTTCATCCAAGCCCACGTTGCGAATGTAGGCCATCGGGTCGGTGATGCGCCAACGCACATACCAATCGATCACCACGCGTTGCTTTTCAGCCGTCAACATCGGTTCGGTGTCGGGACTGTCCAAGGTCAAAAGACGCTTGTCAATGTAGGTGACATTTTGCAAAGGGGGTGGCAACTTGATGTTGAGACCCGGCTCAGTGATCACTTCTTTGATTTGACCCAAAGCGTACACCACGCCAAATTGACGTTGGTCCACCACAAACAACATTGAACTGGCCAGCGCTAAGACCAGCAGCAGGGATGAAACCCAAATTCCAAGACGATTCATAGTACTGCTTTCTTATCGAATTTCACGGTCACGCGTGCGGAGGCTTTCGCGTGATCTTGGGTCAGCCTGAGGCGCAGAAGTTGCACCAGCAGCAGGGATGTTCGGCATGGTTGAATCACCAATGGCAGGCGTTCCTGTTGGAGGCGCCGTTGCCTGCATCAACTTATCCAGTGGCAAGTACATCAAGTTTGAACCTTGCTTGCTGTCGACCACCACCTTGGTGACGTTGGTGTAGATTTGTTGCATGGCATCTAAGTACATGCGGTCACGAGTGACTTGGGGTGCTTTTTGATATTCGGTCAAGATCGATTTAAAACGTTGTGAGTCACCTTCTGCCTGCGCCACAATGCGCTCGCGATAGGCTTGCGACTCTTCCTTCAGACGAGACGCAGCACCCACCGCGCGTGGAATCACATCATTGGCATAAGCCTGCGCTTCATTTTTGGCGCGCTCGCGCTCTTGACCTGCTTTGAGCACATCATCAAAGGCAGCTTGCACTTGCTCTGGCGGACGAACACCACCTTGCTGCAAGTTGATGCCCACCACTTCGATACCCACTTTGTAACGGTCCAAAATGTTTTGCATGAGGGCTCGGACACGAGGGGCAATTTGATCGCGCTCTTCTGCCAAGGCGGAATCCATTTTCATCTTACCCACGACTTCACGCACTGCGGTCTCCGCAGCTTGAACCACAGCTTCGGTTGGGTTTTTACTTTCGAACAAATAAGCACGTGCATCGTTCAAACGGTATTGAACTGCAAACTTAATTTCGACAATGTTTTCGTCCTCCGTCAGCATGGCGGATTCGCGCAAGCCAGTGGCTTTGATGACGTTGTCACGACCAATGTCAACAGAACGAATTTGCGTCACGAACACCAACTCATGCTTTTGAATGGGGTAAGGCAAACGCCAGTTAAAACCGGCACCCACTGTGCTTTTGTATTTGCCAAATTGTGTGATCACCGCTTGCTGACCCTCTTGCACAATGAAGAAACCTGTGCCTAACCAAATCAGCATCAACGCGCCCAAAATGACACCAATGCCCAGGTTTCTAAACACCGGCGGCAAGCCATTGGGCAAACCGCTGTTGGGTGGACCTTTGTGTGGCGGGCCACCATTTTTGCCGCCCAAGAATTGGGCTAGCTTGCGGTTCAAATCACGCCAGAGTTCGTCTAGATCTGGGGGGCCCGCATTGGCACCAGGCTTTTGCGAGGAAGGCCCTGGTTGATGAGAGGGTTGCTGAGGTTGAGGTGCACCACTGGGGTGGTTGGATGGCTGCGAACCATCTTGCCCCTCTGAAGAGGGTTTGTCATCACCACGGCCCCAACGTTGATCGTTCAAGTTGAACATGCCGCGAAGGCGTTGAGGAATGGCGATCCAGCCAAAGGCACGAGGATTGAAGTTCATTCGTTTTTCTAATGTTTTAACTAACTTTGGCGATTGTGCCCAAAGCTAAAGACACTTAAGAGAATTCATCTGGATTTTCCCCGTAATTATCAAGGGCAAAACGCGGATCATCTTGAATCACGGGCTCGATGGCGTTTTTCATGACTTCTTGAGACAGCAACTGTCGCAAGGTTGCGACACCCTGTCCGGTTTGCGCACTGGCAAACACGCGCGTTAGGGCATCACCATCGACCTCGTATTGATCCAGCATTTCCAAGGGTTGTTGCTCTGGAGGCAAATTGTCAATTTTGTTGAAAACCAACCATTGAGGGACTGTGTCAGCCCCTATTTCATGCAAGACACGTTTGACCTCGTTCATTTGCTCAGGGAAATTGGGATTTGAGGCATCCACAACATGAATCAAAAGATCCGCATCGGCGGCCTCTTGCAAAGTAGCCTGAAAAGCATCAATCAAGCCATGGGGTAAATCTCTGATGAAGCCCACGGTGTCTGAGATGGAGGCACTGCGCCCAGATTCACCCAAGTACAACTGACGGGTGGTGGTATCCAACGTGGCAAACAATTGGTCAGCAGCGTAGGCCCTCGCCTTCACCAGCGCATTGAACAAGGTCGATTTGCCGGCATTGGTGTAACCCACCAAAGACACATTGAAGGCATTGCGACGATCGCGTTGTCTGCGTTGGGTACTGCGTTGCTTTTTAACTTTGGTGAGTCGCTCTTTAGTTCGCTTGATGGCGTCGCCAATCATGCGTTTGTCCAATTCAATTTGCGTTTCACCTGGGCCGCCGCGCGTGCCAATACCGCCCCGTTGACGCTCAAGGTGTGACCATCGGCGAACCAATCGAGTGCTCAAGTATTGCAACCGTGCTAATTCGACCTGCAACTTGCCTTCATGACTGCGAGCACGTTGGGCAAAGATTTCAAGGATCAACAAGGTGCGATCATTGACGGGCAAACCAAGGTGCCGCTCTAGATTTCGTTGCTGAGCGGGGCTGAGCGATTGGTCAAAGAGAACTTCTTTGGCACCCATTTGCTCGGCCATGAATTTGATTTCATCGGCCTTGCCTGAGCCAACAAACAGGGCCGCATCAGGCGCTTTGCGTTTGCATGTGATTTTGGCCACAGGACGAAGTCCTGCTGTCAGGGCCAATTGACTGAGTTCATCGAGCTCGCCATCAAAATGTGGCGAGTCGAAATCAACCCCTACCAACAAGGCAGGTGTTGAATCATCCGAGTGACTGCTCAAAAGAAAAATTAAGACGCAGATTCGTCAGACGCATCGGCACCGGAAAGGTTGACGGCACGTCCTGGAACGATGGTGGAAATAGCGTGTTTGTAGACCATTTGCGTCACAGTGTTGCGAAGCAAAACGACGTATTGGTCGAAAGACTCGATTTGGCCTTGGAGTTTGATGCCGTTGACCAAGTAGATGGACACTGGCACATGCTCGCGGCGCAAAGCGTTGAGGAAGGGATCTTGCAAAAGTTGCCCTTTGTTGTTCACGATATTCTCCGTGTTCTGATTGAAATAAGGGTTTTACCTTAACACATCAAAGTGCTACGGCATAGATTGCCCCGTTCAAATCCTTAAAAATTAGTCCGAATCTTTGTCGGCATAAGGATTCTGTTGGGTTTTCATCTCAATTCGCAATGGCGTTCCAGACAAATCGAAGGCTTTTCTAAACCGTCCTTCAAGATAACGCTTATAGGTTTCTGTCACATGTTCCAAAGAATTACCATGGATCACAATGACGGGCGGATTCATGCCGCCTTGGTGCGCATAGCGCAGCTTGGGGCGGAACATGCCACCGCGTTGAGGGCTTTGGAACTGAACCGATTCAAGCAGCAAGCGTGTCAAGACAGGCGTGGTCATTTTGACCATGGCCGATTTGTGCGCTTGCGTAATAGAGTTCCATACGGGTCCTAATCCCTGACGTTTTTTGGCCGAAATGGTGTGCAGGTTGGCAAACTTCAAGAAAGGCAAACGGTTTTCAATGGAACGATGCACCAGTTCTCTTTGGTACTCATCCACAGCATCCCACTTGTTGACCGCCAAAACCACGGCCCTGCCGCTGTCCAAAATAAAGCCTGCAATGTGCGCATCTTGTTCGGTCACGCCCTGCGTGGCGTCTAACAAAAGCAGCACCACATTGGCCGACTCAATGGCCTGCAGTGTTTTGACCACTGAAAATTTTTCAATGGCTTCAAAGACCTTGCCTTTGCGTCTGAGTCCAGCTGTGTCGATCAGTTCAAACTTTTGTCCGCCGCGCTCAAATGGCACCGTAATGGCGTCCCGCGTGGTGCCAGGCATGTCGAATGCCACCAAGCGCTCTTCGCCCAACCATGTGTTGATCAAAGTGGACTTGCCCACGTTGGGGCGACCTGCCACGGCAAGTTTGACGATGCTGTTGTCTTCTTCAGCATCCTCAGCGTCTTCGGGCAACATGAGTGGATCTAGTGCCAGCTCGACCAAGCTGCGAACGCCTTGGCCATGCGCTGCTGAAACGGGTACGACCTCGCCCAAACCTAGCTCGTAAAACTCACTGATTTGAACGCCCTCACGCATGCCTTCTGCTTTGTTGGCCACCAACAAGCAAGGTTTGCCGATACGGCGCAGGTATTTGGCAATGTCATGATCTTGAGCCGAAACACCAGCCCTTGCGTCCACCACAAACACCACCACATCTGCCTCGGCGACAGCTTGCTGGGTTTGCTTGGCCATTTCTTTGTAAATGCCGGCACTGGCATCGGGCTCAAAACCGCCCGTGTCAATGACGATGTACTCGTATCGCCCCTGGCGACCTTGTCCATAATGACGATCCCGCGTGAGGCCAGCAAAGTCAGCCACGATGGCATCTCGACTTTTTGTCAGTCGATTAAATAACGTGGACTTCCCTACATTGGGACGTCCTACTAAAGCCAGTACGGGTTTCAAATCTATCTTTCTGAAGGGTTATTCGGCACGAACAGCTTGAATCAAGCCACTCTTGGCCACTGCGACCCATGTGTTGCCCACGCGAACCGGTGGCATTGCAAAGCCCGATGCATCCAATTGCAAGCGACCTAAGGTTTGACCATTGGCTGTGTCTAACCAATGCATCCAACCTTGTTCGTCGCCTACTAGGAGTTGACCTGCTGCAAATGTGGGCGCTGTCAGGCCTCTAAACCGATACGCATCGGATTGCCAAGCGACTTGACCCGATTGACGTTGCCAAGCCAATAATTTGCCATCAGCGTCAGAGCCAAACACCAAATTTTCGTTGCCTGTGACGCCTGAATGACCTTGGGCAGCACGCGTCCAAAGGCTGGCGCCTTTGACGGCATCAACACAGGTGACGGCTGTTTGGAAAGAACGAGCGCAAACTACTTGATTGACGCGGGATACGCCAGCCACCAAATCGACCAGACGCTCGACCTCATTGGTGCCGCGTGAAGAACCCATGGTCACTTCCCACTTGCTCACGCCATTGTTAGGATTCATGGCAACCAATCGGCCAGACAGGCCCACCAACAAG
>JBDLWA010000229.1:0-11853 GCA_039804505.1 Pseudomonadota bacterium
CGGTCGATGTCAAACACTTCGGTGGTGCCCAAGCCATCGCAGGTGGTGCAAGCACCCATGGGCGAGTTGAACGAGAACAAGCGGGGCTCGAGTTCGGCAATTGAATAATGGCAAACCGGACACGCAAACTTGGCGTTGAACATGTGTTCTTTGCCGGTGTCCATTTCAACGGCCACCGCACGTTGCTCTGCCAAACGCAAAGCCGCTTCAAAACTTTCGGCAATGCGCTGGCGCAGTGCATCGCGCGCAGGCGCTTCGGCTTCGTGACGAATTTTGAGGCGGTCCACCACCACATCGATGTCGTGCTTTTCGGTTTTCTTCAAGGTGGGCAAATCTTCCACCTCAAAGGTTTCGCCGTTGATGCGAAAGCGCACATAGCCCAGCGCTTGCATCTGCTCAAAGACTTTTTCAAACTCACCTTTGCGTTCGCGCGCAATGGGCGCCACGATCATGAGGCGGGTGTCTTCGGGCAGTTCTAAAACCGCATCGACCATTTGGCTCACGGTTTGCGCTTGCAGCGCCAAGTTATGGTCGGGGCAATACGGGGTGCCTGCACGGGCAAACAACAAGCGCAAGTAGTCGTGAATCTCGGTGACTGTGCCCACCGTCGAACGTGGGTTGTGGCTGGTGGCTTTTTGCTCAATGGAGATGGCAGGCGACAGGCCCTCGATCAAATCGACATCGGGCTTGTCCATCAACTGCAAAAACTGGCGCGCGTACGCTGACAAGCTTTCGACATATCGGCGCTGACCTTCGGCATACAAAGTGTCAAAGGCCAGACTGGACTTGCCGGAGCCGCTCAGACCCGTGATCACCACCAATTGGTTACGTGGAATGTCCAGGTCAATGTTTTTGAGGTTGTGGGTGCGGGCGCCGCGCACACTGATGTGGGTTTGGCGCAGCGCCTGTGCCAAATACGCGCCTTCTGGCGCGATGGCGGCTGTATTTGGTAATTCTGCAGGCATGCCCGCGGTTTGTCGGGCCACTGCCAGTTCGGCTTCTAACAAGCGAACTTTTTCCCTGGCGTTTTCCAGTTCAGTGAGACTTGCGGGGGCGTTGGGAGCGTTCAAAATCGAGGTGCCAGACAAAACCCTCGATTATCGCCACTTCAGACCCAGCTGTCTTGGGCTTGGTCCCACCGCACTTTCAAACAAGGCTTGGGCAATAAAAAAGCCAGCTTGCGCTGGCTTTTTGGAGAGCTGCCTCGGCAGAGGCGGCTTGAGGGCAGGTATGACCCCCTGCGCTTAGGCCTTCTTGGCGTAAGCAGAGCACCAGCCTGCGCCAGCCACTTGCTTGCCTGCAAACAGAGGGCAACCACCAGCGGCATCACCTGCTTTGCCTTGGAACAAAGCGCAGTTGGCACATTTTTGGCCAGCAGCGTACTTGGGGTTCTTCACTTTGGTGGCGTCAGCAGCGTAGGCCAAAGCGGCTGCTTGTGCATCTTTTTCGTTCACCATGGCTTGGGCCATGGCTTGTGTGGCTGCCAAGGCTGTACCGCCCAGTGCAACTTGCATCATGAAAACGCGACGGTTGGTTTGTTTCATAAAAACTCCGGTAGGTTGGTAATAATCTGAACGGATGGATATTAACTTCAAAAAAACTTGAGCGTTGCAGTCAAGTTTTTGCGCCAAACAGATTTGTTGAAGAGTGCGTGACTTTTTTCAGAAGCCACTGCGAATCGGGGACAATCGGTCCTGAGACAGCACAACTATGAACGCACCTATTTCCGCCCCTTCCACGTCTGAAGCGCCTGCCTCTGAGGCTGCTGCAGCGTCAAGGATGACCTCATTAGAGAAGCGCTCGAGTTTTTCTTTGGCCTCCATTTACGCCCTGCGCATGCTAGGGTTATTTGTGGTGCTGCCAGTCTTTGCCTTGGAAGCAGCCAAGTACCCCGGCGGCAACGATGCGGCTTTGGTGGGTTTGGCCATGGGCATTTATGGCCTCACGCAAGGGGCCTTGCAGATGGTGTTTGGGGCGGCCTCCGACAAGTTGGGCCGTAAAAAGGTCCTCGTTTTTGGCTTGCTCATTTTTGCGGGTGGCAGTTTTGTGGCCGCTGCCGCTGATTCTTTGTTGGGGCTCATTGTGGGCCGGTCCTTGCAAGGGGCTGGCGCCGTATCGGCGGTGGTCACGGCTTTGTTGGCCGATCAAACCCGTGATGTGGTTCGAACCAAAGCCATGGCTTTGGTAGGCGCAAGCATTGGCCTGATGTTCGCTCTGTCTTTGATTCTGGCGCCGGCCCTGAACTCGGTCGCGGGCTTGTCAGGCTTGTTCATGCTCACGGGCGTGTTGGCCTTAGGCGGTGTGGCGGTGGTCATTTGGGGTGTTCCACCCGAAACTTCCCCGCCTTTGGCGGTACCCAAGGGCAGCCTGCGCGAAGTCTTGACGCACATCCCTTCACTGCGCAACAACCTCGGTGTATTTGTGTTGCATGCTGTTTTATTGGCCATGTGGGTGGCGGTGCCCCAAATGTTGGTGGATGCGGGCTTGACCAAAGAGCACCATTGGTGGGTCTACTTGCCTGCAGTTTCGTTTGGCTTTCTGGTCATGGGCAAAACTTTGTTCCCCCTTGAACGCAAAGGCTACTTGCGCGCTGTGTTCTTGAGTTCGGCCATGGTCATAGCACTGGTGATGTTCAGCCTGGCGCTGATTGCGGGCGCTGCCCCCAACCTGTGGTGCCTGGCCGCTGTCTTGTGTATTTTCTTCTCCGCCTCCAACATATTGGAAGCTTGTCAGCCCAGCATTGCCTCTCGCGCAGCCCCACCGCATGCGCGCGGTATGGCCATGGGCTTTTACAACACCTTGCAGTCCTTGGGCTTTTTTGCAGGCGGCGCCGCGGGTGGCGCCCTCATGAAAGCGGGGGGCGCACAGGTTTTATTTGGCGTTTGTGGTCTGGCTACCCTGATCTGGCTTTTGCTTGCATGGTTCATGGACCCCATTGAAGCGCCGGCCCGCTAACAAGCATAATTGCACCTGTTCACCCCAAGAGATTTCAAGGAAATAAGATGGCTTCAGTCAACAAAGTAATTCTGATCGGCAACTGTGGCCGTGACCCCGAAATTCGTTACCTGCCGTCAGGCCAGGCCGTGGCCAATGTCAGCATTGCCACCACCAGCCGCCGCAAAGACCGCACCTCTGGCGAAACCGTCGAAGACACCCAGTGGCACCGCGTCACTTTCTATGACCGTCTGGCCGAAATTGCCGGCGAGTATGTCAAAAAAGGCCGCCCTATCTATGTTGAAGGTCGCCTGAAGTACGGCAAATACACCGACCAAGCCGGTGTTGAAAAGAACACCGTCGACATCATTGCCACCGAAATGCAATTGCTCGGCGGCCGTGAAGGCATGGGCGGCCCCAGTGGTGGCGACGAAGACGGTGGCGCGCCCGCACGCCGTCCTGCAGCGGCGCCCCGCCCCGCTGCTAGCGCAGCACCTGCCAGTCGTCCTGCGCCTGCCGCCCGACCCGCCAGTGGGTTTGACGACATGGACGATGACATTCCGTTCTAAGCTGTATTCACCGCTATGACGCCTAGCAAGGCGCCACTAAAGCCTGTTCATGCAACAGGCTTTTTTGTGGCCGATTGGCTTTGCAAACATCAGGGTTATGCAGCGTATTCGCCTGCGCTCCCATCACTGGCACAATGCGGCCATGAAGTCAGTTGATGTGTTGATTGCGTTGCGGGGCTAGAACGAAGCATGGAACTTCGTCAGTTGCGCGCGTTTGTTCGAGTGGTCGAATTGGGCAGCATCAGCCGTGCTGCGCTGGATTTGAACGTTGTTCAATCAGCCTTAAGTCAGCAAATCACCAAGCTCGAAAGCGAGCTGGCCACCCGGCTTCTACAGCGCTCGCCTCAAGGCGTAACGCCCACCGACGCGGGGGTGGCATTTTTTCGTGAAGCACAACTCACGCTCCGCCATGCCGCACAAGCCGTGCGAGCGGCACAAGAGTCCCGCTTGTCGGGTACGGTCAGTGTGGGCATGCCGCCCACCACCGCAGCCGTCTTGGGCATGCCCTTGATGCGCGCGCTGAAAGAACGTTACCCCGACATTCGTTTGCACTTGGTTGAAAGCCTGTCGGGCCATTTGACGGGCATGTTGAATGCGCGCCAATTAGATTTGGCTGTGCTGTTCGATTCTTATTTGTTGCCCAGCGCGCATCTTCAAACGGCCAAGCGCTGGCACGTCATGCCACTTTTAGAAGAAGACTTGTTTTTCATTGCGGCCAAGAAATTCACGCGCGCCAAGATGGCCAGCACGGTCAAGCTGAGTCAATTGAAGCAAGAACCCTTGATTTTGCCAACCGGTCCGCATGGTTTGCGCAGCACCCTCGATGCGGCATTTGCCAAAGCCAAAGTGGTACCCGATGTGGTGTTGGAAATTGACTCTTTGGCCTTGTTGATGGAGGCCGTCGATGCCGGTCTGGGCGCAACTTTGCAACCTTGGGCCGCCGTGGCTCGGTTCCCCGATGCCGCTGCGCGTTTTCACATGGCCCGAATCTCGGATACCAATGTGCAACGCATCAATGTACTGTGTAGTTTGTCAGAGGACGAACTCTCGCCCGTGGCATTGGCCGCGCGCGTGGTCCTGCGCGATTGCGCGCTCCAATTGGTGTCGCAAGGCATTTGGACGGGCGCACGGGTCAAAGCCTGAATTTTTCGGTTGGATGCTAGGGGTATCATTTTTTTTGATACCCCAATCCCTCTGGCGCTGTTCAAAGCACGTCTCCCAACGTTACAGTGCTGTCCATCGACATGACATTCAATGGAAAGGCACATCATGGACTTGCAACTCAAAGACAAAACGGCATTGGTGACAGGCGCTAGCGTGGGCATTGGCCGTGGCATAGCCAAGGCACTGGCTGCCGAAGGCGTCAAATTGGCCATCTCTGCGCGTCGTACCGACAAGTTGCAAGAAGTGGCCGATGAAATTGTGGCGGCAGGCGGTCACCGCCCCGTCATCATTGAGTCCGATCTTTACCCTGAAGATGCTGCAGCCAAACTCACCGCCGCTGCCCTCCAAGGTTTGGGCCATGTCGACATTTTGGTCAACAACGCAGGCGGCTCCCGCAGCTTCAAAGATTTGCATGTGAGTGAAGAAGCCTGGCAAGAAGCCATCACCTTGAACTTCCATCGCCCGCGCCAAGTGGCCGATGCCCTGATTGATCAAATGATTGCGCGCAAATGGGGCCGCATCATCAACATCACTGGCAAGAGCGAACCCGATCACGTCAACGGCGCTTTCTGTGCCAAGGCCGGCATTCACAGCTGGGCCAAAGGCTTGTCGCGCATGGTGGGCCCGCACGGCATTACCGTGAACTGCATTCCGCCTGGCCGCATTCACTCCGAACAAATTTTCCGCAACTACACGCCCGAGTATCGCCAGTGGCAGTGCGAAAACGAAATCCCCATGGGCCGTTATGGCGAGCCTGAAGACATGGCCAACTTGGTGACCTTCTTGTCCTCGCCCTTGGCCAGTTACATCACAGGCGCTGTGATTCCTGTCGATGGTGGCTTGCGCCGCTATCAGTTCTAAGCCACGGAGTATTTGGGATGAGTCTTGATGTCTTGGTCATTGGCGGCGGCAACGCAGCCCTCAGTGCAGCGCTGATGGCGCGAGAAGCGGGTGCCAGTGTCATGGTGCTCGAGTCGGCGCCGCGCGAATGGCGAGGTGGCAATTCCATGCACACTCGCAACTTAAGGTGCATGCACGATGCGCCGCAAGATGTGCTGGTGGAGGCTTATCCCGAAGAAGAGTTTTGGCAAGACCTGCTCAAAGTCACAGGTGGCTTGACCAATGAGCCCATGGCTCGCTTGGCCATTCGTCATTCACACCATTGCCGCCCTTGGATGGTGAAGCACGGGGTGCGCTTTCAGCCCTCTTTGTCGGGTGCATTGCACACGGCCCGGACCAATGCTTTTTTCATGGGCGGTGGCAAGGCCTTGATCAATGCCTATTACCGCAGTGCTGAAAAACTGGGCGTTCAAATTCACTACAACGCGGAAGTCAATGAAATAGAAATGGAAGACGGCGTGTTCAAGGCCGCGGTGGTGAATTACAAATCACCCCAAGGTGAAGTCTTGCGAACAGAACGTATTTCGGCCAAGGCGTGTGTCATGGCCGCCGGTGGTTTTGAGTCCAACATTCCCTGGTTGAAAGAGGCTTGGGGCCAAAATGCGCAGGGCGAATACCCTGCCGATAACTTTCTCATACGTGGCACCAAGTTCAACCAAGGCACTTTGCTCAAGCACCTCTTAGAAAGAGGGGCCGATCAAATTGGCGACCCAACACAAGCGCACATGGTGGCCATTGATGCCCGCGCACCGCTGTATGACGGCGGCATTTGCACGCGCATCGACTGCGTGTCCCTGGGTGTGGTGGTCAATAAAAACGCCGAGCGTTTTTACGACGAAGGTGAAGACTTTTGGCCCAAGCGTTACGCCATTTGGGGCCGCCTGGTGGCGCAGCAACCTGGCCAAATTGGCTACTCCATTACAGATGCCAAAGCGGTGGGCCGTTTTATGCCGCCTGTGTTTGCAGGCACTGTGGCGCAAACCTTGCCCGAGTTGGCGCAAAAGTTGGGCTTGAATGTCGACACGTTCATGGCCACCTTGAATGCCTACAACCAAGCGTGTGTGCCCGGTCATTTTGATCACACGGTGCTAGACGATTGCCATACCGAAGGCGTGACGCCTGCCAAAACACATTGGGCCTTGCCTCTGGATACAGCGCCCTACTACGCCTATCCCGTCAAGCCTGGCATCACCTTCACTTACCTTGGTTTAAAAACCGACGAAACAACGGCGGTTAGATTTCAAAACCAAGCCAGCCCCAACTTGTTTGTGGCGGGTGAGATGATGGCCGGTAATGTTTTGGGCAAGGGCTACACAGCCGGTGTGGGCATGACCATTGGCTGCGCCTTTGGCCGCATCTCGGGTGAGCAAGCCGCACGTGCCGCTTTGGGAACGCCCGCCTCTGTGCCCACCTTGGCGCAGAAGGTGATGCAAGGCACCGCCGACTTGGACACACGCGTGTCTGTTTGAAGAGAACCACCATGCAAACACTTCAGCAACTGACTCAAGAAGCCCAAGCGCTGGCGCGCGGTGAAATTGTTTTAACGCCCTCTGAATCAGAGGTGGCCCGACAGCTTCAGATTTGCAATGGCTGCCGCTATTGCGAGGGCTTCTGTGCTGTGTTTCCCGCCATGACACGGCGCTTGGAATTTGGCAAAGCCGACATTCATTACCTGGCCAATTTGTGTCACAACTGCGGTGCGTGCTTGCACGCCTGTCAATATGCGCCGCCGCATGACTTTGCCATCAATGTGCCCAAGGCCATGGCCACTGTGCGCGGCCAAACCTATGCTGATTACGCGTGGCCACCGGCCATGGGCAGCCTGTATCAACGCAATGGCTTGACGCTGTCATTGGCCTTGGCCGCCAGCCTTAGCTTGTTCATGCTGTTGGCGCTGCAAATGAACGGCACCCTGTGGGGACCCACGCCGCAAAACGGTCAACAAGGCTTTTACGCCATCTTTCCGCACAACTTCATGGTGAGTTTGTTTGCACCTGTGTTCTTGTGGGCGGTGCTGGCGCTGGGCATGGGGGTGCGAAAGTTTTGGCGTGATGTCACGCCTGCCACCAGTGGCGCCGCTTTGAGTACGCCGGCAGCCGCCGAAGCAACGCACGATGCACTCAAGTTGAAATACTTGGGCGGTGGCCATGGCGATGGTTGCAACAACGAAGACGACGCCTTTACCCTAGCGCGCAAACGCATGCACCATCTCACCTTTTATGGCTTTATGTTGTGCTTCGCGGCCACCAGTGTGGCCACGCTGTATCACTATGTGTTGGATTGGCCTGCACCTTACGACTTCACCAGTTTGCCTAAAATTTTGGGAACGGTGGGCGGTATTGCTTTGGCCTGGGGCACCCTGGGTTTGTGGCGTCTGAATTTGGCGCGTGATCCCAGTCATGGTGATATTCAGCAACGGCCCATGGACCGTGGCTTCATTGCCTTGTTGTTTTTGATCAGCGTGTCGGGACTGGCTTTGATGCTGTCTAAAAACTCAATGGCCATGCCCTCTTTGCTGGCCTTGCACTTAGGCTTGGTGATGACCTTGTTCCTCACCTTGCCCTATGGCAAATTTGCGCACGGCATTTTCCGCATGGCTTCGCTCTTGCGATTCTCCGTTGAGAAAAGGCAACCCAGCAAGTTGGCGCTGGGCAGTGATTGATCTCAAGCCAGGGTGGTGGCGGTGTTGATCACGCCGCCGCCCAAACACACCTCACCGTCATACACCACTGCGCTTTGTCCTGGCGTGACGGCCCATTGATGGCTGTCAAACGCCAATGAAAATTCCGACGCTTGATGGGCGTTGAATTCACAAGGGGCATCGGCTTGGCGATAGCGTGTTTTGGCAGCGTAACGGCCCGCTTCTGGAGCCGTGCCTGAGCACCAGCTGGCATCGGCAGCGCTCAGTTGGGGCGACAACAACCAAGGGTGGTCATGCCCTTGCACCACCCACAAAATATTCTTGTCCATGTCTTTGCGCGCTACAAACCAAGGGGTGTGTTCACCCCCGCCGCGCTGTGCGCCTTTTTCTTTGATGCCGCCAATGCCCAAGCCCTGTCGCTGACCCAGTGTGTAAAAACTGAGGCCCACATGCTTGCCAATGGTGCGGCCCGTGGGGTCTTTGATGGGGCCAGGCTCTTTGGAGATATAACGATTTAAGAAGTCGCGGAAGGGCCGTTCACCAATGAAGCAAATGCCGGTTGAATCTTTTTTCTTGGCATTGGGCAAACCAATTTCTTCGGCAATTTGACGCACTTGCGTTTTGAGCAACTCGCCCACCGGGAACAAAGTTTTAGACAACTGCGCTTGGTTCAAGCGGTGTAAAAAATAACTTTGGTCCTTGCTGTTGTCCAAGCCTTTGAGCAACTCGTGCAAGCCAGTGGCTTCATTCAAGCGGACGCGCGCGTAATGGCCCGTGGCAATTTTTTCAGCGCCCACGTGCATGGCGTGGTCTAAGAAAGATTTGAACTTGATTTCGGCATTGCACAGAATGTCGGGATTGGGGGTTCGGCCCGCTTGGTATTCGCGCAAGAATTCTGCAAACACGCGGTCTTTGTAGTCGGCTGCAAAGTTGACGTGTTCAATTTCAATGCCGACCACATCGGCCACGGCCGCTGCGTCGACAAAGTCGATGTTGGAAGAGCAGAACTCGCTGTCGTCATCGTCTTCCCAGTTTTTCATGAAAATGCCGACCACTTCGTGGCCTTGCTTTTTCAAGAGGTGCGCTGTGACAGCGGAGTCGACGCCGCCAGACAAGCCCACCACAATTCGATGATGTTTCATGCGTGCAATTATCTCTTGATCGAAGCGCACTTTGAGAAATATCTATACTTGGGCACCATGACCCAGCCCGCGGAGACGTCCACTTTTCAAGCCATGCGCAAGGCGTTCAGCACATTTGTAAGTGATGTGGGACGCGGTGTGTTCACCCTGACGCACAGCGGCTTGGCCATGGTGGGCCTCACCTTGGCCTTAGGTTTGGGGGTGGCGGTCTACCGCCCCGATTTGTTGAACGAGGCCGAAAACGCGGTGTATTCTTTATTACGAGATCGCCAATTTAGCTTGTGGTGGGAGCCGCAAAACACAGCCGATCGCGCCACGGCCACCGACTTGAAAGACATCCCGCGCAAGCAAGCGGCCGTCGCTGCATGGCTTGCCAGCAAATACAGGGTGGCCCCAGAGCCCATTGCGGCGCTGGTGTCAGAGGCTTATGTGTTGTCCGAGTCTTCCCGCTTGAAGCCGCATCTCATTTTGGCTGTCATGGCCATTGAGTCTAGTTTTCATCCCTATGTTCAAAGTCAAGCGGGCGCGCAAGGTTTGATGCAAGTGATGACCGATATTCATGCCAAGAAATATCAAAAATACGGCGGTAACTTAGCGGCCTTCGATCCCTTGACCAATATGCGCGTGGGCGTGTCGGTTTTGCAAGAGTACATCCGCCTGAAGGGGGGCTCTGTCGAAGAAGGCCTGATGTTCTATTTGGGCGGCGACAACATTCAGGGCGAAACCGACTATGTGGCCAAAGTTCTGGCCGAGCAAGCCCGCTTAGACCAAGTGGCCGCCGGCATCAAGGTCAGCACGCAGCCTTAAGCGCGCCACACCGAAGCATCGGTGCAAATGGCGTTGAGCGCTAAGCGTTGGCCGCGCGCATGGTCTTCAATGCATTGCAGCACCAAGGGGCTTCGGTGTTGCCTCACGCTGGCGCGCACTTCTTCTAATGACAGCCAGATCACTCGCAAAATGCCTTCATCCAAGGCTTGCCCTTCAATGGCTGGGCCCAACTCGCCTGTGAAGGCAAAGCGCAAATAAGTAATGTCCTCGGCAGCATGGCCATTCTTGGCCTCACGTTGAAACCGGGATTGGTAGATGCCAACCAAGCTTGTCACCTGAAGCCGGTGGGCCGTTTCTTCTAAACACTCACGCGCGCAAGCTTCTGCCAACGACTCGCCTGGATCGAGGTGGCCGGCGGGGTTGTTGAGCTTCAAGCCTTCTGGTGTGTGCTCTTCAATCAGAAGGTAGCGACCGGCTTTTTCCACAATGGCGGCCACCGTGACGCTGGGCTTCCAGCGAAGAGGCAGGGCTTGGGGTTGAGGTGTGGCTTGAAGTGTGTCTTGAGGTGAGGCTTGGGTCATAGAGAGATTGGCAAATGGGCATCAGCGTTAATGCAAGTGTATTAGGGGGTTTCCTGACACATATTTGACGTTTATCAAGCACAATAGAACCCAAGTCAGGTTTTGTAAGTTTTCAGGAGGCATTCAAGGATGACAGACGAGCGCGTTTGGTTGCGCAGCTACCCTGAAGGGGTGCCTGCAGACATCGATGCTACGCAATACGATTCCTTGGTCAGCTTGATGGAGGAGAGTTTCTCCAAGTTTGCCGACCGCACGGCCTACAGCTACATGGGCCAAGACATTGGCTACCTAGAAACCGATGTCAAAAGCCAAGCCCTGGCAGCCTACTTTCAATCCTTGGGCTTAGAAAAAGGCGACCGTGTCGCCATCATGATGCCCAATGTGCCGCAGTACCCGGTGGCTGTGGCCGCTGTTTTGCGCGCAGGCTTGGTGGTGGTCAATGTCAATCCGCTTTACACGCCGCGCGAGTTGGCCCACCAACTCATAGACTCAGGCGCAAAAGCCATCGTCATCATTGAAAACTTTGCCGTCACTTTGCAAAAATGCTTGGCAGAAACACACCTCAAACACATCGTGTTGTGCGCCATGGGCGACATGCTCAGCATGCCCAAGAGCGCCTTGGTCAACTTTGTGGTGCGTCAAGTCAAAGGCCTGGTGCCCGAATACCAATTGCCAGGTGCCGTGAAATTCAATCGCGCCTTGGCTTTAGGACGGCAAGCGGTTTTCGTCAAACCGGTGGTTCGATCCGATGACATTGCGGTGTTGCAATACACAGGCGGGACCACGGGTGTGTCAAAGGGTGCAGTGTTGTTGCATCAAAACGTGATCGCCAATTTGTTGCAATCGGAGGCATGGAACGATCCCGTCATGCAGCGCGTGCCGGCCCATGAGCAACCCACCTCGGTGTGTGCATTGCCCCTGTATCACATCTTCGCCTTCACGGTGAACATGATGTTGGGTTTGCGGACGGGCGGCAAAAACATTTTGATCCCCAACCCGCGCGACTTACCCGCTGTGTTGAAGGAACTTGCCAAACACACCTTCCACAGTTTCCCTGCCGTCAATACCTTGTTCAATGGCCTGGCCCATCATCCTGATTTTGACAAAGTGAATTGGTCAAATTTGAAGGTGTCGGTAGGGGGGGGCATGGCGGT
>JBDLWA010000230.1:0-2993 GCA_039804505.1 Pseudomonadota bacterium
GCCAACAAGGCCAGCGACATCGACGTGGTCTACATCTTTGGCTACGGCTTTCCGGTGCACCGCGGCGGCCCACTGAATTACGCCAACGAAATGGGGCTGTTCAACGTGGTGCAAGCCATGAAGCGCTTTGCCAAAAACCCGCTGGACGACGCCAACTTCTGGAAGCCCGCGCCGCTGCTGGCCCGTCTGGCTGCCGAAGGCAGCACGTTTTAACCAAAAAATATGCCTCCAGCGCTTTATGAATAAGCGCTTGTAGCTCTCATTTCAGGATTTCACCATGACCCAAGCTGTCATCGTTTCCACCGCACGCACCCCCCTGGCCAAGAGCTGGAAGGGTGCTTTCAACATGACCCATGGCGCTACCTTGGGTGGCCATGCGGTACAGCACGCTGTTCAACGCGCAGGCATCGATGCCGCAGAAGTTGAAGACGTCATCATGGGTTGCGCCACACCTGAAGGCGCCACTGGCGCCAACATTGCACGTCAAATTGCGCTGAAGGCTGGCTTGCCCATTTCTGTGTCGGGCCTCACCGTCAACCGTTTCTGCTCCTCCGGTTTGCAAACCATTGCTTTGGCAGCGCAGCGCATCATTGCTGGCGAAGGCCAGGTGTATGTTGCGGGTGGTGTAGAAAGCATTTCTTGTGTTCAACAAGAAGCCAACCAACACATGTTGCAAGATTTGGCGCTGGCCAAAATGAAACCAGAGATTTACTGGAACATGTTGCAAACGGCTGAGCAAGTGGCCAAGCGCTACAAAATCAGCCGTGACCGCATGGACGAGTACGGTGCGGGCAGCCAGCAAAAAGCTTGCGCTGCGCAAGCTGCAGGTTTGTTCAACGATGAAATTGCAGCCATCACAGTGTCTGCAGGCGTCATCGACAAAACCATGGGCCTGATGACCAAGCAAGTAACTGTGAGCGCCGACGAAGGTCTGCGTGAAGGCACCACAGTCGAAGCCATTGCGGGTTTGCGCTCTGCATTGCCAGGTGGTTTGGTCACAGCAGGCAATGCCAGCCAGTTCTCCGACGGCGCGGGCGCTTGTGTGTTGATGGACGAAAAATTGGCAGAACAACGCGGCTTGAAGCCACTGGGTCGTTTCTTGGGCTTTGCCGTAGCAGGTTGCGAACCCGACGAAATGGGCATTGGTCCTGTGTATGCCGTGCCAAAAGCTTTGGCACGTTTAGGCCTCAAAGTTTCCGACATTGATTTGTGGGAATTGAACGAAGCTTTTGCCGTTCAAGTTTTGTATTGCCGCGACACCCTGGGCATTCCACCCGATCGCCTCAATGTCAATGGCGGCGCCATTGCTGTGGGTCACCCCTACGGTGTAAGCGGCCAGCGCTTGACGGGTCACGCTTTGATTGAAGGCAAACGCCGCGGTGCTAAGCGTGTTGCTGTCACCATGTGCATTGGTGGTGGTATGGGCGCTTGCGGTATTTTTGAAGTGCTCTAAAAGCATCCTTTAAGCATTCACGGGCGTCCCGCTATCCATGCAGGCCGCCCGTTTTTATTTTCCTGAGACACACATGCCATGAGCCTTCGTTCCACCTTAGATTTTTTGTTGTACGAATGGTTGGACGTGAACCAACTGCAACAGCGCGCGCGTTTTGCCGATCACAGCCAAGAAACGTTTGATGCGGTACTAGACACTTGCGAGCGCATTGCGCGCGAGAAATATGCACCCTTCAATCGTTTGGTGGATACCGAAGAACCACGATTTGATGGCGAGAAAGTCATCTTGCCGCAAGCCACGCACGATGCACAAAAAGCCTATGCCGAATCTGGCATGCTGAGTGCCGCGCAAGATTACGACATTGGTGGCATGCAATTGCCCTATACCGTTGAGGCTGCAGCCAATACATTTTTTGCGATGGCCTCGGTCAGCATGGGCTCTGGTTTGTTGACGGTTGGCAATGCCAATTTGTTGATGGCGCATGGCTCTGATTTACAAAAGCAAGTGTTTGCATTGAATGAATTTTCAGGTCGCTGGTCGGGCACGATGTGCTTGTCAGAGCCCCAAGCGGGCTCGTCTTTAAGCGATGTCATGACACGCGCCACACCCGACGGTGCCACCTATGAGCAGGACCCCTTGGGCGCGCGATACCGCCTCAAGGGCAACAAGATGTGGATCTCTGCGGGCGAGCATGAGCTCACAGAAAACATCATTCATTTGGTGTTGGCCAAAATACCCGGGCCCGATGGCAAATTGATTCCCGGCGTGAAGGGCATTTCATTGTTCATCGTGCCCAAGAAAATGGTTAGCACGGATGGTCAACTCACAGGGGTTCGCAACGATGTTGCCTTGGCTGGTTTGAACCACAAGTGCGGCTGGCGAGGCACCACCAACACACTGCTCAATTTTGGCGAAGGTAAATTCAAAGTTACCACGGACAACGCCGAATCAGATGGTTCAGGTGCAGTAGGTTACTTGGTGGGTCAACCGGGCCGCGGTTTGGGCTACATGTTCCACATGATGAACGAAGCTCGCATTGGCGTGGGCTTGGCGGCCACCATGTTGGGCATGGCAGGTTACGAAGCCAGCTTGACCTACGCCAAAAATAGGCCGCAAGGCCGCCCTGTGGCAGGTGGCACTCAGAAGGTGGTGAAAGATGCTGCGCAGGCACAAGTGCGCATCATTGAACATGCAGACATCAAGCGTATGTTGTTGGCCCAAAAGTCTTATTGCGAAGGCGCCTTGGCGCTCGAGTTGTATTGCGCCAAGTTGGTGGACGAGCAACACACGGGGACCCCCGAGTCTGCCGATGAAGCCCGTTTGTTGCTTGAAGTCTTAACGCCCATTGCCAAAAGCTGGCCCAGCGAATGGTGCCTTGAAGCCAACAGTTTGGCCATTCAAATTCACGGTGGTTATGGTTACACCCGCGACTTTCCTGTTGAGCAGTACTGGCGTGACAACCGACTGAACATGATTCACGAGGGCACACACGGCATCCAAGGTATGGATTTGCTGGGCCGCAAGGTTTTGATGGAAGAGG
>JBDLWA010000231.1:0-12249 GCA_039804505.1 Pseudomonadota bacterium
TTTGCGGGCGTGGCACTGGCTACTTTTTGCGCCCTCTGCATGTCGAGTTTGCTGCGCCGAAGTACAGGCGTTTATCTGGCGATGTTGTCACTGGCGTTTGCACAGATGGTGTGGGCCAGTGCCAGTCAATGGACGAATTTGACAGGGGGAGACAACGGCCTCATTGGTTTGACTTTCCTCAACGATACGCCGCGATGGGTGTTTCACCTCGTTTTGATTGGGATCTGTGCTGGCGCCATGTTGGGTTTTGCACGCTTGGTGGCCTCTAGTTTTGGTGCTGGCCTGCAAGCCGGTCGAGATGCCCCGCAGCGCGCCTTAGCCAGCGGCTTGGCCGTAGATCGACTGCATTCAAACGTCTTTTTAATGAGTGCAAGCTTGGCGGGCTTGGCGGGCGCGTTGTGGGCGATTAGCAAAGGTTCCGTTTTCCCCTCCGTGGCCTCTGTTTCAAATTCTGTCGATGCCTTGTTGGTGGTCCTGTTGGGCGGTGTGCATCACCTGTGGGGCAGTTTGACAGGCAGTATTTTCTTGATGGGCCTGGGCGCTGAAATAGGGCGCTATTTTGACTACTGGCGAGGTCTCTTGGGCTTGCTCATCATGCTGCTCATGGTGCTTGCGCCACAAGGTCTATTGGGTACGACTTCTTTGCGCCAAAGAACCCAAGGTGCTCGATCATGAGCAAGGTTTTAAGAGTTCAAGATCTGCACCAATCCTATGGCGCTGTGCATGCCTTGCTTGGGGTGAGCTTTGAGGTGGCGGCGGGCCAGTGTGTGGCCCTGATTGGTCCCAATGGTGCGGGTAAATCAACTTGCTTTGCTTGCTTGGCGGGACAGCAGACGGCGCAAAAAGGACAAGTCACTTGGCGCGATCAAGCTTTGAGTGGTCGTCCTGCCAATGAACGCCTTGCTATGGGTGTGGCCAGAACGTTTCAAGTGGCTCAGGTCTTTGAAGCCCTCACGGTGTTGCAAAACTTGCAGTTGGTGCTGCAAGCCAAGCAGGGTGTCTCAGTTGCGGATGTTTTAGACCAATGCCATGCGGATGAAGCCATGGGGTGGGTTTACAAAATGGGCCTAGACAATTTGGGTGCTCAAGCCCTTCATTTGCCTGCTCAAAATTTATCTTATGGGGCCAAGAAGCGCTTGGAGTTGGCCTTGGCCATGGCGGGTTTGCCTGACCCTCAATCGGGTTTGTTGTTGTTGGATGAACCTGCAGCCGGGCTATCCCCCTCAGAGCGTTCCGACATGATGCAAGGCGTGAAAGCCTTGGCGGCAGAAGGCACCACGGTGCTCTACACCGAACACAATATGGATGCCGTGTTTGGGGTGGCTGATCGCGTGCTGGTCTTGATGAATGGCCGGCTGGTGGCAGAAGGGTTGCCGCACGAAGTGGCTGCCAATCCGCTGGTGCAAGAGCGATACCTCGGGGCGTCTTTCGCGGAGAGTCAACATGCTTGAGGTTCGACATCTCAATGCCAGTTATGGTCAGGCACAGGCTTTGTTTGATGTGTCTTTCCAAGTGCCTGCAGGCCAAATGGTGTTGATACAAGGGCTGAATGGCGCGGGTAAATCGACATTGCTCAAAAGCATCATGGGGCTCATGTCTCAGGTTTCTGGCGAACTGGTCTGGAACGGCCATCCACTTCACGACTTAAAACCACATCAGCGCTCTGCTTTGGGATTGGGATATGTGCCGGAAGATCGACGTCTCTTTGCGGCCTTGACTGTTCGACAAAATTTGGAAATTGCAATTCCCAAAGTAGCTAGCTGTGAGGTGTCAGCACCCCTTAGTTTGGACCATGTCTTGGATTTGTTCCCCGCGCTTCGCAGCATGCTGGATCGGCCTGCAGCCCAAATGAGCGGGGGAGAGCAGCAAATGTTGGCCCTGGGTAGAACGTTGATGACACAAGCAAAAATGCTTCTGTTGGATGAGCCCTGCGAGGGCATTTCACCCGTTTTGGTTCAGGCCATTGCAAACGCGTTGGATCGCCTTAAACAGCAAGGCATGACCCTGTTAATTGCAGAGCAAAACCAAACCTTATCGGTCATGGCTGACCAAGTTCTTCACTTAGTCAGTGGTAGTTTGGTCAAAGCAAGGTGAGTAGCAGGCGTAATGGCCTTTGTTTTCACTGCAAAAGTCGCGTTTATCCCAATCTTTCAAAGGCCTGAATTCGCTTCGGTTCACGTACACTGCAGGGTCAACTTCCTAGCCATAGCCTCGACATGATCATTACCAGTTTGCTGGACACGGACCTGTACAAGTTCACCATGATGCAGGTGGTACTGCACCAATTTCCAGGTGCACAAGTGGAGTACCGTTTTAAGTGCCGCAACCCTGGCGTGGAATTGGCGCCTTTTGTGGACGAAATTCGCAGCGAAATTAAATCGCTGTGCAGTCTTCATTTCAAAGAAGACGAACTGTCTTACCTGCGTTCACTCCGCTTTATCAAAAGCGACTTTGTCGACTTTTTGGGCTTGTTCCGTTTGAATGAAAAATACATTAAAGTCACGCCCAACCTAGCGGGTGAAATTGACATCGTCATTCAAGGCCCTTGGTTGCACACCATCTTGTTTGAAATTCCAGTGCTGGCCATTGTCAACGAAGTCTATTTCCGAAATACGCAGCGCTTGCCCGATTTGATGCAGGGTCGTAGCCGACTGGATACCAAAATCAAGCAGCTTCAGGCCGAAGATTTAAGCACCCTGAAAATTGCAGACTATGGCACTCGCCGTAGGTTCTCCAGGGCTTGGCATGAAGAAGTACTGCGGGTGTTGATTGGCCGCCTGGGTTCAGGCCCTACAGGCCAGTTTGCGGGCACCAGCAATGTTCATTTTGCGTACATGTTGGGTCTCACGCCTTTGGGCACCATGGCTCACGAGTATTTGCAAGCTTGTCAGGCCCTCGGGCCACGACTGCGAGACAGTCAGGTGTTTGCCTTTGAATCTTGGGCGCGTGAATACCGCGGCGACTTGGGCATTGCCTTGAGCGATGTGTATGGCTTCAACGCCTTCCTGCGCGACTTTGACATGTACTTCTGCAAACTGTTTGATGGTGCAAGGCACGACAGCGGCGATCCCTTTGTTTGGGGTGAGCGCATGATTGCACATTACCGTGCAAATCGAGTGGATCCTTTGACCAAAACACTGATTTTCAGTGATGGCCTGACGGTGCCCAAAACCATAGAACTGTTCAGACAGTTCAACGGTCGTTGTTTGCTGGCGTTTGGCATTGGGACCAACCTCACCAATGATTTGGGCTATGAGCCTTTGCAAATAGTGATCAAGATGACACGTTGTAACGGCCAGCCAGTGGCAAAGCTTTCGGACACGCCGGGCAAAGGCATGTGCGATGATGAAAAATACTTGGCTTATCTGGCTCAAGTCTTTGAAATTACGCCCATCAGTTAATTGTATTTTTTATTCAGTTAGACATCATTTTTTTTCAGGTCACTTCGTCATGAAACATATCAGTCGCAAGCCCATGGTGAGCTTGTTGGGGATCCTCTTGCTGCTGCCAAGTTTTGCAAACGCTGCAACCATCAATGGCGCTGAGCTTAGCCCACTCTGGGGCATTCCATTTGCGGGCATTTTGCTCTCAATTGCACTCATGCCTTTGCTGGTGCCACAGTTTTGGCACCATCACTTCGGCAAGGTCACCATAGCGTGGTCCTTGGCATTTTTGTTGCCTTTTGCGGCGACATACGGGGCTGGCCTAGCCGGCTCAAATTTAATTCACGCACTAACGGCTGAATACATACCGTTCATTATTTTGATAACGGCGTTGTTTACAGTGTCTGGTGGCATTTTTATACGTGGCAATCTTCATGGCAGTCCTGGGCTAAATACAAGCATCCTGGCCATTGGCGCCGTCTTAGCCAGTTTTATGGGGACGACGGGCGCATCTATGTTGATGATTCGTCCTCTTATCCGAGCCAACGATAATCGTCAGCATGTGGCCCACGTGGTTGTTTTCTTTATTTTTATTGTGGCCAACGCTGGTGGTTCATTAACCCCGTTGGGTGATCCGCCCTTGTTTTTAGGATTTTTGAAAGGTGTCGATTTTTTCTGGACAGTCAAAACACTTCTTCCTGAAACACTTTTTTTGGTGGGATCTTTGTTGCTGATTTTCTTCTTGCTTGACTCTTGGTACTACCATAAACGCGAAGAGTTATTGCCCATGGATCCAACGCCTGATTCGCGTCAAATTGGTTTTGACGGCAAGGTCAATTTTTTGTTGCTAGTTGGTGTAGTTTGTTTGGTACTCATGAGCGGTCTCTGGAAGTCCTCTGTGGTGTTTGACATGGCAGGCACTGAAGTTGCCCTACAAAGCATAGTCCGTGACGTTGGATTGGTCGCCATCACACTTTTGTCTCTCCGTTTAACGCCTTCGCAGGTGCACCTCGACAATCAATTTAGTTGGGGGCCCATCTTAGAAGTTGCCAAATTGTTTGCAGGTATTTTTCTCACCATCATTCCAGTCATCGCCATGTTGAAGGCGGGTGTTCATGGACCGTTTGGGCCTGTGGTCGCTGCTGTCACCCAACCCGATGGCTCACCAGATGTGCTGATGTACTTTTGGATCACTGGCTTGCTAAGTTCGTTCCTAGACAATGCGCCAACTTACTTGGTTTTTTTCAACACGGCAGGTGGCGATGCACAAGTGTTGATGACCACCATGGCAAGTACTTTGGCCGCTATTTCTGCCGGTGCTGTTTTTATGGGGGCCAACAGCTACATTGGTAATGCACCCAACCTCATGGTGAAAGCCATTGCTGAAGACCGCGGTATCAAAATGCCCAGTTTCTTCGGCTACATGGCATGGTCGCTGTGTGTACTGATTCCTCTATTTGTTGTGATGACTTTTGTTTGGTTCAAACCATGAAAAAACCCTCTGTATTGGTGGCTCGTGCCATATTCCCTCAAACTTTGGCCTATTTATCAGAGCACTTTGAAGTTGAAAGTAATCAAGCCGATGAGGTGTGGAGTCCATCAGAGTTGACGCGTCGATTACACGGTAAAGTAGGCGCGCTGACCACCGGAAGCGATCGCATCGACAGTGCCTTGCTTCAAGCCAATCCGCAATTAAAAATCGTTGCCAACATGGCCGTTGGTTTCAACAACTTCGACTTACCGGCCATGACGGCCGCTGGTGTTTTGGGCAGCAACACGCCAGACGTTTTGACAGAATCAACTGCAGATTTTGGGTTTGCATTGCTGATGGCAACCGCTCGGCGAGTGACTGAAAGCGAACATTTTCTTCGAGCCGGAAAATGGACCAAGTGGAGCTACGACATGTTTGCGGGTGCTGAGGTGCATGGCAGCACCTTGGGCATCGTTGGCATGGGTCGTATTGGTCAGGGCGTTGCGCGTCGTGGCGCATTAGGCTTTGGTATGAAGGTCATTTATCACAACCGCTCGAAACTCTCACCGCAACTCGAAGCCGAATGCAAGGCTCAATACGTTTCAAAAGAAGAGCTTTTGAAAACGGCAGATCACGTGGTGTTGGTCGTACCCTATAGCGCCGCAACGCACCATACCATTGGCGCTCATGAGCTAGGTTTGATGAAACCCACAGCGACCTTGATTAATATTGCGCGCGGCGGCATTGTGGACGATGCTGCTTTGGCCAAAGCACTGGCAGCCGGTCAAATTGCCGCGGCGGGCTTGGATGTATTTGAAGGTGAACCTGCCTTGAACCCTGAATTGTTGAAGGTGCCCAATGTGGTTCTGACGCCGCACATTGCCAGCGCTACCACCCAAACACGCTTGGCCATGGCGCAATTGGCGGCCGACAATTTGGTCACTTACTTGACCCAGGGTCGTGCGTTGACCCCCTTGAATACTGTGACAAAAGCAGCTTAAGTCGATGGAAATGTCTGTACCCATTTGGTTGTTGTTTGCTTGCCTGGGTGCTGTGTTGGCTGGTCTTTTCATAATTTCTCAGCAACTCAAGTCACAACAACAAGACAAACAAGATCTAGCCCAGCTGACGGCCTCATTGCAGTCGGCCAATGAACGCTTGGAGCGTGAACTTCGCAACGCCATCCAAGAATCTGCCAGAGGCGGGCGTCAAGAGTTAATTCAAAATCTCGGCACATTTCAGCAAAGTTTGATGCAGCAAAGTGGCGAAGCCACTCGAACGCAAAATAGTCAAATGGATGCGTTTGCGCAGCAGTTGGCATTGCTGCAAAAAACCTTGTCCGACACCCTGACCTTGCAAGTGCAGCAGCTCTCTGAAGCCAACGCACGTCGGCTGTCTGAAATGCGCGGCACACTCGAAACGCAACTGGCGCAATTGCAAGTCAACAATGCCGCCAAGTTAGACGAGATGCGTCAAACGGTGGATGAGAAGTTGCAAACCACTTTGCAGGCGCGCTTGGGTGAGAGCTTCAAACAAGTGGCCGATCGGCTTGAGCAAGTGCACAAGGGCTTGGGTGAGATGAACACCTTGGCGCAAGGCGTGGGCGATTTGAAGCACTTGCTGACCAACGTTAAAACACGTGGCATGTTTGGAGAAGCGCAGCTCGCGTCCTTGTTAGAGCAGGTGATGGCACCCGATCAATATGCTGCGCAACATGCCACCATTCCAGGTAGTAAAAATCGTGTGGACTTTGCCATCCGATTGCCCGGCCGCTCAGAAGATGGTCAACCCGTTTGGCTGCCCATTGATGCCAAGTTTCCCAATGAAGATTACGAACGATTGCTGGATGCGCAATCGCGTGCCGATGCGATTCAGGCAGAGTTGTGCAGCAAAGCCTTGGAAGCGCGTGTTCGTTTAGAAGCCAAGTCGATCACTGAAAAATACATAGAACCGCCGCACACCACCGACTTTGCCATCATGTTCTTGCCCACCGAAGGTTTGTATGCCGAGGTGTTGCGTCGCCCAGGTTTGATCGAATCTTTGCAACGCGATTTCAGGGTGACATTGGCGGGCCCCACCACCTTGATGGCCATGCTCAATTCTTTGCAGATGGGCTTCAGAACCTTGGCGCTAGAAAAACGATCGAGTGAAGTGTGGCAAGTTTTGGGCGCCGTCAAAACAGAGTTTGGCAAATTTGGCGACGTCTTGGCCAAAGTCAAAGAACAAACGCAAACGGTGCTGAACACCTTGGACAAAGCCCAAACGCGAAGCAACGTCATGCACCGCGCCCTGCGCCAAGTCGAAGCCTTGCCGGAGGGTCAAGTGCCAGGATTGCTGCCGCAAGAAGCGGAAGACAGCGACAGCGAGACGCAGTGAAGAAGGAACTGGCCAAGCTCATCGCAGGACAGATTTTTTTGCATGCCTGCATGACGGGCATGCGTTTGGCCACTCCCTTGTTGGCCCTTCAACAAGGCTACAGCACTTTGGCTGTGGGTATTTTGTTAGCGTTGTTTTCACTGACGCAAGTTTTCATGGCCATTCCTGCGGGCCGATTTACAGACCGACACGGTTTGAAAAAACCCGTTCGTATCAGCGTGGTGATTGCTTGCATCGGTGCCAGTGTTTCCGTGGTTTGGCCCGTTTTTCCAGTGCTTTGTTTTGGCGCTTTGATGACGGGGGGCGCCACAGGGTTTACCGTGATTGCACTGCAACGGCATGTGGGCCGTATGTCATCGGATGCCAATCAACTGAAAGAAACTTTTAGTTGGCTCGCCATTGGGCCTTCGGTGTCCAATTTCATCGGGCCGTTTTTTGCGGGCGTGTTGATTGACCATGCCGGCCAAACTCCCGCCGATACCGATGGATTTAGAGCAGCATTTGTGATGCTGTCCATCTTGCCCATTTTGGCTTGGTATTGGATTCGACAAGTTCATGAACAACCCATGGCACCTCAATTGCCAGAGCATGCCAACGCGCGAGTTTGGGATTTATTACAAGACCCCATGATGCGGCGACTGCTGTTGGTCAATTGGTTGCTGTCATCATGTTGGGATGTGCACACCTTTGTGGTCCCTGTGCTGGGACATGAAAGAGGCTTGAGCGCTTCTGTTGTGGGTTCTATCTTGGGTGCATTTGCCGTGGCCTCGGCACTCATTCGTGTGGTCTTGCCTTGGATTGCCAGGCGCCTGCAGGAATACCGATTGCTAACGGGTGCCATGGTTTTGGCCAGCCTCATTTTTGCCATTTACCCCTTGTTTGACTCTGCCATGGCCATGGCCATTTGTTCGGTCAGTTTGGGCATTGTGTTGGGCGTGGTCCAACCCATGATCATGAGTACGCTGCATCAAATTACGCCACCCCATCGACAGGGCGAAGCTTTGGGTTTGCGCATCATGGCGGTGAATGCATCCAGTGTGTTGATGCCCTTGGTGTTTGGTGCCGCTGGTGCTGTGGCGGGCGTTTCAGTGGTGTTTTGGGTGGTTGGCTTGGGGGTCGCTGGCGGTTCACCTCAAGCTTGGCGACTTCGCCCGAAACCCTCACCGCACCACGCTTAAATTCAAGAACTTAGCAGGGCAGTAGCTTGCTAATTTCTTGCCAAGCTTCCTCGGGTGAGTCGACATACTTGAAACAAGCTAAATCATCTGGGGAAATGGTGCCTGACGCCACCATCCACTCAAAATCAATCAAGCGTTTCCAATAGTCTGAGCCATAGAGCAGCACAGGCGTACGTTGCACTTTTTGCGTTTGAACCAATGTCAAAATTTCAAACAATTCATCGAGTGTGCCAAAGCCCCCAGGGAAAGCGATCAATGCTTTTGCGCGCATGGCGAAATGCATTTTGCGAAGCGCAAAATAATGAAATTGAAAACTGAGTTCGGGCGTTGTGTAGGGATTGGGCTTCTGTTCGTGCGGCAGAGAAATATTCAGGGCCACTGAAGGCGCGCCGGCTTCCATGGCCCCGCGATTGGCCGCCTCCATAATGCCAGGGCCACCTCCCGTGCAGATCACCACGCGTTGGGCTTGCGCATGGCAAGCGCAGCCCTCGGACACCAAGCGTGCAAATTTTCGAGCTGCTTCGTAATAGTGGGCATTTTGCAAGTCGCGCTGTGCGGTCTCAAGTGCCTTAGAGTCTGGAGAGTCGTCTGAATGGGCGTCTGAATGAACTTCTGGGCTTTGTGCAGTTTTCTGAGCCAGCAGATCCCATTGTTGTTGGGCGTGTTCCAGACTTTTAAAGCGCGCGCTGCCAAATACCACCACGGTGTTTTCAATGCCCGCTTCAGTTTGAACCAGATCTGGTTTCAACAACTCGAGCTGAAACCGGATACCCCGCGTTTCTTTGCGAAGGATGAACTCGGGGTCGTCAAAGGCCAGACGATAGGCGTTGGCCTTGGCAGGGGAGGCGTGGAGGTCGGGGTTAGATTTCATGCGTTCATTGTGAACCAAGTCCATCGTCTTTCCCATGAAAAAAGGCTTCCGAAGAAGCCTTTGATGCGTGCGGCATTGCCGCTGCGGTATTGGTAACCGCTTTGTCTTAGACGCGCTTGCGGTATTCGCCAGTGCGTGTGTCGATTTCAATTTTGTCGCCTTGGTTGACGAACAAAGGCACAGGCACTTCGAAGCCGGTGGCAATTTTGGCGGGCTTGAGCACTTTGCCAGAGGTGTCGCCTTTGACGGCGGGTTCTGTCCAAGTGATTTCGCGCTCAACGCTGGTGGGCAATTCCACAGAAATAGCCTTGCCGTCATAGAACACCACTTCAACAGCCATGCCGTCTTCGAGGTAGTTCATGGCGTCGCCCATGTTTTCTGATTCAACTTCGTATTGGTTGTACTCGTTGTCCATGAACACATACATAGGATCGGCAAAGTAAGAGTAGGTGCACTCTTTTTGGTCCAAGATCACTTGGTCCATTTTGTCGTCGGCTTTGAACACAGACTCGGTACCCATGTTGCTGAGCAAAGCTTTGAGCTTCATGCGAACGGTGGCAGCACCGCGGCCGCCGCGGCTGTATTCAGTGCGCAAAACGATCATGGGGTCTTTGCCTTGCATGATCACGTTACCGACGCGGATTTCTTGAGCTACTTTCATATGGTGTCCAGTGTGGCCTTAACAGGCGATGAGTGGTTTTGGTTTGGGGTATTTGATTAAGGGCTTCGGTTGAAAGCTTGCCCAAAGCCCACGATTTTAGCGCTTTTCAGCCACGAATTGAAGCAACTGGCTTACCAAGTCCATTTGCGTCATCAAACGAGCCCGGGCCGACAGCACGCACGCTTGCCAAAGGGGGAGGTCTACTTCGGGCAAGGCTGCTTGCGACAGACCGTTCCATTTCAGATGGAAAAGTCGCAGGCTAGGGGGGGCTTGCAGCCAATCTAAGAAGGCCTCTAGCTTGGGGCCATGGGCGCCATCGTCCTGAGGGTAAATGTGCCAAATAAAGGCTTTGCCAGCCCAAAGGGCGCGCACCAAGGAGTCCTCGCCCCGAACAAAGTTGAGGTCGCAGCGGCTCAACAGGCTGTCAAATTCGTGTTGGGTAACGGGCGGTAGTTTTTCAAACTGGGGCGGCTTTTCCTGTCCAGAATGGGCGATCTGAGCCAAGGCGAGATCGAAGGCCTGGGCACCGCGTCCATGGGCTACTTGCCATTGATGCTGGGGGGTATTCAATGACTTGAGTTGCAAGGCTTCGCCCAATGCGGCCGGTTCGTAGCAAAACAGGCTGGAGCGTTCTGGGAAGGGTTTTGCGACTTGCACCACCTTCTCGGAGACTTGGGGCTCTCGTATCAATCCGCCGGTCTTCTCGGTAAACCCTGGATAAAAGAACCATTTCGTTCGCCCTTTTAAGGGGCCGCTCATGACGGGCGAGGGGAGTTTGTGGCTGCGTTCAACGTAGCTTTCAGCGCTGAGGTACTCTAAGTTGACCCACACGGGATCGCTCTGACCGGCGTGTTGAACCGCCGTTTGAGACGCATGTTGGACAAAGTGATCGGGCAGTTCACAGCCAAAGGCTTCAATCCAAACCTCTGAAGGGGCCGAGGCGTCATTAATTGGGGCTGTCCAAGGGCGGACTTCAATGTGACCGTTCTCGATTTGTAGACGGGCCCAGCCTTGGTCATTGAGGTGGGCATGCGGCGCCATCCAGGTTAAGGCACTCGGGTCATCCACCCAAAGGCGGATGTGATGACCACGCGAGGCCAAGTTGGCGCTCAGACGCCAGCAAACCCCCAAGTCTCCATGGTTATCGATGACGCGGCAAAAAATGTCCCAATGCATGCGTGATATTGTCGCGCGCTTCAAGACACAATATCGCTCATGTCCAACGTTCATCCAGAATCTTTGTTAGCCGAGGTGGCCGCACTGCCCAGTTTGCCGGGGGTGTATCGCTATTTTGATGCCGAAGATCAGGTCTTGTATGTGGGCAAAGCGCGAAATTTGAAAAAACGCGTTAGCAGCTATTTTCAAAAAGACCATGGCGGCACCCGCATTGGTCACATGGTCAGCAAAATCAGGCGCATGCAAACCACCGTGGTTCGCTCGGAGGCCGAGGCCTTATTGCTGGAAAACAACCTCATCAAAACACTGAGCCCTAAGTTCAATATTTTGTTCAGGGATGACAAGAGTTACCCCTATTTGAAGGTGTCTGGAACAGGCACCGTTCGGGCCAAAGCCAAGCCAGATGAAGGGGTGAAGCCCGATGCCTTTTCACGCATTGCCTATTACCGTGGCGGCGTTGAGAAAAAACACCGCTACTTTGGTCCCTATCCCAGTGCTTGGGCGGTGAAGGAAACCATCCAGCTTTTGCAAAAGGTGTTTCGCTTGCGGACTTGCGAAGACACCGTCTTTGCCAACCGAACTCGGCCCTGCTTGTTGTATCAAATCAAGCGCTGCTCGGGTCCCTGTGTGGGCATGATTTCAGAAGAACAATATGCGCAAGACGTGGCACAAGCCGAAGCCTTCTTAAGAGGTGAAACGCAGGCTGTGTTGCAGGCCATGGAAGCCCGCATGATGTCTCACTCGGACTTGCTCGAGTTTGAGTTGGCGGCAGAAGTTCGAAATCAAATGACGGCACTCTCCAGGGTGTTGCATCAGCAGTCTGTTGATACCGTGACCGATACCGATGTTGATATTCTGGCGGTCAAAGTTCAGGGGGGACGCGCCTGTGTCAATTTGGCCATGGTTCGCGGCGGTCGTCATTTGGGCGACCGACCCTATTTTCCTTCGCATGTGGAAGATGGCCACGCCATTGGCAGCATGGTGTTGGAAGATGATGCAGAAGCCAACGCAGAAGCCAACGTGCAAAGCATTGAAACCAAAGTGCTAGAGGCCTTCATTGCACAGCATTACCTGAACATCCCCATCCCCGCGGCCTTGATTACCAGCGAAAAAATCAATGCCCATGTGATGGC
>JBDLWA010000232.1:0-3772 GCA_039804505.1 Pseudomonadota bacterium
CTATCACCAAGTGAACGTGCCGGCATTGCAAAAGCAGATGGAAAAAACCATCAGCAAGCAAAAGGCCAAAGACCTGCGCGAAGAAACTTTGAACAAGTTGTTGCAGTTCCCAGTGGTCACCAAGGCACAAGCGGCTGAGTGGACTGCGAAGGACAAGCAAGACGAACTCGACAACAACGCACAAGGTATCTTGGGCTATGTGGTGCGATGGGTAGACCAAGGTGTGGGTTGCTCTAAAGTGCCCGACATTCATGGCGTGGGTTTGATGGAAGACCGTGCCACCCTGCGCATCAGCAGCCAACACATTGCCAACTGGTTGGCGCATGGCGTGGTGACTGAAGCGCAAGTGAAGGCCACCATGGAGCGCATGGCAGCCGTGGTGGACCAACAAAATGCAGGCGATGCTTTGTACCAAAAGATGGCCGGCAATTTCAAAACCTCCAAGGCTTACCAAGCCGCTTGCGACTTGGTGTTCAAAGGCAAAGAGCAACCCAGCGGTTACACCGAGCCTTTGCTGCACGCCTGGCGTTTGAAGGTGAAGGCAGCAGCTTAATTCTTCGCTGTTGACAACGCCCCTTGGCGCCATCGGCGCCTTGAGGTTCTCAGGCGGTATTGCTCCCTGTACAAGGCCGGCAAACCGCCTGTGATTTTTTGGAAGACGCGCCTGAAGCTGCCGGTGTCGGTGTAGCCGCAGGCTTGCGCCACTTGCTCAATGCTGAGGTAGGTGGTTTCGAGCAAAACCTTAGCCCGGGTCACGCGTTGCTGGTGCATGTAGTTCACAGGGCTCACGCCATGGGTGGCTTCAAAGTGGCGCAGCAAGGTTCTGGCGCTGGTGGCAGCTACCGCGCAAAGTGTTTCAATGTTGTAGGGTTCGGTCAGATGCTCATCCATGTATCGACGTGCTAAATCGACACTGCCTGCGGCTTGGATTTTGACGTTGACCTCGCTCATCATTTGCTGAACGGTTTGCTGGCGGTCAAGCTCGGGTAGCAGGACATGTGAAATGGACGTTGCCAATTCGGCCATTGGGCTTGATTTGAGGGCCTCCAGCAGTACCTCGGTGGTCAAAGCTGGCGAGTTACAACTCCACATGCGTTGGTGCGTCGTCCATACAAGGTCTGCGCGTAGTGTTGCCTCGGGACTCAGCCTTCGAAATGTTGGAATGAAGGCCCAAGGGCACACCGCCTCTCCTTGGGTCAGCAGTTTTGCATGTCCCAGTGCCGGCGAGGCATTGCCTACGGCAATGATCAAGCCGCCTTTGGCATGTACCTGTTGCAGTCGTGTACGCAGCGCGGCGTTGCGTTGAATCAGTTCATCCAAGTGGGGGCCGTTTTGTGCCAACCAACCCGGCATGAGAAAAAGGTCTGGCACCTGGCGCGTATTTTTACCCGTCCACAATTTCCATTGCAACAAGTGACTGCCCGTATTTCGCTTACGACTTTGACTCTCGCGCAGTGTCTTTAAAGTTTGCACCATTTGTAACGCATCGATGGTCGCGTGAACGGGCCCTGCGAAGTTGTCAGGTGAATTTTGAATTTCAACAAGGAAAGTGTTTGGCATGCGTTGAATCTATGTTGGCAACCAATGCACTTTACCCTGCTGGGGAGTCTGCTCTACGATGTTTCCAACTTTCCAGGTGTTATTCGAACACCTCGACAGGGCTTCTAAGACCTACAAACGGAGATTTACATGGCTTCTCATCCTCTTGGCCTGACACGCAGGCAGCTTTTGTCAGGTGCGGCGGCACTCCCCGCAAGTGTGTCTTTGAATGCATGGGCGCAAGCGCCTTATCCTAGCAAGCCGGTCAACATCATCGTGCCTTTCACGGCTGGAGGCTCGTCTGACATCGGGACGCGCATCTTGGCGGGTGAGCTGACGAAGTTGTGGAATGTGCCCTTCGTGGCCGACAACGTGGCTGGTGCGGGTGGCGCCATTGGCATGCAGAAGCTTCTGCGTGCTGCGCCTGATGGCTACACCTTTGCCTATGGCGGTTTGAGCGAATCCTTGCTCATCCCCATGATCAACAAAGCGGTGAATTACAAAACGGAAGACTTTGTACCGGTGGCCATGGTGGGCGCCGCACCTGTGGGCATTGTGACGCGTCCTGATTTTGCTGCCAATACAGTGGACGAGATGATTGCCTTGGTGAAAAAGAACCCTGGCAAATACAGCGTTGGTTCTGGCGGCATCGGCTCCTTTGGCCATGTCATGGCAGAAGTGATTAAAACGCGAACAAACACGTTCATGGTCCATATCCCCTATCGAGGCGGTGCGCAAATCATTTCAGACTTGATGAGCGGCCAAATTGATTTTGCGATCACCACTTTGGCGACAGTGGCCGCCATGATTCCCTCAAAACGCGTGAAGGTGTTGGGGGTGTCCAGCAAAGAGCGCGTTCCCTTGACCAAGGATGTCGAGACTTTTGGAGAGTCACAGGCCTTGAAAGGCGTGGAAATGTTGGTCTGGGCAACTTTGTTTGCACCGCCGGGTACGCCCGATGCAGTGGTCCAAAAAATGAACCAAGCTGTTTTGCAGATCAATGCGCAGCCTTCGATGAAGGCCTTGGTGTTGAAATTAGGGTCTGAGTTGCCACCGCCTTTGTCCCCTGCGCAAACCAAAGAGTATTTAAAAACACAACGTGAGTTGTACCAAGTGGCAGCCAGCCGAATTCAACCGGAGTAACGCGTGAAACCTTCTTTCCCCACGACCTACCTTGACGCCCGTCAGTCCTTTATCAAAGCGGCGCATCAGGCTGGCGCGCACTTAGAAGTTTGTCTGCATCCACAAAAAGGCTTTCAAGGCGAAGACATGGCCATTGATGTAGCTTGGTTCGGTGCGCGCGATGCCAGCAAAGTATTGGTGGCCATTTCAGCCACGCATGGTGTTGAAGGTTTGTACGGCAGTGGCTGCCAAATAGCTTGGCTGCAGCAATTTAAACCAGATCGCTTGCCAGCTGATACCGCGGTCATGGTCATTCATGCTTTGAATCCTTACGGCTTTTCTTGGCTGCGCCGTGTCAACGAAGACAACATCGACATCAATCGCAATCATTTGGATTTTGATGTGGGGCCTCCTGAAAACCCGGGCTATGAAGACGTACATGCATGGTTGTTGCCAGACGAATGGACAAACGCAGCACAACTGACATTGCAACAACAAATCATGGCCTACCTGGCGCAAAAAGGCGTACGCCTTGGCACGCGAGCCATTACCGGCGGGCAGTATCAACATGCCGATGGTATTTTTTATGGTGGCACGGCCTTGTGTTGGTCGAATCGGCAATTGAACCAACTTGCACAGACGTATTTGCAAGAAGCTAAACTGATCGTGGTGCTAGACCATCACACTGGACTTGGACCCAGTGGCCATACCGAATTGATTTGCCGGCATCCTGTCGACTCGCAAGCGCTGGCCACAGCTCGCCAATGGTGGGGTGCCGACGTGACGTCGCCTGCTTCTGGTGAGTCGGCCTCTGAGGTGATTGACGGCAACGTGCGCATGGCTTTCGTTCATTTGTGTCCAAAGGCCATGGTGGTCACCATTGCCATGGAGGTGGGCACGCAAGACGAACAGCACGTCATTGCCTCATTGGTTGCCGACAACTGGTTGCATCAAAAAGGACAGGTGCAATCGCCGCAAGGCGCGGCTATTCGCCAGCAAGTGCGAGATGCATTTTTTGTCGACACCCCTGAGTGGCGTGAGAAAGCCTTGACGCGTGGCTTGGCCATCTGGCAAGACGCCTTAGCAGGTCTGCGCAACACGGTCGTCTAAG
>JBDLWA010000233.1:0-4361 GCA_039804505.1 Pseudomonadota bacterium
CACGCGAAAAGTTTTTGACTGCAGCAGCTCAAGCGGGTCTCAAAGTTGAGTCCCACATTCACCCCGAAAAAGGCCGCGACGGCGAAGAACTGGCCATGGACGTGGTGCGCGAAGGCCCGGCCAATGCCAAACACGTGTTGTTGGTCAGCAGTGCCTGCCATGGTGTGGAAGGCTATTGCGGCAGCGGCGTTCAAATCGACGCACTTCGAAGCGTCGAATGGCACAAAGCAGTGGCGCAAAGCGGTGTGGCTGTGGTCTATGTGCACGCCTTGAATCCTCATGGTTTTTCGCATGTGCGGCGCGTGACGCAAGAAAACGTCGACCTCAATCGCAACTTTCACGACTTCAGCCAACCCCTGCCCGACAACACGGCGTACAAAGAAGTGCAGCACTTGCTCTTGCCCGAGCAATGGCCACCCAACGAAGCCAATCAACAAGAAACGATGGCCTACATCGCGCAGCACGGCATGCCCAAACTGCAAGCGGCTGTGTCGCAAGGTCAGCATCACGATCCCAAAGGCTTGTTCTTTGGTGGCCAAGCGCCCACCTGGAGCAATCAAACCATTCGCAAAGTCCTGCGCCAGCACGGCGGTCAGGCCCAAAAATTTGCATGGATTGATCTGCACACAGGCCTCGGACCCAGCGGTGTGGGTGAGCGCATTTATGCCGGCGACAACGATGCTCAAGCCATTGCACGCGCCCGCCAGTGGTGGGGCAACATCACCTCCATCTACGACGGCACTTCTAGCTCGGCCTTCCTCACCGGCCTCATGTGGATGTCGGTCAAAGACGAATGCCCGCAAGCCGAACACACCGGCATTGCCTTGGAATACGGCACGCTGCCCATGAACGACATGCTCATGGCCCTCAGAGCGGATCACTGGCTTCACCTTCATCCAGAAGCGTCAGATGAATTGAAGAAAAGCATCAAAGCCCAAATCTTCAAGGCCTTCTATACCGACACCGATGAATGGCGGACGCAAATCATCGCGCAAGCGCGTGAAGCCATGGCGCAAGCACTGCAAGGTTTGACATGAACGGCCCTACAAAACGCGTCCTCATTCTGGGGGGCACTGGCTTTGTGGGTCGCCATGTCTGCGAAAAGCTCACCCGCTTAGGCTGCAGCATGACCGTGATCACTCGCCGTGCCTCTCAAGCAGCAGCCATTCAAAACTTGCCGCGCGTGCGTGTTGTAGAGGGCGACGTTTACAACGCTGAGTTTCTAGCGCAATGCATGACGCAACACGATGTGGTCATCAACCTCATTGCCATCTTGCACGGCTCGGCAGCCGCGTTTGACAAGGCGCATGTGCAGTTGCCTCAAGTGATTGCACAGGCCTGCCACAGCAGCGGCCTGAAGCGACTCATCCACATCAGCGCATTGGGGGCAAGCCTCGATGGCCCCTCGCTTTACCAACGCAGCAAAGCCCAAGGCGAAGCGGTGTTGCAACAAGCCGGTTTGGCGTTGACCGTGCTGCAACCCAGCGTGATTTTTGGCAACGACGACAAGTTCTTGAACTTGTTTGCCCAACTGCAACACATCGCCCCTGTGGTGCCCTTGGCCGGCGCCAGCACACGGTTTCAAGCTGTGTGGGTTGAAGATGTGGCCGCGGCGGTGGCGCATTGCGTGACACATGCAAGCACGGCCGGCCAGACTTATGAAGTGTGCGGCCCCGACATCATGAGCCTCAAAGAATTGGTCCAAAAATCTGGCCAATGGGCCGGTGTGCGAGGCGGCAAAGGTCGCCTGGTGTTTGGCATTCCACATGCGATGGCTTGGTTGCAGGCCTGCCTCATGGAACTGGCACCTGGCCAACCCCTCATGAGCCGCGACAACTTGCGCTCGATGAAGGTCGACAACATTGCCTCTGGCAAGGCCTTGGGCCTTCAAGACCTGAACATACAAGCCAGCAGTGTCAGCAGCATTGCCCCAGGCTATTTGGGCCACAAGGGTGCTTGCACTAAACTGGATGTTTTCCGCGCCAAAGGACGTCCATGAAACTCTACATCGCCAACAAAAATTACTCCTCATGGTCCATGCGGCCTGGGGTGATGCTCAAACAAGCTGGCATTGCGCACGAAGAAGTGATGGTGCGCTTTGATGGTTTTGATGCGCAGTCCCAGTTCAAGCAAACCTTGAAAGACATCAACCCAGTGGGCAAAGTGCCTGTGTTGGTGGACGGCGACATTGTGGTCTGGGACACCTTGGCCATTGCTGAATATGTGGCGGAAAAATTTCCCGAGAAAAAGCTCTGGCCCACAGCCGTGGCCGACCGCGCACGTGCCCGTAGCATTTGCGCCGAGATGCACAGCGGCTTCATGGGCATCCGCAGTGCCTGCCCCATGAACATCGACGCTGACTTGCCAGAGATTGGCGCTTTGGCCATGCGCGACAAAGACGCTTTGCGCCAAGATTTGAAACGCATCGACAGTTTGTTTTCATCGCTCTTGAAACAACACAAGGGTCCCATGCTGTTTGGCGAGTTCACCATTCCCGATGCTTACTTTGCACCGGTGGTGATGCGCATCAAAACTTATGCACTGCCTGTGTCGGCAGAAACGCAAGCCTACATGGACCGCTTGTGCGCTACGCCTGGCGTCAAGGCCTGGATAGATGGCGCTTTGGCCGAAAAAGACTTCATTGACATTGAAGAGCCTTTCCGCACCAAGCCTTGAGGTTGCTTGCTTGAATGTCATCAAAGCTTTGCGAGCCATCTTGATATAAAGCACAGCATGACGATGCAAATTTTCAGTGTGGGCGGTGCCATTCGCGACGCCCTGCTCCACCAACCCGTCAAAGACAAAGACTGGGTGGTGGTGGGTGCTACGCCTTCGCAAATGACAGCGCAGGGCTATCAAACCGTTGGCAAAGATTTCCCAGTGTTTTTGCATCCCTCATCGCGCGAAGAATATGCCTTGGCCCGCACCGAACGCAAAACAGCGCCAGGCTACAAAGGCTTTGTGGTGCATGCCTCGCCAGAGGTCACACTAGAAGAAGACTTGGCCAGACGGGATCTCACCATCAATGCCATGGCCCTGCCAGAGGCCCACTCAGGCTACTTGGCTCAAGCCCATGCAGCACCCTCTTCCCAAGCCTTTGAAGACATCTTTGTGGCCCACGGCATTGACCCGCATCACGGCTTGCAAGATCTGAAATCGAAAACGCTGAGGCACGTCACTTCTGCTTTTCGCGAAGACCCTGTTCGCATCTTGCGACTAGCCAGATTTGCAGCGCGCTTTCCAGACTTCAGCATTGCGCCGGAAACGGCAGCGCTCATGCAAGAGATGGTGCAGGCGGGCGAGGTTGCCCACTTGGTCCCCGAACGCGTGTGGCAAGAATTGGCCAAAGGCCTCATGACGGCCAAACCATCTCGCATGTTTGAAGTGCTCAGAAACTGTGGCGCATTGAAGGTCTTGCTGCCAGAAGTCAATGCTTTGTGGGGCGTGCCCCAACGCGCTGAATACCATCCCGAAATTGACACGGGTGTGCACCTCATGATGGTGCTCGACATGAGCGCGCAACTCAATGCGTCCTTGCCTGTGCGCGTGAGCTGCCTCATGCACGATTTGGGCAAAGGCAACACGCCTCAAAGTGAATGGCCTCGTCACATCGGCCACGAACAACGCAGCGCCAAATTACTCAAGCAAGTGTGTGAGCGATTGCGCGTACCGGTGGAAAGCAAAGAATTGTCTGATGTGGTGGCGCGTGAGCACGGCAACATTCATCGCAGCCAAGACCTCAATGCGGCTGCCTTGATGCGATTGCTAGAACGCTGTGATGCCATTCGAAAGCCAGAGCGATGGCCCGATATTTTGTTGGCGTGTGAATGCGATGCCAGAGGCCTGCTGGGTTTTGAAAATACAGCGTATGCGCCTACTCAGCGGTTGCTCAAAGTATTGCAAGCGGCACAGTCGGTGGTCACCGCCGACATTGCTTCAGAGGCGCAAAAACAGGGCCTCTCGGGCCCTGCAGTTGGCGAAAAAATTCATCAAGCCAGAGTGAGTGCCATTGACCTGTTGAAGGTCTAGACACCTAGGTAAACGCCCATTTGGGGCGCTTCACTCGGTGCACACGTTCAATTAACGTGAAGGTGTGCGAGGCGTGCGAGGCGCTGCCGGTGGACGGCCTGCCAAGTGACGGAAACTGATACGGCCTTTGGTGAGGTCGTAAGGTGACAACTCAAGCGTGACGCGGTCTCCCGCCAAAATGCGAATGTGGTTCTTGCGCATCTTGCCTGCTGAGTAAGCGATCAACTGGTGTCCGTTGTCCAAGGTCACACGAAAACGTGTGTCAGGTAAAACCTCGTTCACAACGCCCATCTGTTCGATCAAATCTTCTTTCGCCATTTTTTCCTTTCAGG
>JBDLWA010000234.1:0-3500 GCA_039804505.1 Pseudomonadota bacterium
ACAAGATGGGCATCAAGGCCAGCCCCACAGCTGTCTTGCAATATGGCGACAACGGTGGCGCCATTGGCTTCTTGGTCGGTGAAGAAAACCGTGGCCTCGAGTACATGTTCATCATGATGAATGCAGCACGGTACGCCGTGGGCGTTCAAGGCATTGCCATCGCAGAACGCTCTTATCAAAAGGCCGTTCAATACGCCAAAGACCGTGTGCAAAGCCGTCCCGTTGATGGCAGCATGAACACCTCTGCACCCATCATTCACCATCCCGATGTCAAGCGCATGCTCATGACCATGCGTGCCAGCACGGAAGGCTGCCGTGCCTTGGCCACGGTGGCTGCTGCGGCTTACGATGCCGCGCATCACCACCCCGATACAGAAGTGCGCAAACAAAATGCACTGTTCTACGAATTCATGGTGCCCTTGGTCAAAGGCTACAGCACCGAGATGAGTTTAGAAGTCACATCACTGGGCGTGCAAGTGCACGGCGGTATGGGCTTCATTGAAGAAACCGGCGCGGCGCAGTACTACCGCGACGCCAAAATTTTGACCATCTATGAAGGCACAACAGCCATTCAAGCCAACGACTTGGTGGGCCGCAAAACATCACGCGATGGCGGTCAAACGGCCAAAGCATTGGCGGGCCAGGTTGAGCAAACTGAAAATGAACTGTTGGCCCATGCCAGTGCAGACGCACAAGCCGTGGGGCGCCGTTTGAAGGCGGCTCGCTTGGCCTTCATTGATGTAGTGGAGTTTGTGGCGGGTAACACCAAAGCCAACCCCAATGACGTATTTGCAGGCAGCGTGCCTTATTTGATGCTGACGGGCAATTTGATGGCGGGCTGGCAAATGGGCCGCGCACTGTTGGTGGCATTGGTTCAAAGTGCACAGGGCAACGACAAGGCGTTCATGGATGCCAAAGTGACCACCGCACGTTTTTATGCCGACCATTTGCTCAGCCGCGCCCCAGGCCTGCGCGACAGCATTGTGGACGGTGCAAAGTGCGTGACAGAGCTTTCTTTAGAAGCTTTCTAAAATCACGCTTTCTGCTAGCCCATTCATATAACTGGAGACTTCATGTCGAAATTACCTGCCGTTCTGGCCAATCTGCCTTTTCCGGTGATTGCCTCACCCCTGTTCATCATCAGTAACCCCAAGCTGGTGATCGAACAATGCAAGGCAGGTGTTGTGGGCTCCATGCCCGCCTTGAATGCGCGTCCTGCGGCCCAACTCGAAGAGTGGTTGATTGAAATCACCGAGACCTTGGCCGCTTACAACAAGGCCAACCCTGACAAGCCTGCTGCACCTTTTGCCATCAATCAAATTGTGCACAAGAGCAACGACAGGCTTGAGCATGACATGGCCATGTGCGTGAAGTACAAAGTGCCGATCATCATTACCTCATTGGGTGCGCGTGAAGACATCAACCAAGCCGCGCACAGTTATGGTGGTGTGGTTCTGCACGACATCATCAACAACAAGTTTGCACACAAAGCCATTGAAAAGGGCGCAGACGGTTTGATCGCTGTGGCGGCAGGCGCAGGTGGCCACGCGGGTGAGAAGAGCCCCTTTGCGTTGATTCAAGAAATTCGTCAGTGGTTTGATGGCCCCATTGCTTTGTCGGGCTCCATCGCCAGTGGCGATGCCATCTTGGCAGCCCAAGCTATGGGCGCTGACTTTGCCTACATTGGCTCGGCCTTCATTGCGACTTTAGAAGCCCGCGCTGCAGAGGAGTACAAGCAAGCCATTGTGGATTGCAACTCCGACGACATCGTGTACAGCAACCTGTTCACAGGTGTGCATGGCAACTACCTGGCGCCTTCTATCAAAGCGGCCGGTTTAGATCCTGCCAACCTGCCAGTCTCTGACCCATCGGCCATGAACTTTGGCGGTGATGCCAAAAAAGCCTGGAAAGACATTTGGGGTTGTGGTCAAGGCATTGGCGCTATCAATGCGGTGGTCAGCACCGCAGAACGCGTGGCCAAACTGAAGCAAGAATACGCAGCTGCCCGAGCCCGTTTGTCTCTCTAATCTGCAGAGCTTGTCTTGAAGTCAGAGCGGTCAGAGGTCATTGACCTCTTCAAGGCGTTTGCGTGCGTCACCATTGTTTTGCATCACATGGCCCTTTATGGGCCCATGTCTGATGTCGTGTCTGAATGGTTGCCAAATCTCATTGATTTTCTTGAAGATCATGGCTTGCTAGCTGTTCAGGTTTTTTTAGTCGTGGGTGGGTACCTCAATGCCAAATCATGGACGCGAAGCCTGGTCGAGACTGATTTCAAATTTTTCTCTAGAGCGCTGGCTCGCTATCAACGTTTGGTCATTCCTTTGCTGGCGGCTCTTTCATTTTCCGTCGCGGTAACGGCCATCGTTCGGCCCTATTTTGACCATACCTCTTTGTCGGCAGAACCTGCGGTATCTCAAGTATTTGCACATGTATTTTTGCTCCAAGACGTTCTGTACCTCGAGGCTTTTTCTGCGGGTGTTTGGTACGTCGCCATAGACTTTCAATTATTTGTGATGGCTTTGGCCTGTGCAGGGATTGCGTATCAATGGCAATTGAAGACGCAACGAGGTTCAGTGATCCGAAAGGCTTTGACCTTGTGGTCAGTGCTTCTGTTGGCGTCACTTTTTTATTGGAACCTCAATCCCTTGGGTGAGATTTGGGGGACCTATTTTTTCAGCGCTTATGGCCTGGGCTTATGCGTTGGTTGTTGGCGTGAGGCTCATTTAAAAATTAGCCATCACATGTTGGCGGTGATCATTTTTCTTTTGGGACTGATGGCCTATGTTTATCAACCGCGCATCAGGTTGTTGGTGGCAGTGCTCATCGCCGTTCTTTTGGCTTTGTACGAATCGACTGGTTGCCGCCCATTGAGCTTTCTCAAAGTACGTTGGATACAGTCGCTGTCTGATGCATCCTATGCCATTTTTTTAGTTCACTTTGGCGTGAGTTTGTGTGTCAGTGCCACGGTGTTTAACCTGGCTTCAGAGAGCATTCCTGTCAATGCCATGGGCATGCTGATCTCTTTGGGCTTGTCCTTGTGGGTTGGCCGTTTGCTCCACCTGCACGTCGAAAAACTGAACCCTAGTTGGAAGCGATGGGGGCAGTGGGTCGCCACGTTTGTGGCGACCAGCACTGTGGTGATGTATTTAGCCTAGGCTAAGCAAGTCAGCCTTAAGCAGATTGGCTTTCGCGAACTTTGCCCTGAATGTAGGCCAAAGCTGCTTCAACTTGGTCAATCAAGATGAGACACAAATCACCAGACGACAAGCGTGCCAGCGCTGTGTCAATGGCATTGAACTCACCCTGAATGTCTTGTACAAAAGTGGTCCGCGGTGCGCCATTGAGGCCTTCGCGTAGCAGCTGAATCACTTCGCCGTCACTGCGTCCGCGTTGGCAGGCGTCTTGATACAAGATCACTTCGTCAAAGGCAGTGCCCAAAATTTGAGTTTGATCGCGGATGTCTTGATCACGCCTGTCGCCTGCACCGCTGATCACCA
>JBDLWA010000235.1:0-5765 GCA_039804505.1 Pseudomonadota bacterium
TTTCATCCCAATGCGCTTGCTCTTTCAAAGCCCAACTAGCCGACTGAATGGCGCCACCTTCCAATTGAGACACGGCACCATCGGCATGAATGACTTCCCCAATGTCAGCCACCACCCACAAATGGCGCACGTTCACTTGATGCGTCACCTCTACTTCGGCGACCACCGCGCAGTAAGCCCCTTTGCTTTTGTAACGCGCGTAGGCAATGCCCAATCCCCAGCCTTCTTTTTGTGCCAAGCTTTGACGGCGTTCTAACCAATTGACTTGCGCTGCCAAAGTTTGGATCACTGCCTTGGCACGTTGGTCTTCTAATTGACTTATGCGAAACGCAACAGGATCTATGCCTTGATCGTGTGCAATTTCATCCATGAAACTTTCACAGGCAAACACATTGGCATGGGCCCCCAAACTTCTCAAGGCCGACGTTCTAAATGGCAAGCCCAGCAATCGATGTGCATTCACTTTCACATAAGTGCTGGTGTACGGCGGTATGGTATTGCGCTCTGCACCGGCGCCTGCTGCTGCGGCCACATTGATGGGCTCTAGCACGGGAAAATTCTGTGCTGTTTGCCAGCTGTCTTTGAAGGCGGGGGTGGCCGCACGACCCGGCCTCGAACTGTGGCCTTGGCTCCACACATCGTGTTGCCATGTGCACAATTTGACATCGCCGTTTTCGGCTGCTTGCAGCTTGCTTTGGGTCACAGCGCTTGTATTGACGGTGGCCTGCAGTTTCACACGCATGGCCGGCGCCAAGGGCGATTGCTGCATCTCTTCTTCACGCGTCCATTGCACACGCACACAACGTCCTGGTACGTGCTTGGCCAACCAAGCCGCGTTATACGCCACATCGTCTGCGCCGTTGTGACCATAACAGCCAGCACCCCGCATGTGCTGCACTTCAACCTGCTTTGCATCGACCCCAAACGCCAGCGCCAAATCTTTGCGCAATGGAAAAATACCTTGCGTGTGGCTCCACACTTTCAGGTGGCTGTTGGTTTGATCTGCAGACCAAACAGCCAGCGCCACACTCGGCCCCATCGAGCCATGGTGCAAAGCAGGTCGGAAATAAACTGCTTCGTAAATCTTCACGTCTTTGCTTGTCTCTTCAAGATGCCCTGCTTCATGAAACACCTGCGAGTCCGTCGCAGGCGCCACTTCAAACAAATCAACACCACCCTCACGGCACTCAGGCAAGGCCTCAACATCCCACGTCAACAGACGCTGCAACTTGCCTGCAGCCTTCTCAGCCAACTCTTCAGTGGGCGCCACAACGCCAACCAAACTGCCATCGCGAAACAACTGAACGCCTTCGGGCATTGCCGCCAAAGCGCTCGCCCACCCGTCATCGCGCAAAGTGCAACGCAACCCCGGCCCCCTCACCATCCGCCCGTGCACCAAATTTTTAATGGGGGTCAGATCAACATTAATTCCGAGGTCATGGAGGAAGATGGGATGGCCATGTACCAATGCTTTGAGGTCATCGCGGCCTTCGGTCAAATTCAAGGCGGAGGACTTGGTGGCAACAGTGACATCAACCGGCAACTGCGCGTCAAGGTGTGAGCACAATTCTGCGTAAGACGTGCATTCGTGCATTTTGAAAAGCTGCGCTGCATGCGCACATGCTTGGCGAATGGCCATGCCTGAATCTTGGACGGACAAGCTGCCAGACGTCATGCCTTCGTCGGGGCTGTGCTGTGTATTGGGGGCCTCGATGTGAATGTTGGAGATTGGCACATTCAATTCATGTGCTGCGATTAACTTCAGTGCATGCAAGATGCCTTGACCCAATTCGGCTTTGCCTGTGAACACCGTCACAGCGCCATCGACTTCAAAGCGCAGCCACTGCGCCAGCAGTGGATTGGTTTTTAAACTCACGGAAGGGGCTGGCTGCTGATTCATGCGGACACCTCTGATTGAGTGACCTTCAAGCCACATTGAAGTGCCGCTTGTTTCACAGCCCTCAAGACTCGGTTGTGTGCGCCACATCGGCAAAGGTGCGGCTCCATGGCTTCACGAATTTCTAAGTCTGAAACAGACACTTGCGCATTCATCAGCAAAGCGGTCGCGCTGATCATGAGTCCACTGGTGCAGTAACCGCACTGCGCGGCTTGCTCGTTCATGAAAGCTGCTTGCAATGCCTTCATGTAAGGCGTGCTGGGCAAGTCAGGATTCTGTGACGACTCTAGCGTCACAACATGGCGTCCCACCAACGCATCCACTGGCAATTGGCAGCTTGGCTTGGATTGGCCATCGATCAAAACATGACAGGCACCGCATTGCTCTTGACCACAGCCGTATCGGCTGGCGGTTAAGCCCAATTGATTGCGAATCAATTGAAGTGCTGTGCCTTCAAATTCGGTTTGTATCGCTTTTCCGTTTAGCTTCAGTGAATGGCTGTTGAACATTTGATGCACAGTTGTTTATTGACTCAGAATTTTGATGTAGCCCGCATAACTGAATGTGCGATTTTTTTTCTGGCCTGTCACCTCAACCAAGATGCCTAATTCTTCCAGCAACTTGATGGCGGTATTGGCCGTTGGAAAAGTAATGTGCAGCACTGAACGCACACGCTCTACCGACAACCTTGGCATCTTGGGTAACAACTCAAACAAGCGATATGTTGCCGAATTTGACTTGGGATGTTCCAAAATTCTACGTCGATCGTTGGCCATCAGGCTGGCCAGTGCCACCACATCTTGCTCAGACTTTGTCGCTGCGTTTTGCACGGCCTCTAAAAAAAATTGAATCCATCCTTCCCAATCACCTTGAGTTCGAATGGCCGACAATCTTTGGTAATACTCAGACTGATGTTTTTTCAGGTACCCACTCAAATACATCAAAGGTTCAGGTAGTAGTTGCCAATGCTCCAACAATGCGGCGATCAACAATCGTCCGATGCGACCATTGCCATCGAGAAACGGATGAATGGTCTCGAACTGAGCATGAACCATTGCCACTCGAACCAATGCCGGTAAGTCAGATGCTTCGGCATGAATAAAGCGCTCTAAGTCTGCAAGCAATACACCCACTTTCTCTGCAGGCGGCGGAACAAACAGCGCATTGCCTGGTCTGCTTCCACCAATCCAATTTTGTGAGCGTCTCAACTCTCCGGGTTGTTTACCCGCCCCACGCGCACCATCTAACAAACGGCGGTGGGCCTCGCTGAGCAACCTGACACTGATCGGCAAACCACCAACGCTTCGCATTTGCGCGTGCACCCATTGGAACGCTCGCACGTAATTTGTCACCTCTTCGACGTCGTCAGTGTTGCTGATGGCCAAACCCGCTTCCTCGTCGAACAAATCCACCAAGGTCGCTTGCGTCCCTTCAATTTGTGAAGTCAGAAGTGCCTCTTGGCGCACTGCGCTGTAGATCAACCAATCAACGGAGGGCACCAAACCAGCGACCGCTGAAAGTCGCTGCAAGGACAGCATCGCAGATTCGTTCAAGCCTGACCAAACTAACGGATCAATCGCGGGTCCTTCGGGCGGCAATGACTTTGGAACAAACGCTCGCACCGGTTCACCCATGGTGGTGACCACGTCGTATGTGCCTGTTTCTCGTTGCATGAGTTGGGATTTAAATTGTTTGTCAGTCATATTAAAGAGTTTTTTAATATGAGACAAGGGTATTAAAAATTTCTTTAATTTGAATTGACGAATCGATGTTTCCATTGAAACTGCGCAGTACTTATAACGAAACAGAAACACTTTTCAACTTAAACAATCTTTCAATTTTCAACCCCCCTCTTGAAATCCTCCCAAACACCCTTATCATTAGCACTCGCAGGAGATGAGTGCTAACAACATCAGCGCCCTCCAAAGAACCCTAAAGTATTCAATTTTTGAATGCTTTTGTTTTTAACCTTGTTTCATATTTAGGAGATTCCATGAAACTGCGTCCTCTCGGCGATCGCGTGATCGTCAAACGTGTCGAAAGCGAAACCAAAACAGCCTCTGGCATCGTGATTCCTGATGCAGCTGCTGAAAAGCCTGATCAAGGTGAAGTCTTGGCCGTTGGCCCAGGCAAGCGCAATGACAAAGGCGAAGTGTTGGCCATGAACGTGAAAGTCGGCGACCGCGTGTTGTTCGGCAAATACAGCGGCCAAACCGTCAAGGTTTTGGGCGATGAGCTGTTGGTCATGAAAGAAGAAGACCTGTTCGCGGTCGTCGAGTAATTTTTAAATCGGAGAAATTCAAATGGCAGCAAAAGACGTAATTTTCGGCGGCGAAGCCCGCGCACGCATGGTTGAAGGCGTGAACATTTTGGCCAACGCGGTCAAAGTAACTTTGGGCCCCAAGGGTCGCAATGTGGTGCTCGAGCGCTCTTTCGGCGCCCCCACTGTGACCAAGGACGGTGTGTCCGTGGCCAAAGAAATCGAACTCAAAGACAAGCTCCAGAACATGGGCGCCCAGATGGTCAAGGAAGTTGCTTCCAAGACTTCTGACAACGCTGGTGACGGTACAACAACCGCTACCGTGTTGGCTCAAGCCATCGTTCGCGAAGGCATGAAGTACGTTGCCGCTGGCATGAACCCCATGGACTTGAAGCGCGGTATCGACAAAGCTGTTGCAGCCTTGATCGAAGAGTTGAAGAAAGCCACCAAGGCCACCACAACCACCAAAGAAATCGCTCAAGTCGGTTCTATCTCTGCAAACAGCGACCACAGCATTGGCGAAATCATTGCCAAAGCCATGGACAAAGTGGGCAAAGAAGGCGTGATCACTGTTGAAGACGGCAAGTCACTCGACAACGAACTCGACATCGTTGAAGGCATGCAATTCGACCGTGGCTACCTGTCACCTTACTTCATCAACAACCCTGAGAAGCAAGCTGCTTTGTTGGACAACCCCTTCGTGTTGTTGTTCGACAAGAAAATCAGCAACATCCGTGACTTGTTGCCTACATTGGAAGCCGTTGCAAAAGCTGGCCGTCCATTGCTCATCATTGCTGAAGAAGTTGAAGGCGAAGCCTTGGCAACTTTGGTGGTCAACACCATCCGCGGTATCTTGAAGGTTGTGGCTGTGAAGGCTCCTGGCTTCGGTGATCGTCGCAAAGCCATGTTGGAAGACATCGCCATCTTGACCGGCGGTAAAGTGATCGCTGAAGAAGTGGGCCTGACACTCGAAAAAGTGACATTGGCAGACTTGGGTCAAGCCAAGCGCATCGAAGTGGGCAAAGAAAACACCATCATCATCGACGGTGCTGGCGCAGCTGGCGACATCGAAGCACGTGTGAAACAAATCCGCGTTCAAATCGAAGAAGCCACTTCTGACTACGACCGTGAAAAACTGCAAGAGCGCGTGGCCAAGTTGGCTGGCGGTGTTGCCGTGATCAAGGTGGGCGCTGCCACCGAAGTCGAAATGAAAGAAAAGAAAGCACGTGTTGAAGACGCATTGCACGCAACCCGCGCTGCTGTGGAAGAAGGCATTGTGGCTGGCGGTGGCGTTGCCTTGTTGCGCGCTCGTCAAAACGCTGGCGCCATCAAAGGCGACAACGCTGATCAAGACGCTGGTATCAAGCTGGTGTTGAAAGCCATCGAAGCGCCTTTGCGCGAGATTGTGTACAACGCTGGTGGCGAGCCTTCAGTGGTGGTGAACGCAGTGATGGCCGGTAAAGGCAACTACGGCTTCAACGCTGCCAACGACACCTACGGTGACATGATTGAAATGGGCATTTTGGACCCAACCAAAGTAACACGCACTGCTTTGCAAAACGCAGCGTCCGTGGCTTCTTTGATGTTGACCACAGAGTGCATGGTTTC
>JBDLWA010000236.1:0-7997 GCA_039804505.1 Pseudomonadota bacterium
TTCTTGATGCCGTCTAAGTGTTTGATACCAAAGGCGCCCGCACCTGCTAGCGCCACTTTGATTGTTTTCGTCATGTTGAAATTCCTCAGTTCAAAATTGATTTTCTAAGATCAGGTGTCCCACGGCCGTGTTGGATGCGGGGACGTGATAGAAACGTTGCTTGAGTTCGGGTGCTTTGCCGCCCGCCACGTCATTCATGGCGCCACGCGCGATGAGCCACATGACCAACTCAATGCCTTCACTGCCCGCTTCGCGCACATATTCAATGTGGGGAATGTCAGCAGCACCTTGTGGGTCGCTGATGAGCTTGTCCAAAAAGGCGTTGTCAAATTCTTTGTTGATCAAGCCAGCGCGTGCGCCCTGGAGTTGATGGCTCATGCCCCCTGTGCCCCAGATGTGGACATGGATGTCTTGGTCGTAACTTTCAATGGCTTTGCGAATGGCCTTGCCTAAATTGAAGCAGCGTTGACCACTGGGCACAGGGTACTGAACCACGTTTACTGCAAACGGAATAACGGGGCATGGCCATTCAAACTTGTCTGCAGGGGGTTGGCCACACATCAAGGACAAAGGCACTGTGAGGCCATGGTCCACATCCATTTTGTTGACGATGGTGAGGTCAAAATCTTGCTGAATGACTGACTGCGCAATATGCGATGCCAACTCGGGGTGACCTTTGACCACAGGCACAGGACGAGGACCCCAGCCTTCATCGGCGGGTTGAAATTCGGCAGCGGTACCAATGGCAAACGTAGGAATGAAATCCAAACTAAAGGCTGTGGCATGGTCGTTGTAGACCAAAAAAATCACATCCGGTTTGTTGTCTTTCATCCATTGCTGGCCATACTCGTAACCCTTGAACACAGGTTGCCAATAGGCTTCTTGGGTCTTACCCAAGTCGAGTGCCGCACCAATGGCAGGCACGTGTGATGTAAATACAGAGGCTGTAATTTTGGCCATGGTCAATTTGCTTTCTTTGCGGCGGAGCCTTGGGGTTGGTTTTGCGCTTGTGCGTCACCGTTCTCACCCACAAAGCGATTGCCTTCCACGGAACGTCCGCCGTTGATCATCATGTTGCGGTATTCCTCTTCAGTCATGCCGGTCATGGAGCCCGCCATTTGCTGAAAGCTCTTGCCGTCAGTGGCACCAATTTTTGCCAAGAAATAAATATTGCCACCGGTGCGCATGCACCAATTCAAATCGCGCGCCATGACGGCTTGCTTTTGCTCTTCGGTCATGGCCCATTCGTCAAGATAGGCGCGCTCATTGGCTTTGAATCGCTCGCGGTTTTCTGCCTTCATGAGTGACATGCAAAACTGGTTGATCCAATAACCTTTGCGACTTTGCTCGGCATCAAAAATGATGGTGCCCGGCACATCTAAATAGGGTTTGTCCAGCGCCATTATTGTGTCTCCTCTGGCCAATACAAACGCATAGGGTTGTCGACCAACAATTTCTGCTGCTGCTCTGGTGTGGTCGCAATGTGCGGAATGAAATCCACCAACAAGCCATCGTCAGGCATGTGCTTTTTCAAATTAGGGTGGGGCCAATCGGTCCCCCACAACACGCGGTCGGGAAACTCTTCCACAATGGCTTTGGCAAATGGCACCACATCTTGATAGGCATTTTGCTCGCCGTTCAATGCCGGTGCGCCCGTGACAGACAAGCGCTCGGGACAGGTCACCTTGCTCCAAACATTGGGATGCTCACGCATGAATTTCAAAAACAACTGAAACTGCGGGCCGTCAACAGGCAGCTTGACGTCGGGCGTACCCATGTGGTCCACCACCACGATGGTGGGCAGACCCGTAAAAAAGTCCCACAACTCTGGCAAGTCCACGGCTTCAAAGTAAATCACCACGTGCCAGCCTAACTTGGCAATGCGCGTGGCAATTTCCATCAACTCTTCCTTGGGTGTGAAATCAACCAAGCGTTTGACAAAATTAAAACGAACACCGCGAATACCGGCGGCGTGCATGGCCTGCAACTCTTCGTCAGTCACAGAGCGTTTAACAGAGGCAACACCGCGGGCTTTGCCGTTGGAATGCAACAAAGCATCGACGGTGGCGCGATTGTCGGTGCCATGGCAAGTGGCGCCCACCACCACATTGCGCGAAAAGCCCAAGTGGTCGCGCAAGGCATACAGTTGGTGCTTGGAGGCATCACAGGGGGTGTACTTCCGCTCGGGCGCATAAGGAAACTCAGCACCAGGTCCGAAGACGTGGCAGTGGGCATCGACCGCGCCTGCAGGCAATTTGAATTTGGGTTTGCTGGGGCCAGCGTACCAATCTAGCCAGCCTGGGGTTTTTTGAAATTCCATGAGAGTGCTCAATGATGTGAAAAATTAATCGGGTTTGATGTTGGCTTCACGCACCAACTTTTCATAGCGTTGACGTTCGCTGCGAATCAAAGCAGCAAACATTTCTGAAGAGCCTGCAATGACCTCGCCACCGACAGAGTTCATGCGGTCTTTCACTTCTTTGGTTTGCAAGGCTTTTTGAATTTCAGCATGCAGTTTCACAATGATGGGTTTAGGCGTTGCCGCAGGCGCCACAAAGCCGTACCACACAGACGCCTCAAAACCTGGGAAGCCAGATTCGGCAATGGTGGGGACATCTGGGTAAATAACACTGCGTGTGGGGCTCAGAACCGCCAATACTTTGAGCTTGCCACTCTTGACGTGGGGCAAGACTTCCAAGGCATTCACCGCCACCAAGGGCAACTGTCCGCCAATCGCATCCGTGATGGCAGGCGAACCTCCCTTGTAGGGAATGTGTTGCAAATCAATGCCCGCCGCTTTGGCAAAAAACTCAATCGCCATGTGGGGCGTTGAACCGTTGCCAGGGCTGGCAAAAGCAATTTGACCGGGCTTGGCTTTAGCCGCTTCGATCAATTTGGCAACCGTGGAAAAAGGTGCATTGGGGTTGGCCGCAATGACCACAGGCACACGTCCAACCAATGAAATAGCCGTCAATTCTTTTTCGGCATCAAAGGGCATGGGCTGATACAAGGCCATGTTGGCCGCCAAGGCATTGGCCGCCAGCATCAGGGTATAGCCATCGGGCTCGGCCGTGATCACCGACTTCACGGCAATGTTGGTGCCTGCACCTGGCTTGTTTTCGACGATGAAACTCTGGCCCAACTGAGTGCTCAGGCTTTGTCCCAAAGTCCGCGCAACAACATCAACAGCACCGCCTGGCGCATAACCCACCACAATTTTGACGGGCTTGTTGGGATAGTTGCTGGGGGCTTGTGCGAATGTAAAAGTGCTGCTGAGGCCAGCCAACACAATGCAAGAAGAAATCAATTCACGAAAGTTTTTCATAGCTTCTTTCTAAGTTAAGTCTTTAGTCACGCGCAGTGCCACGCAAACCAGAACGCTGAATGGCTTTTTCTAATGTATCGGTGCGTTGGACTTCATTCGCAAAATTTTGCAAAAAGGCACGACCGCCCTCTCGCCCTTTGGGAATCGCAATGGCCAAGTTTTCTAAGCCCCAACGGCCAGACAAGACACGGCTGCCCGGCAGCGCATCTGACATTTCAAACAAGATGCCTTTGTTGGTGGCAAATGCGTCAATCTGTCTAGACTTCAGCATGGCTTGCGCACTGGCCAAAGAATCTGCGGGTACCACCTTGGCTTGCTTGTACAACTGGGTCAAGACACCTTGTGAAGAACTGCCCTGGCTCACGCCCACACGCAGGCCTGTTTGATCGATGGCCGCAACTTCATGAAGGGGGCTTTCGCCAATCACCAAGTAGCCCAATTCCAAACGCACCATGGGAGCCGTGAAATCCATGTCTTTGGCACGAACGGCTGTCGCATTTGTAAATGTGAAATCGACCTTGCCCTCTTTCAAGGCTTCTAGAACGAGGGCCACACGATCAAACTCAACGATCTGCACGGGCACATTCATTTGTTTGGCCAACGCTTTGCCCAAGTCAAGAGCAATGCCGACGCTTTCACCCGTCTTGGGATCTTTGACCCAAGAGGTGGGGCTGCCGGGATAAACACCCACACGCAACACACCCGTTGGCGCGAGTGCTTGAACAACTTCAGCGGATACAGCCTCCGCTTTTACAAGCGATGCTGTTTCGGTTGGACGCTTGACAACGGTGATGTTGATGCAAGCGCTAAGCGTCAGTACCAGGACGGCAACACTCCAGCTGCGCCATACAAATTGAAATGGGTGCTTTGAAATCATGTGGTGGTGTCCGTGATAGAAATTTGGAAAGGCTAAAAGTTAATTCAATCGATGTACTTCAAACCTGCCTTGGCCAAAGGTTCACGCATGTTGTACATGTCGAGGCCCAACACGCCCGCCGCCAACTTGGCGCGCTTCTCACCTTCGTTGGCTTCGCGTGCTTCAGCAGCATCTGCCACCTTTTGGGCCCAAGCGGCAGGCACCACCACCACGCCATCATCGTCAGCCACAATGGCATCGCCGGGATTGACATTGACACCAGCGCACACCACAGGAATGTTCACAGAGCCCAAAGTAGATTTGATGGTGCCTTTGGCACTGATGCCTTTGCTCCAAACAGGAAAGCCCATGGCGGTGAGTTCACGCACATCACGCACGCCGGCATCGATGATCAACGCTTTAGCGCCGCGCGCCATGAAGGAGGTGGCCAACAAGTCGCCAAAGAAGCCATCGCAATTGTCTGCACTGATAGCAGCCACCACCATGTCGCCCGGCTGAATTTGTTCTGCCACCACGTGCATCATCCAGTTGTCACCGGGGTGCAACAAGACCGTGACTGCGGTGCCAGAAACAGGTGCGCCGCTGTAAATAGGACGCATGTATCGCTGCATGAGGCCCACACGACCCATGGCCTCGTGCACAGTGGCCACACCAAAGCGGCCTAATTTTTCGACCGCTGTTTTGTCTGCGCGGGTGATGTTGCGTTTCACAATGCCGAGTTCTGTCATGTTTGTTCCAATGCGGATTTTTTTGATCGAGAGGTGAAGTGATTTATAGGCCTTTGGCCTTCAAGTGCGCATCCAAGAGAGGGAACACACGACGGGTGTTGCCTTCATAAATTTTGTAGCGTTGTTCGTCGTTCAAGATATTGGACGATTGAATGTAGCGCTTGGTGTCGTCGTAGTAGTGGCCTGTTTCTGGATCGATACCGCGCACGGCACCAATCATTTCAGAGGCAAACAAGATGTTGTCCACAGGAATCACTTTGGTCAGCAAATCAATGCCGGGTTGGTGATACACGCAAGTGTCAAAGAAGATGTTGTTGAGCAAGTGCTCTTGCAGCAAAGGCTTCTTCAACTCTTGTGCCAGTCCACGGAAACGGCCCCAGTGATAAGGCACCGCGCCACCGCCATGAGGAATGAGGAATTTCAAAGTTGGAAAATCTTTGAACAAGTCGGAGGTGAGACACTGCATGAAGGCCGTGGTGTCGGCATTCAAATAGTGTGCGCCTGTGGTGTGGAAGCAATGGTTGCAGCTGGTGCTCACGTGAATCATGGCGGGGATGTTGTACTCGACCATTTTTTCGTAAATGGGATACCAGTGTTTGTCACTGAGGGGCGGCGAGGTCCAATGACCGCCCGAAGGATCGGGATTCAAATTGATCCCCACGTTGCCATATTCTTTGATGCAACGCTCCAATTCGGGAATGCAAGTGGCTGGGTCGACACCTGGCGATTGGGGCAGCATGGCCACAGGCACAAAGTTGTCGGGGAACAATTGGCTTACGCGGTAGCACAACTCATTGCAGATGGCAGCCCAAGTGGACGACACATTGAAATCGCCAATGTGGTGCGCCATAAAACTGGCACGGGGGCTGAACAAGGTCAGGTCGGAGCCGCGCTCTTTCATCAAACGCAATTGGTTGGTCTCAATGGACTCGCGCAATTCGTCGTCGCTGATTTTGAGATCCGCCACTTTGGGTCCCAACTCAGGGGTGTTCAAGTTGGCGATTTGTGCATTGCGCCAGTTTTCCAAAGCCTTGGGCGCGGTGGTGTAGTGACCGTGGCAGTCAATGATCAAAGGTTGTTGGGTACTCATAACGGTGTCCAAAAAATGAATTGAGAAAATTTAAACTTGGGGGCCAGACCACAAAGAGGCAGGCACCATGGCCTCACCTCGCATCAACAGTCGCGCTGTTCTTAATAAGGCTGCTTGGGTGACATTTTGTCCGCCTGGCAAATGAGGTGCTGGCTCAGTTTGCAAGGCCACACTGAATTCGCCTGTGGGGTGCTCCACCGACACATTTTTGGCAGCGCCTTCAGGCATGACCGCAATGCCATCACACACTGATCCTTCCAAGACACAAGCCGTGCCGACTGTGACAGCCGCCAAAACGCCAATGGCGTCATGACAAACGTGTGGAATAAAACTGCGTGTACTCAAGGCACCGCCCTTTTGCGGCGCGGCAATGAGGGTCATCTTGGGATAGTTCTTTTGACTCACATCGCCCAAGCCCATCAGCAAGGACACTTGTAAGCGCAAGGCTTCAATTTTGGTTTTGAGCTCGGTATCAGCGTTCATTTCCGCCACAGATTCATAACCTGTCCTGCCCACATCAGCCGCCTTGAACATCACCAAAGGCATGCCGTTGTCAATGCAAGTGACGTCCAAGGTAAAGGGCTCAAACCCTGGTCCTGTGACCGTCAAGGTGTCTTTCACACGACCGGTAGGCAACAGGCCCGAGCACACAGAACCTGCCGTGTCCAAGAAGTTGATGGTGACGGGCGCTGAGGTGCCAGGCGCACCATCGATGCGCGCACTGCCTTCGTATTGCACCATGCCGCCACGCGTGTCGACGGTGATGTCGCATTGCATGTCGGTGTTGAGCGTCAAAACACGGAAAGTGCTTTGATCGCCCTGCACTTCTACCATGCCGGTTTCTAATGCAAAGGGCACGACAGCCGCCAACATGTTGCCGCAGTTGGGCGTGGTGTCCACGGTATCTTTGTCGGGTTGCAATTGGGCAAACAAGAAGTCGAGTGCCACGCCAGGCACTGAGCTTTTGCGCACAATGCCGACTTTGCTGGTCAAGGGATGCGCGCCACCCAAGCCATCAATTTGTCGCTTGTCGGGTGAGCCCATCGCGGCTAGCAACACCCGATCGCGGGTGGCGATGTCCGAAGGCAAATCAGCTTCCTTAAAAAAGGGGCCTTTTGAAGTGCCGCCCCTCATCAGAAGACAAGGAATACCAGTTTGAGCAGAGGGTGCGCTTCGGGTCATAGGATCCAAGTGATTGCCACGTTTATGAAGGCTCTCATTTTCGAATGAATGCAAGTTCAGGCACACCCCCCTCTAGCACTATCAGATAGAACAAAATTGGATAACCGAAACCGAGTTATGGCAAAATTCCGCCATGGACCTCAAACAGCTTGAATACTTTGTTCGTGTGGCCGAAATGGGCAGCTTCACACGGGCGGCCATCGCCCTCAACGTTGCACAACCTGCTTTGAGCCGGCAAATCCGGCTGTTGGAGGTCGAGCTGAGGCAAAACCTGTTGAAACGGAATGGTCGAGGCGCCCTGCCCACTGAAGCTGGACAATTACTTCTAGAACATGGGCGAGGCATATTGCATCAGGTAGAACGCGCTCACGAAGAATTGGCGCGTGCCAGAAGCGGGCTTACGGGTCGTGTAGCTTTGGGCTTGCCACCCAGTGTGGCCAGGGTGTTGACGGTGCCGCTAACCCGTGCCTTCAGAGAAAAAATGCCCGATGCGCATTTGTCAATCAGCGAAGGCTTATCCGCCGCCATGCAAGAAAGCTTGCTGCACGGCCGACTCGACATTGCACTGTTGTACAACGCCAAAGCAGCCACGGGACTTGAAATTTCGCATTTGGTGCAAGAAGAATTACGCTTGGTATCGCCTCGTCCTGCCGGCTTGCAAGAGGACCCGCCCCCACCGCCCATTCAACTGAAAGAAGTGGCTAAGCTGCCTTTGGTCATTCCCAGCCGCCCCAACGCCATTCGAATGCATGTGGAATCAGAAATGGCAGGCATTGGCTGCCGGCCCAACATTGC
>JBDLWA010000237.1:0-3095 GCA_039804505.1 Pseudomonadota bacterium
TTGTACTCGGGGTAAATTTCGTCGCGGAAGGTGGGGCCTTTGGCATCAAACACACACACCGCATATTCGGCGGGAATGTCTTTGCGCAAGCGCTCCATCATGTTGATCATGCCCCGAATGGCACCCGTGGCGGGGCTGGCAGGGTCGCCGGGGACAGCCCTCAAATCGGGCATGGCATGGAAGGCGCGGTACAGATAGCTGGAGCCATCGACCAATAGCAGGGTTTTCTTGTCGCTCATGCCCCAATTGTGCCTGTCCTAGGCGTATTTTGCCCAGCTCAAAAGGGCCAAATTTGGGGGCAACACCCTCTACAATCGAGGGATGCCTCAAGGTGTGCCTTGGGGCCAACTTTTGCCCTCTTTTTCATCCTCTACACCCACCCTCAAGCCATGGCTGTTTTTACGCCCGTTACCGAAGAACAAGCCGCCGAGCTCATGTCCCAACTGGGTTTGGGCACCTTGACCGAATTGAGAGGGATTGAGGGGGGCATTGAAAACACCAATTACTTTGCGTCCACCGACCTGGGCGACTACGTTCTGACATTGTTTGAACGCCTGAACCACGAGCAACTGCCCTTCTATTTGTTTCTGATGAAACATTTGGCAGAAAAAGGCATTCCTGTGCCCAACCCAGAAGCCAACCGAGATGGCGATGTGTTGCACACGGTGAGCGACAAACCCGCTGCCGTGGTCAATCGTCTGCAGGGCAAAAGTCAATTGGCCCCGCAAGCCGTTCACTGCGCTGCAGTGGGCGACATGTTGGCCCGCATGCACCTGGCCGGCGAAGACTACAACCGTGCGCAGCCCAATTTGCGCAGCTTGCCTTGGTGGAACGAAACCGTACCCGTGGTGCTGCCTTATGTCGATGAAGCGCAATCGCAGTTGCTTCAAAGCGAGTTGGCATACCAAAACCACATTGCCGCCAGCGCTGCTTACCAAGCCTTGCCCCGCGGTCCTGTGCATGCCGATTTGTTTCGCGACAACGTGATGTTTGAAGGTGACACCCTCACCGGATTTTTTGATTTCTACTTTGCCGGTGTCGACACTTGGTTGTTCGATTTGTCAGTGTGCTTGAACGACTGGTGCATCGATTTGGCCACGGGCGAACACAACGCCGAGCGTGCAAATGCTTTGCTTGAAGCCTATCAGGCCGTGAGACCCTTGCGCAAAGCAGAGAGAGAACTGCTGCCAGCCATGTTGCGTGCAGGCGCGCTGCGCTTTTGGATTTCCCGCCTCTGGGACTTCCACCTGCCCCGAGATGCAGCCATGCTCAAGCCCCACGATCCCACGCATTTCGAACGGGTATTGCGTGCTCGTTTAACCACACCGCTTAAGCTCTGGGTATGAAGCTCAACATTGTTCCCGCCAAACAAGGCCTGGTCTGGGTGAGGCAAGGCATACGCACCTTTTGGCGCCAGCCATTGGCCTTCACAGGTCTGTTCTTCTTGTTCATGGCCTCGGTCTCGGTGCTGTCCATGGTGCCCCTCATTGGCGCAGCCTTGGCCTTGCTCGCATTGCCCGCCGCCACCTTGGGGCTGATGGTGGCCACCGAACAAGCCGCCTCTGGCAAGTTTCCCATGCCCACCGTATTGATGGTGGCCTTTAGGGCAGGTCAGCAAAGACTGAAAGCCATGCTCACTTTGGGCGTACTTTATGCGGTGACGTTTTTGTTGGTCATGGGCCTCTCAGCCTTGGTCGATGGCGGTGGCTTTGCCAAAGTCTATTTGGCCAACGCCCCCATCACGCCTGAAGTGGTCAACGCCGCCGATTTCCAAATGGCCATGTGGTTGGCCACTGTGCTGTACATCCCTTTGTCCATGTTGTTTTGGCATTCCCCTGCCTTGGTCCATTGGCATGGTGTGCCACCCGTCAAAAGCATGTTCTTCAGTGCTGTGGCATGTTGGCGCAATTTGGGCGCCTTTGCGGTTTACCTGCTAGCTTGGGCGGGCGTGTTTGTGGCAGGTGCCACCGTCATTCTCACCATCAGCAGCGCCATGGGCGGTGCAGACCTCACGGCCGCCGTGCTCATGCCCGGCGCCTTGCTCATGGCCGCGATGTTTTTTACGTCGGTTTATTTCAGCGTGAAAGACTGCTTCGATTTGCCATCGCCAGGCAGTGAGGTTGAAGTTTAAGTTCAGTGGTGGTGCCCATGGGCACCGTGCACATGGCGGTGCTCAATCTCTTCTGGAATGGCTGCGCGCACATCCGTCACATTCAATTGAAAGCGCAAAGTTTGACCGGCCCAGGGGTGGTTGCCATCCAACATCACGGTGTCACCTTTGATTTTGACCACATTGAAAATGGCTTCGCGTCCATCGGGCGTACGACCACGCAATTGACCACCCACTTTCACGCCAGGTGGAAAATCTTTTTTGGGCATGGTTTGCAGCAAGCTTTCGTCGCGCTCGCCAAATGAATCTTCTGCGGACAACACCAAGGTGGTTTGGTAGCCCTTTTCTTGACCATCCAAGGCTTCTTCAATTTTGGGCAACGTATTCTCGTAGCCGCCATGCAAATACGCCATGGGTTCGGCCGCGGCTTCTAACAACTTGCCTTGTGCGTCGGACACTTTGTATTTCAGGGTGACGACGGTGTCTTTTTCAATTTTCATAGTTCTTTTCCTAAAACTTTCTCTCAACAATTTGCGAACGCTTTAAATTTTTAAGGCGCTTCAATGATTCATTCCACGGGCGTCAACTTGGCCACAGACAAGGCCAACCACTTCACCCCGTGTCGGGGGAAATTCACTTGAGCTCGCGCATCGGCGCCCGCCCCTTCTACAGCCAACACCTTGCCTTCGCCAAATTTGGCATGAAACACTTTCATGCCCACTTTGATACCATGCGACGGCTCCGATTTTTGCACAGGCACGGGCGGGCTTTTGTAAGTCTCGGCCGAGCCCAAGCTGCTGTGACCCCATGCGGGCTTGGCCTGAAAGGCTTGTGCAGGCGAAGTCCACCCGCCGCCCAAGCCTGAGGCAAAGCCTGGGTTCTTGGGGGTAATCCATTTCAAGCACTCCTCTGGCAATTCATCCAAAAAGCGGCTCTTCAAGTTGTAGCGCGTTTGGCCATGCAACATGCGGGTTTGCGAATGGCT
>JBDLWA010000238.1:0-7849 GCA_039804505.1 Pseudomonadota bacterium
GGCTACAGAATTGTGACCAACACGGGATCTGAGGGCGGACAAGAAATTCACCATTTGCATTTTCATGTCATGGGTGGCCCGCGTCCTTGGCTTCGGGGTTAAGCGCTTAGAATCTGAATCAATTGTTAGGAGATATTCATGGGATCGTTCTCAATTTGGCATTGGCTCATCGTGTTGCTCATCGTCGTCATGGTTTTCGGCACCAAGAAGCTGAAAAACATCGGTTCCGACTTGGGCGGTGCGGTCAAAGGGTTTAAAGATGGCATGAAAGACGCCAACGGCAATCCCACCACCGAAGACAAGCCTGCCGGTCAAGTAGCGGCATCGGCCACGGCAGAAAAAACCACGATCGACGTGGAAGCCAAGACAAAGTCCTGATTTGATCGATCTTGGCATTTCCAAAATAGCCCTCATCGGGGTCGTGGCGCTGATCGTCATCGGCCCCGAGAAATTGCCGCGCGTGGCGCGAACTTTGGGCAACCTCATGGGCAAGGCGCAGCGGTACATCGCGGATGTCAAAGCTGAGGTCAATCGCACCATGGATTTGGAAGAGCTCAAGAAGATGAAGGAAACCATGGAAGGGGCGGCCAGAGATGTTGAAAGCTCTGTCCAGACTTCTGCCATCGACTTTGAAAAACAATGGAACGATAGCACCGCGGAGCTGACGGCCGACACGTCTGTCCCAAGGTGGGAGCCCCCACCGCCTGTTTACAAACATCCCGGTAAAAAGTTTCGTTTGAAACAAGCGGCTGTGCCTCAGTGGTACAAAGCGCGAGCAGGGGTCAGAACCAAAACATTGTCGGGTGCTGCTAGAGTGGCCCGTTACCGCCCCACCAGATTAGGTTAATTGCCAAGTGTCCGATCCCCATCCAAAGCCCGAAGACGAATTGGCTGGCTCTGAGCAGCCTTTTGTCACCCACCTCATGGAGCTGCGCGACAGGTTGGTTCGCGCCATCGCTGCTGTGGGTGTGGCCGCCGGCATTTTGGCCCTGTTCCCTGGGCCCGCTGAACTTTACGATTTACTGGCAGCCCCCTTGGTGTCTCATTTGCCAGCGGGTACCACGCTCATTGCCACGTCGGTCATTTCGCCGTTCATGGTGCCGCTCAAAATTTTACTGATGGCGGCATTTTTGTTGGCCTTGCCCGTGGTTTTGTACCAACTGTGGGCCTTCATTGCGCCTGGTTTGTACACACATGAAAAACGTTTGGTCATGCCGCTGGTCATTTCCAGTACGGTCTTGTTTTTCATTGGCGTAGCCTTTTGTTATTTCTTTGTGTTTGGCCAAGTCTTTGCGTTCATTCAAAGTTTTGCGCCTAAAAGTATCACGGCTGCACCTGATATTGAGGCCTATCTAGGCTTTGTGCTCAACATGTTCTTGGCGTTTGGCTTGGCCTTTGAGGTGCCCATTGCTGTGGTGGTGTTGGCCAGATTAGGCATTGTGACCATCGACAAGCTCAAAGACTTTCGGGGTTACTTTGTGGTGTTGGCCTTTGTCATTGCCGCCATCGTGACGCCGCCCGATGTGGTCTCGCAATTGGCCTTGGCCATTCCCATGTGCTTGCTGTATGAAATTGGTATTTGGGCCGCTCAGGTGTTCATCAAACACACCCAAGCACCCAAAGAAGACGAAGCCGCCTAAGCTTTATAAGCTTTATCGTCGGCTGGGCCGCGTGCCCGGCGTCACTTGAATGTCCAGCGTTTTGCCTGCCCGTTGAATCGACAGACGGGTGCTCTCACCTGGTTTTAAAGCCGCCACTTGAGACAGCATCTCGGGCACGTCGCCCACAGCTTGACCCGCAACTTGCAAAATTAAGTCGCCCGGCTGAATGCCAGCTTTGGCGGCTGGGCTGTTTTGCAGCACACCGTGAATCAAGACCCCTTTGGGCCAAGCACCTGTGGTTTTGTCTTTGGCAATGCCAAAGCTCTCCGCCAATTCGGCGTTCAAGGACAGAGGCTCCACGCCAATCCAACCCCGCGTCACTTTGCCCTCTTTGATCAAGGAGGCCATCACTTGCGTGGCGGTGGACACCGGAACTGCAAAGCCGATGCCCATGTTGCCGCCCGATCGAGAGTAAATGGCTGTGTTGATGCCCATCAGGGCACCGTTGGTGTCCACCAAGGCGCCACCGGAGTTGCCAGGATTGATGGCGGCATCGGTTTGAATGAAGTTTTCAAAAGTGTTGATGCCCAACTGCTTACGACCTAACGCACTCACGATGCCCGAGGTGACGGTTTGACCCACGCCAAATGGATTGCCAATGGCCAAGACGGCGTCGCCCACTTGCAGGGCTTCAACTTGCCCCAAGACGATGACAGGCAATTTGGGAAGATCAATTTTGAGCAGCGCCAAATCTGTTTCGGGGTCGGTGCCCATCACTTTTGCAAATGCGCTGCGGCCATCGTTCAAGGTCACTTCAATGGCTTGTGCGCCCTCAATCACATGGTGATTGGTGAGAATGTAGCCTTCGGGGCTGACGATGACGCCGCTGCCCATGCCGCCTCTGGGTGAGTCTTCTTCTTGGTCTTCAAAGAACCGAAACCAGGGGTCGACGCGTTTGGACATGGCGCGCGCTTTTTGTTGCGTGCTAATGCTCACGACCGCCGGCGCCGCTTTCTGGGCTGCCACCCTAAAACCGCCGGCGGCCGTGGCGCCAGAAATGCCATCGTACTGGGCTTGCGTTAAAGACAAGGTGCCCGAATTGCCCGCACCCCGCAGCCAAGTCGGTTGCAAAGTGGCCACCACAAACCACAGCGCAGTCAGGACGGTGACTGCTTGAGAAAATACGAGCCAAATTCTTTTCATGGTTTGTATTGTGTCGTAAGCCTTCAAAGAATGCATCCAACATCAGATCGTTGACAATATGGATTCTCCACAAATGAGATTGACATGACCGATTTCAAGACGCTCCTGCAGACATTTGACCAACTGTTGCAGCCCGAACGCTTCAAAGACTATGGCCCCAACGGTCTGCAAGTTGAAGGCAAGCGCGAGGTTCAAAAATTGGTGTCTGGCGTCACGGCCAGTCTTGAGTTCATCGACGCCGCCATTGCGGCCAACGCCGATGCTGTCTTTGTTCACCATGGTTTGTTCTGGCGCGGTCAAGACGGCCGTGTGGTGGGATGGATGAAGGCGCGTTTGCAGCGTCTGCTGGCCCACAACATCAATGTGTATGCCTATCACTTGCCGCTTGATGCACACCCAGAATTGGGCAACAACGCCCAGTTGGGTCAAGTGCTGGGCCTCAAGGCCGATGCTTGGTGTGGCGACCAAAATTTGGTGAGTGTGGGTCAGCCCCAGAATGAGCTGACCGGTCAGAATTTTCAAAACGCACAACAATTGGTAGACCATGTGCAGCAGGCATTGGGCCGGCCAGTCACCTGCATTGCCCCCTCAACCCAGCCCATCCGGCGCATTGCCTGGTGCAGTGGTGGCGCTCAGTCTTACTTTGAGGCCGCCATCGCAGCTGGCGTGGATGCCTTCATCACAGGTGAAATTTCTGAGCCCCAAGCGCACATTGCCAAAGAAACCGGTGTGGCTTTCTTGGCGTGTGGCCATCACGCCACCGAACGATACGGTGCCCCAGCCGTTGCAAGCCATGTGGCAAATGCTTTAGGCTTGAGCCATGAATTCATAGAGGTTCACAATCCTGCCTAAACATTGCCAGTCCGGCTGGCATCTGTCGCCTTTCATTTTTTGATCCACCTTCATGACTCTGCCCCAGCGTTCACCGCAAGCCATTGCCATCACCCCAGGTGACCCTTGTGGCATTGGGCCAGAAATCATTGCGCGTGCTTTTTTGAACGACACGCAACAAGTCTCAGTTGAGCCTGTCACGCAGCATTGCTTTGTGGCGGGCGACTTGGCTTTGATGCAGCAGGCGGTCCGGTCTGTTGACCCCGAGGGGCAACATCTCAGAGTTCTTCGCATCCATCAACCTGACGAAGCCCTACAGATACCTCGGGGTACCTTGCCAGTCTTGCAGGTGGCAACTTTGGCGGGACCCTTGCCCATGGGGCAAATTTCAGCTGAGGCAGGGCGCTTTGCGGGGGAGTGTGTGCTCTGGGCCACGCGCGCGGCATTGCAAAAGAAAATTGCCGCCTTGGTCACTGCGCCCCTTCACAAAGAAGCTTTGTCGGCTGCAGGTTCCCCCTTCAATGCTTTTCCGGGGCACACCGAGTTGCTTCAGTCCGAGGCGGCCCATCATACGGGCGTGCCGGTTGAAAAAATGCCGGTTCGCATGATGCTGGCCAACGACGAGCTCAGAACGGTGTTGGTCAGCATTCACGTTTCTTTGCGGCAAGCGTTGGAAGCCGTGACTTTTGAAAACGTGCTCGAAACCCTCCGAATTACCCATCAATCCCTCAGTTTGCTACTGGGTCGCCCGCCCGTCATAGGCGTGGCGGGACTGAACCCCCATGCCGGCGAGGGCGGGCTGTTTGGCCAAGAAGAAACCGACATCATTGTCCCTGCCATGGCCCAAGCCCAAAGCGAAGGCATCCAAGCGCTGGGTCCTTTTGCCCCCGACACCGTGTTCATGCGAGCGCGCAAAAAAGCCAATGGTTCGTCCGAATTTGACGTGGTTTTGGCCATGTATCACGACCAAGGCCTTATTCCCGTCAAGTATTTGGGGTTGGAGCAGGGCGTGAATGTCACCTTGGGCCTGCCCTTGGTGCGAACCAGTCCCGACCACGGCACCGCCTTTGACATTGCAGGCCAAGGGATCGCCGATTCTTCTAGTTTGGTGGCCGCAATTCGAATGGCTCACCAATTGATTGGCTGAAAACACTGGAAAAAGGTCTTTTCAGTCGGCTACAATCGGCGGTTAACCCTGATACCGATTCGCTAGAGGATTCTCATGAGTGATACCCCAGTCGACAACAGCAAAAGGACGTGGCTGATTGCCTCCACTTGCGCTGGCGCTGTAGGCGCAGGCTTCGTCGCCACCCCCTTTGTTAGCACTTTCCAGCCATCCGAGCGCGCCAAGGCCGCCGGTGCCGCTGTGGAAGTTGATATTTCTGAGATCAAACCCGGTGAAAAACTCACTGTGGAATGGCGCGGCAAGCCTGTTTGGATCATGCGCCGTACCACTGATCAAGTGGAAGCCTTGAAAAAGCTGGATGGTCAATTGGCCGATCCTGCGTCAGACCGCAAATCTTACCCAACGCCCGAATACGCCAAGAATCCTCACCGCTCTATCAAGCCAGAGTTCATGGTGGCGGTTGGTATTTGTACCCATTTGGGCTGCTCACCTGGCGACAAATTCCAAGCTGGCCCACAGCCATCTTTGCCCGATGATTGGCAAGGTGGTTTCTTGTGCGCTTGCCACGGTTCTACTTTTGACTTGGCCGGTCGCGTGTTTAAAAACAAACCCGCTCCCGACAACTTGGAAGTGCCACCCCACATGTACCTGTCCGACAGCAAGCTGCTGATCGGTGAAGACAAGAAGGCTTGAGGTAAACCACCATGGCTGAATTCAAGGAAATTTCCCCCAACGCCTCTGCAGGCGAAAAACTCATGAACTGGGTCGACAATCGATTCCCAGCGACCGAGTTGTTCAAGGCTCACATGAGTGAGTACTATGCCTCCAAAAACTTAAACTTTTGGTATGTCTTTGGCGCGCTGTCTTTGTTGGTGTTGGTGATTCAAATTGTCACTGGCATTTTCTTAGTGATGCACTACAAGCCAGATGCCAGCTTGGCATTTGCTTCTGTTGAATACATCATGCGCGATGTACCATGGGGTTGGCTCATTCGTTACATGCACTCTACAGGCGCTTCTGCGTTCTTCATTGTGGTGTACCTGCACATGTTCCGCGGCCTCATGTATGGCAGCTATCGCAAGCCACGTGAACTGGTCTGGATCTTTGGCTGTGCCATTTTCTTGTGCTTGATGGCCGAAGCTTTCATGGGTTACTTGTTGCCATGGGGCCAGATGTCCTATTGGGGCGCTCAGGTGATCGTGAACTTGTTCTCTGCCATTCCCTTCATTGGCCCCGATTTGGCTTTGCTCATTCGTGGTGACTTCGTGGTGGGTGATGCCACTTTGAATCGCTTCTTCAGCTTCCACGTGATTGCAGTGCCATTGGTTCTGTTGGGCTTGGTGGTTGCACACATCATTGCTTTGCACGAAGTGGGTTCTAACAACCCCGATGGCGTTGAAATTAAGGCTGCGGGTGCACCTAAGGATGCCAATGGTCATCCTCTGGATGGCATTCCATTCCACCCTTATTACACCGTGCACGACATCTTCTCTGTCAGCATGTTCTTAATGGTGTTTTCTGCCATCATCTTCTTTGCGCCCGAGTTCGGCGGTTACTTCTTGGAATACAACAACTTCATTCCAGCTGATCCCCTGAAGACGCCCTTGCACATTGCGCCAGTGTGGTACTTCACACCTTACTACTCTATGCTGCGTGCCATCACCAGCGAAATGATGTATGTTTTGATCATCTGCGTCGTTGTGGGTGCTGTTTTGGCCGTTCGCAAAAATGCATTGCCTAGCATCTTGAAGGCTGGCATTGTGGGTGGTGCTGTGGTCATTGCCGCCATGATGTTGGCCATTGATGCCAAGTTCTGGGGTGTGGTGGTCATGGGTGGCGCGGTTGTCATCATGTTCTTCTTGCCCTGGCTCGACAACAGCCCCGTCAAGTCCATTCGCTACCGTCCCGACTGGCACAAATATGTGTACGCCGTGTTCGTGATCAACTTCTTGATCTTGGGCTACTTGGGCGTGCAGCCACCTTCACCCATTGGTGAGCGTGTTTCTCAAGTGGGCACACTGTTCTATTTTGGCTTCTTCTTGTTGATGCCTTGGTGGAGCAAGTTGGGTACACCCAAGCCTGTACCTGACCGCGTTACTTTCGTTGCGCACTAAGCCCAGGAGTATTTGAAAATGAAATCAATTCAAAAATTTGCACTGGGTTTGTGTTTGGCCGTTGCATCCTTAACAGGTGCACAAGCTTCTGGTGGTAACAGCATTGCTTGGGACAAAGCGCCCGTTAACACGTCCGACTTGGCTTCTTTGCAAAACGGTGCCAAGACGTTTGTGAATTACTGCTTGAACTGCCACTCCGCGGCATTCATGCGTTACAACCGTTTGCAAGACATCGGTTTGACCAACCAACAGATCAAAGACAACCTCTTGTTCGCCACTGACAAAGTGGGCGACACCATGAAGGCCAACATTGATCCTAAGCAAGCCAAAGATTGGTTTGGTGCGGTGCCCCCCGATTTAACATTGGTAGCGCGTTCACGTTCTGGTCATGGCGGCACAGGTGCTGACTATCTGTACACCTACTTGCGTACTTACTACCGTGACGAAACCAAGCCAACCGGCTGGAACAACTTGGCTTTCCCCAACGTGGGCATGCCCAATCCTTTGTGGCAATTGCAAGGCGAGCGCGAGCCCGTCTATGAAGAACGCAAAGAGCATGGCCAAACCACGCACGTTTTTGTGGGCTGGAAGCAAGTCACAGCCGGTACGCTGTCTCAAAAGCAATACGACAAAACCGTTGGCGATTTGGTCAATTACATGCATTGGATGGCTGAGCCTGCACAAAATAACCGCGTTCGCTTGGGTGTGTGGGTCTTGCTGTTCTTGGCTGGCTTTACCTTTATCGCATGGCGTTTGAACGCTGCTTACTGGAAAGACGTCAAGTAAGAACTCGTGATTCGGGCCTAGCCCGAATTGATGGAGGGGGCACGCCCGCCAACCCGGTGGCTTCCCACTCTTCATGAGTTTTAGGAGCCTTCACCATGATGGTGCTTTACTCAGGAACAACCTGCCCCTTTTCTCATCGCTGCCGCTTTGTGCTGTTTGAGAAGGGCATGGATTTTGAAATTCGTGAT
>JBDLWA010000239.1:0-5165 GCA_039804505.1 Pseudomonadota bacterium
CTGAGAGTTGGTTCGGGCCTGTCAACTGATTTTTAACTTTGGAGCTTTTGATGTCTAACCTTTTTGCAAAGGACGCTTTGGTCGTCCCTTTTGAACAACTGCGGATGACCGATGTTGAATCTGTCGGCGGCAAGAATGCCAGTTTAGGTGAGATGATCTCTCAACTCCCCAATGGCGTGCGTGTGCCCACCGGTTTTGCCACCACTGCTTATGCGTTTCGTGCCTTTCTCAAGCACGATGGGTTGGTCGACCGCATCAATCAAAAACTAGATGCCTTGGACGTCGACGACGTTCGCACGTTGGCCCTAGTGGGCGCTGAAATCCGCGGCATGGTGGAGGCACAACCCTTTCCAGCCGATTTGGAAAAAGCCATTCGCGATCAATTTGCCGCCCTGAGTGCTGGCAACCCCCAAGCCTCGTTTGCGGTTCGCTCATCGGCCACAGCCGAAGACTTGCCAGACGCTTCTTTTGCAGGACAACAAGAAACCTTTCTGAATGTGGTGGGCATCGAAGATGTGCTGCACAAGATGAAGGAAGTTTTTGCGTCGCTGTACAACGACCGCGCCATCAGTTATCGCGTTCACAAAGGCTTTGCACATGCCGAAGTGGCCTTGTCTGCAGGTGTGCAGCGCATGGTTCGGTCCGACCTTGGGGCCGCGGGTGTGATGTTCACCATCGACACCGAGACTGGCTTTGAAGAGGTTGTTTTCATCACGTCAAGCTACGGCTTGGGCGAAACAGTGGTTCAAGGCGCGGTCAACCCTGACGAGTTTTACGTTCACAAACCTATGTTGGCGGCCGGCAAGAAAGCTGTCATTCGTCGCAATTTGGGATCCAAATTGATTCAAATGGTGTTTGCAACACCCGAAGAAAAAGCGGCTTCTGGCAAGCTGGTCAAAACCACCGATGTGGCCATGGAGTTGCGCAATCGCTACTCCCTCACAGACGAAGACATCACCCAGTTGGCGCAATACGCCATGGTGATTGAAAAGCACTACGGCCGTCCCATGGACATTGAGTGGGGCAAAGATGGCACCGACGGCTTGCTTTATATTTTGCAAGCTCGCCCCGAGACCGTGAAGAGCCAGTCCAAAGGGACTGCCGAGTTGCGCTACAAACTCAAAGGCAAGGGCACCGTGTTGGCAGAAGGCCGCGCCATTGGCCAAAAAATTGGCACCGGCCCTGTTCGCTTGGTGCACAGCATTTCTGAAATGGACCAAGTGCAGCCAGGCGATGTGTTGGTCACCGACATGACCGATCCCAACTGGGAGCCTGTCATGAAGCGCGCCAGCGCTATCGTGACCAACCGAGGTGGCCGGACTTGCCACGCCGCCATCATTGCGCGTGAACTGGGCATTCCTGCGGTGGTGGGTTGCGGTTCTGCCACGGAACAATTGAAAGACGGCACCTTGGTCACGGTCAGTTGTGCCGAAGGCGATACCGGTCGCATCTACGACGGCTTGCTCGAGACCGAAGTGACAGAAGTCACCCGCGGCACGATGCCCGACATTGCCACCAAAATCATGATGAACGTAGGCAACCCGCAGTTGGCTTTTGACTTTGCGCAGTTGCCCAACCAAGGTGTGGGCTTGGCCCGCTTAGAGTTCATCATCAACAACAACATTGGTGTGCATCCCAAAGCTATTTTGGATTACCCCAACATCGATGCCGACCTGAAGAAGGCGGTGGAGTCGGTGGCACGAGGCCATGCGTCACCCAAAGCTTTTTACATCGACAAAGTCACAGAAGGCGTGGCTTGCATTGCTGCGGCCTTCTGGCCCAAGCCGGTCATTGTTCGTTTGTCTGATTTCAAGAGCAACGAATACCGCAAGCTCATTGGTGGCAGCCGTTACGAGCCCGAAGAAGAGAACCCCATGTTGGGATTCCGCGGTGCCGCACGTTACATCAGCGAAGATTTTGGCGAAGCCTTTGCCATGGAGTGCGAGGCCATCAAGCGTGTTCGCGGCGACATGGGCTTGACCAATGTTCAGGTGATGGTGCCTTTTGTTCGGACATTAGGACAAGCCGATCGTGTGACCCAGTTGTTGGCCAAGCACGGTTTGCAACGTGGTCAAGATGACTTGAAGGTCATCATGATGTGCGAGGTGCCCAGCAACGCCATCTTGGCCGAGCAATTCCTTGAATACTTTGACGGCTTCTCCATTGGCTCCAACGATTTGACGCAATTGACATTGGGTCTAGACCGCGATTCTGGACTCGAGTTGTTGGCTGCCGATTTTGATGAGCGCGATTTAGCGGTTCAAACGCTCATTTCGCAGGCCATCAAAGCTTGCCTCAAACAAGGTAAATATGTGGGTATTTGCGGCCAAGGCCCCAGCGACCATCCCGATTTTGCACATTGGTTGATGGCTCAGGGCATCAGTTCCATTTCTTTGAACCCCGACACCGTGGTTGAAACTTGGACAAAGTTGGGAACACCTGATTGACGTCACAAAGCACCTTTTCGCAAAGGTACGCCCTTTACAAGTGGCGCTTGCATCGCAACGTATTGCTCTTCGTTGCTTTGCTGCTTTGTTTGTTAGGTGCGATGGGATGGGCAGAGCATGCGGGCCTTTCAAGGAACTTGATCGGCCCCACCTTCTTGTTCTCGACCGTCATGATTTATGCGCTCATTGGTGTTTCTGGCCGAACCTCCAATGCAGAAGAGTATTACGTGGCAGGCCGACGCATCCCTGCTTTTTACAACGGCATGGCCACAGCCGCCGACTGGATGAGTGCCGCCACCTTCATCAGTTTGGCGGGTGCGCTTTATTTGCAAGGCTTCTCGGGCACGGGCGGTCAGTCGGGTGGACTGGCTTACGTGATGGGATGGACGGGTGGTTTTTGTTTGGTGGCGTTGCTCATTGCCCCGCACCTTCGGGCCATGAACTTGTATACCTTGCCCGATTTTTTTAGCCAGCGCTTTGGCGGACGTTGGCCACGATTGTTGGCAGCATGGGCCGCTATTCTGTGCTCGTTCACGTATGTGGTGGCTCAAATTTACGGCATTGGTTTGATTGCTTCGCGCCTCACCGGTGTGCAATTTGAAATTGGTATTTTGCTGGGTTTGGGGGGCGTGTTGTTGTGCTCTTTCTTAGGGGGCATGCGTGCCATCACTTGGACCCAAGTTGCGCAGTACATTATTTTGGTGTTGGCATTTTTAATCCCGGTCTCTTGGTTGGCCTACAAGCAAATGGGAACACCTTGGGCGCCCGTGGCCTACAGTGCCCAGCTCCCCAAAATTGCCGCCCTCGAGCAAAAACTCATTGCCGATCCCGCAGAAATAGAAGTTCGCAATGTCTATGCAAAACGCGCAGAAGATTATCAAAATCGTCTGTTGAATGTCGAACAAGCCCTGCAGTTGGAGCGTCAATTGCTAGAGCAAAAGGTCAGAGACCTAAAGCTGCAAAACGCTGACTTTTCGTTAATTGCGCAAGCCCGACGAGAGTTGTTGGCCTTGCCCAAAAATGCAGAACTGGCCAAAGAAGCTTGGCAGCGCGCTGTGCTTGAAAATCAAGAACGCGCCAAGCCACTGGGGGGCATGCCTTTGCACGGCAAAGCGTTTCAAGGTGAGCCCGATGGCACTTTGGCAGAGCAGGCCACCTTCCATCAGTCACGCATCAATTTTGTGGCCTTGATTTTTTGCCTCATGGCGGGCACCGCTGGGCTGCCCCATTTGTTAACGCGGTTTTATACGGTGCCCAACTCGGCTGAGGCCCGCATGTCGGTGGCTTGGTCTTTGTTGTTCATTGCCATACTTTACTTAAGTGCCCCTGCATTGGCTGTGCTTGTGAAGTTTGAGGTCATGAACAATTTGGTGGGGAGCCCGTTTACAGAATTGCCCGCCTGGCTGGCCCAGTGGGCGAGGGTGGACAGCGCTTTGGTGGATGTGGCAGACGTCAACCATGACGGGCGCTTGCAGTTTGGCGAGTTGAAGTTGGGGGCCGACATGATCATGCTGGCCAGTCCCGAATTGGCTGGCCTGCCGTATGTCATTTCAGGCTTGGTGGCTGCCGGCGGATTTGCAGCGGCCTTGTCAACGGCTGACGGGCTTTTGTTGACCATCAGCAATGCGTTTGTCCACGATATGCGCATGGGCACTAAAAATGGCGTGGAGACCGATGAAGGGCGCGTCATTTTGTCCAAGTTTGCCTTGCTGGCCGTTGCCATGTCAGCCGCTTTTGTCGCGGCTTGGAAACCGGCAGAGATCTTGGCCTTGGTGTCCGCATCATTTTCTTTGGCGGCGGCTGCCTTTTTCCCCGGCATGGTCCTGGGCATCTTCTGGCCCCAAGCCAGCCGAAAAGGCGTGGTTTTGGGCATGTTGATGGGGCTTGGCTTTACCTTGGGTTACATGGTGCTCAATGCGCCCTCTGTGCGGGGGGCATTGGGGTGGCAAGCTCAGGCTGGCTTGATTTGGGGTATTCAGCCTATTTCGGCTGGTTTTTTGGGGGTGCCCCTTGGCTTCTTGGCCATTGCCCTGGGAAGTTGGATTTGGCCCCATGCCCCTGAGCCCTCCGAAGGGCAGGTGCGGCCGTCAGAGAACCCCTATCCAGGCCTCTAATTCCTGGGCTATAATCTCGGGCTGACCTTGCTGCACCCCGTCCGACGCTGGGGGTAGCTTTTTCTCAATACCTCAAAGGTAAAAACCCAAAGGAGTCTCAATGCGTCATTACGAAATCATTTTGCTGATTCATCCGGATCAGAGCGAACAAGTTCCAGCCATGCTGGAGCGTTACAAGGGAATGATCACCGCCGGTGGTGGCAAGATTCACCGCGTGGAAGACTGGGGTCGCCGTCAGCTGGTTTACATGATCAACAAGCTGGCCAAGGCACACTACCTGTGCGTCAATATTGAAGCTGGTCAAGAGATCATGGCCGAACTGGAACACGCATTCAAGTTCAACGATGCCGTCTTGCGCCATCTCACCGTACTCAAGAAGAAGGCTGAAACAGGTCCTTCGTCCATGATGAAGACGGTTGAGCGTGAAGATGCGCGCAAAACCCAGCAGGCCGAATACCAGTAGCGTTACAACGGCAAGTGCCAACGGGAGTGCGCGCCAATTTGCTTGTGTTGAGTGCCTGTATTGCAGCGGTTGACCCACTGCGCTACACGCCAGCTGGAATACCAGCTCTGAATTTACAACTCGATCACGAGTCAGAAATTG
>JBDLWA010000240.1:0-3883 GCA_039804505.1 Pseudomonadota bacterium
GCATTGAACAACAAAGCAGGCATGGCCACCTTCACCACAAAGGTGCCAAAGGCGCGCATATCCGATTTTGGAAAGATGCCCCAACGCGTCAGGCCGTAACCCAAGGCAATGGCTACATAAATGGGGATGGTGATGGCGAGAATTTCAAACATCTGGCGTTACGCATTGCGTGGCGTGTTAACTTGGCTCATTGCTTGGCAATGCCCGCGCGCTGAATCACTTCGCCCCACCGCTTGGTTTCAACTTGAAGGTGTTCTACCGCTTGTGCCTGAGTACTGGGATGGGGGTCGACATTCATGTCCATCAAGCGTTTGCGAACATCGGTGGCGGTTAGCGCGTTTTGAATTTCAAGCTGTAGTTTTTGAACAATGTCGCGAGGTGTTTTGGCAGGTACCGCCAAGGCATTCCAAGAGGATGCAGACAAACCACGAATGCCAGCTTCTTTCGCCGTAGGCGTTTGCGGCAAGGCTGAAGATCGTTTGTCCCCTGTGACTGCCAAGACGCGCAGTGCTTGGCTTTTCACTTGCGGCAATAAAGGCGAGAGAATTTCTACGCCAACGTCAATTTGCCCACCACGCAACGCCGTCAATACGGCAGGCGTGCCATTGAAAGGCACCACCTGTGCATCAATGCCGGCCAATGACTTGAACAGCTCCGCTGTGAGGTGTTGCGTACTGCCGATGTTGATGCTGCCAATGTTCAATCGACCAGGGTTTGATTTGGCGAAACTCAACAAGTCCTGAAGCGTGGCAAATTTTGAGTCTTGTGGCACCACAATGGCAATGTCAAAAGTCCCTAAAAGCGACACAGGTGTGAAGTCTTTTTCTGCGTCGTAAGGCAAGGCCTTGAACAACCCTGCGCTCACGGAAGTGGCATTGGACATCAACAACAAGGTGTAGCCATCGGGCGCTGATTTGGCAACCAAATCTGTTGCCACGACACCCCCTGCGCTGGGCTTGTTGTCGATCACCACGCTTTGGCCCAAGTTTTCCGACAGTTTTTGAGCCACCGTTCGAGCGGTGAGATCGGCCACACCACCCGCACCAAATGGCACCACAATTTTCAATGGCTTGAGGGGATAGTTAGTCTGGCTCCATGCCGTCAAAGATGAGCAGAGACCCAGCCACAGAAGGACCGCAACATTGGCCCTTCTGCCGCAAAATCGCTTAAGCATGAGTGGATGCATTTTCAGCCGCTAATAAGCGGTCGATGACTCGTCTGGACATCACGCCCCCTGCATCGATCGACAAAATTTTGAGCTTCCGATCTGGGTTGGCTGTTAGATTTTTTTGCTGTCGTTCCAGCATTTCTAAATCTTCTGAAAAAATCTTGCCCTGACCTTCACGAATCTTGGCGGTCAGTTCAGTATCTTGAGGCTTGAACTGGCGCACCATGCCCCAGAAATAATGAATGCTGGTGTCGGTTTCGGGCGTGATGAAATCGACCACCACGCTGTAGGCTTTGTCTTTGGGGTCTGCGTGATAGCCGCCTTTTCCTGCCAGGGCCACGCCCACTTCAATCAACACATGACTGGGCGGCGTGAAGCGACAAATTTGCCAGCGATCCACTGAGGCATCTTTGGGCAAATCATTGGCTTGCATGGCCATTTGCCAAAATGGCGGGGCCTTGATGCCTTCCATAAAACGGCTGGTAGTGACGCAATCACCTTCCATGACTGTTTTGCTGGGCGTTTCATCAATCTCTTGTTGACCAATGCTGGTGCTGTGCACATAGGTTTCGTGCGTGAGATCCATCAGGTTGTCGATCATCAGGCGATAGTCACAAGCAATGTGATACAGCCCACCGCCATATGCCCACTTCGGATTGTCAAACCATTCAAACTCCGGCATCTTTTGCGGATCGACCAAAGACTGATCGCCAGGCCAAACCCACACAAAGCCATAGCGTTCTATCACGGCATAAGCTTTGACGGGTTCAAAGTTTCGAACTTGATGACCTGGCATGTTGAGGGTGTGACCGTCGCAGCCCATGACCAGGCCGTGATAACCACAAACCAGTTGGCCATTGCACACACGGCCCAATGACAAGGGTGCACCCCGATGCGGACAAAAGTCTTGAACGGCTACTACTTTGTTGTCGGTGTTCTTGTAAAACACCATGTCTTCATTGCAGACCTTACGGCCCAATGGCTTGTCGGTGATTTCAGACAATTGGCAAGCGACATACCACGTGTTTTTCAAAAACATACCCAGGAGCTCTCAATCAAAATGCATTGGTTTGAGCGAATTGTCCCATGCGTGCGCTAATTTTGAAAAACTCTGCCACGGTGTCATCAATGATCTGTTGTGCCGATTTCACAGAATCAATCAAACCCACAGATTGCCCCGCCAAAGCAGGCGCGGCTTCCATGTCACCGCCAAAGTAGACATTTTGGATCCCCTTCATGTCATCAAAGGACATCATCCCCAATTCATGAATAGCCGCGGTACGGTCCGACTTCAATGCACGGATGCAAGGGGTTCCTTTGGTGTTGAGCATCCAAGTGCCCGTTTCTTTTGAATTCACAATGGCGTTTTTGTAATTCGCATGAACCGGACTTTCGGCACAACTGACAAAACGAGTGCCCATCTGAATGGCTTCGGCGCCCAAGGCAAAGGCTGCCGCCATGCCTCGGCCATCTGAAATACCGCCCGCCGCAATCAAAGGGACATCCACTTTGGCGCGAATGGCTTGGAGCAGCACCAGAGTGGACACATCCTCAGGATTTTTGAAGCCGCCGCCTTCCGAGCCTTCCACCACCAAACCATCAATGCCTGCGTCAACGCACTTCAAAGCCGCATCAACAGTGGGAACAGCGTGGTACACGGTGATGCCAGCATCTTTGAGGGGCTGAATGAACTTGGCGGGACTGCCTGCTGAGGTGGTGACAAACTTGACGCCCGACGCACAAACAAACTTCAGCATGGCGTCGTCTTTCAAAAAGCGGATGGGCAAATTGACGCCAAAGGGCAAATTCAATTCACGCATTTTGCTAATTTCAGCTTGACAGTTGGCGGTCTCGCCAGATGACGTCTCAATAATGCCCAAGCCACCCGCACGTGAAACTGCCGAGGCCAAAGGGGTTCTGGCGATCCAGCCCATGGGTGCTTGCAAGATGGGGTACTTGGCACCCGTGTGAGCCAAAACGCGGTTCATATTTAATCCTAAAAGTTTGGGATGAAAGGCCCTAGCCTTTTTCTAAGGCTTGGCCAGACCCTTTTTGTGTAGGCTATGCCTCAGACTACGCCCAAAACACTGCGCCCGATTTCTCGTACCAAGAAGCCACCTGACTTTCGACGGAAGCTTCAATGCGGTTGCGTTTAATTTTCATGGTGGGCGTGAGGTAGCCGTTTTCAATTGACCAGGCCTCATTGGCAATGACCAACATCCGAAGTTTTTCGTAATCGGCCAATTCAGCATTGACTTTGCTCAAGAGCTCGGTCAGCTCTGCTTCAACATGGGCTCTGACTTCGGGGTCCTTCATCTTGGGACGAATGTCTTCAGCCAACACCACCATGGCATAGGCAGAGGGTTGGGACACACCCGACACAATGCTCATCTCAATGAGTGGGTGCACATTGAGCTTGTTTTCAATGGGTGCAGGCGCAACGTATTTGCCCTTGGACGTTTTGAACAACTCTTTGACTCGGCCTGTAATTTTGAGCAAACCGTCGGCACGCTGCTGGCCTTGGTCGCCCGTTTTGAAAAAGCCGTCTGCGGTAAAGGCTTCTGCATCCAAATCGGGGCGCTTGTAGTAACCCACCATTTGCCCAGGTGACTTGACCAAGATTTCGCCCTCTTCACTGATGCGCGCTTGCACGCCTTCCAAAGGCACACCCACACAGCCTGGTGCGTTGATGGCATCTGTGGAGTTGTGAGAGTA
>JBDLWA010000241.1:0-3007 GCA_039804505.1 Pseudomonadota bacterium
GGTTCTTGGCCTCGAAGCCCTTCATGATGCGGCACCACAGCAAACGCGCGGCGCGCATCTTGGCAATTTCCAAATAGAAATTCATGCCCACAGCCCAGAAGAACGACAGGCGGCCAGCAAACTCGTCGACGTCCATGCCCTTGGCGATGGCGGTTTTGACATACTCTTTGCCGTCGGCCAAGGTGAAGGCCATCTCGAGCGCCTGATTGGCACCCGCCTCTTGCATGTGATAACCCGAGATGGAAATTGAGTTGAACTTCGGCATGTTTTTGGCCGTGTACTCAATGATGTCGCCAATGATTTTCATCGATGGCTGGGGTGGGTAGATGTAGGTGTTGCGCACCATGAACTCTTTCAGAATGTCGTTCTGAATGGTTCCCGACAATTTGTCTTGGCTCACGCCCTGCTCTTCGGCAGCCACCACGTAGCCTGCCAACACGGGCAACACAGCACCGTTCATGGTCATAGACACAGACACCTTGTCGAGGGGAATCTGATCAAACAAAATCTTCATGTCTTCAACAGAGTCGATGGCCACACCGGCCTTGCCGACGTCGCCTGTGACACGTGGATGGTCGGAGTCGTAGCCGCGGTGAGTGGCCAAATCAAAGGCCACTGACACGCCTTGACCGCCCGCAGCCAAAGCCTTGCGGTAGAAGGCATTGGACTCTTCTGCCGTAGAGAAACCAGCGTACTGGCGAATGGTCCAAGGACGCACGGAATACATGGTGGCCTGAGGGCCGCGCAAGAAAGGCTCGAAGCCTGGCAAGGTGTTGGCGTAGGGTAACGCGGCCGTATCTTCAGCTGTGTACAAAGGCTTGACGGAGATGCCGTCGGGGGTTTTCCAGTTGAGGGCTTCGACATTGCCACCGGGTGCAGACTTCTGCGCCGCACGCAGCCAATCTTCTAGTTGTGCGTTTTTAAATTCGTTCTTGGGCTGTGTCATGTCGCGGGGTCCTCAATATGATTCATAATTATTGATGCAAAATATTGTACTTGCCTTACAATCCGCAAAACGACCCACTTTAGGTCAAATTTCACGATTTAGCCACCATGTCTGCCCTGTCTGCTGCCCCGTCCTTGGCGCCCCGCGCGCTGTATGAAGAAGTTGCCGAACTGATTCGGCAGCGCATCTTCAGCCGTGAGCTGGAGCCTGGCAGCTGGATTGACGAGCTTCAAATTGCCAAGGCCTACGGCATCAGTCGTACCCCATTGCGGGAAGCTTTGAAGGTTTTGGCCGCTGAGGGTTTGGTCACCATGAAGGTGCGCCGAGGGGCCTATGTCACCGAGGTTTCGGAAAAAGACCTGCGCGATGTGTATCACCTGCTCAGTCTTTTAGAAAGTGATGCCGCCGCCGTGGTCGCCGCGACAGCCGCCCCTGCCGACCTCAAAAAACTGCAATCGCTTCATGCAGAACTAGAAGCGGCAGGCAAACCAGGCAAAGAAAAGCACGACAAGTTCTTTGAAGTGAACGAAGCCTTTCACATGTGCTTGCTGGAGTTGTCGCAAAACAAATGGCGCGACCAAATGGTGGCTGACTTGCGCAAAGTGATGAAGCTCAACCGGCACAACTCGCTGTTTAAAACGGGCCGCATTACCGAATCATTGGCCGAGCATCAGGCCATCATGGCAGCTCTGAATGCCAAAGATCCAGCGGCTACAGCAGCGCGCATGCGCGAGCACTTTGCCAATGGGCTGATGGCGGCTAGTGCAACGCCCGCCTAATCAACAGACTTCCGAAAGTTGGATGACCTGCAATTAAGCAGGAATTTCAGCACCTCTGGCCAGCGCTTCGCGCGCAATGGCCATCACCTCGCGGGGTGGCATAGGCTTGAGTTTGTGATTGCTCCAAACCTGACGCCACAAGCGTCCGCCTCGTTGGCCATGGTAAAGACCCAACATGTGACGCGCTATGGCGTACCAAGGACAACCGTCTTCTTTGTTGGCGCGCTCCATGTAAGCGACCATGGCTTCTTCCACCGCTTCGCGCGTGACGCTTGATTCAGAAGAATTGAAGAAAGCTTCATCCCATGTGGTTAAAAGCCAAGGGTTGTAATAAGCCTCACGGCCAATCATCACGCCATCGACTTCTTTCAAGTGATCGGCAATTTGGTCGTTGCGCGTAATTCCGCCATTGATCGCAATGGTGAGTTCCGGAAAATCTTTCTTAAGCTGGTAAGCCAACTCATAACGCAATGGCGGAATTTCACGATTCTCTTTAGGCGACAAACCTTGCAACCAGGCATTTCGTGCATGCACGATGAACACATTGCAGCCCGCTTCTTTGACGGTGCCCACAAAGTCACGAACAAAGTCGTAGCTTTCAATTTGGTCAATGCCGATGCGATGCTTGACCGTCACAGGCACAGACACCACATCCACCATGGCTTTGACGCCATCGGCTACCAATTGCGGCTCGTTCATGAGGCACGCACCAAAGGCACCGCGCTGAACGCGATCGCTAGGGCAGCCACAGTTGAGATTGATTTCGTTGTAACCCCATTGCTCGCCTAGCTTGGCGGCAAAGGCCAAGTCAGCTGCGTCACTGCCACCTAGTTGCAAGGCCACGGGGTGTTCTTCTGCGTTGAAGCGCAAGTGGCGCTCTACGCTGCCATGTCGCAAGGCACCGGTGGTGACCATCTCGGTGTAGAGCAAAGTGTGTTGAGACAGCAAACGGTGGAAGAACCGACAGTGGCGGTCGGTCCAGTCCATCATGGGGGCAACAGACAGGCGCCAAGAATTCAATGAGGTTGTAGATGAATCGTTCACAGTCCAATGATAATTAATAAATGAAGCAAATGAAAAACCCCGCCGAAGCGGGGTTCTGTATCAAGGCAGCAAGTGCCAAGTTAGGGGATCAACCCATGTGCAAACCACCGTTCACAGAGAAGTCTGCGCCTGTGGCATAGCCACCTTCTTCAGACGCCAACCAAGCAATGATGGATGCAATTTCGCTAGGCTCGCCCAAACGTTTCACAGGCACAGTAGCCACAATTTTCTCAAGCAC
>JBDLWA010000242.1:0-2688 GCA_039804505.1 Pseudomonadota bacterium
TGCTCAAGCTCAAACCTCAACAGGTCTTGCCGTTTTCAACCGGTGTGATCATGGAGAACTTGCCCGTTGATCGCATCGTGGCAGGCATGCCTGCTGCATTGGCCGACGCGCAAGCAGCACATTGGGCCAAAGCTGCTGAAGGCATCATGACCACCGACACGGTGCCCAAGGCATTTAGTCAGCAAGTGGTGTTGTCGGGTCAAACTGTCACCATCACGGGCATTAGCAAGGGCGCCGGCATGATTCGTCCCAACATGGCCACCATGTTGGGTTTCTTGGCCACCGATGCCAACATTGCGCCGGACTTGTTGCCCAACTTGGCCACCGACTTGGCCAATTCTTCTTTCAATCGCATCACCATTGATGGCGATACGTCCACCAATGATTCTTTCATGGTGATGGCCACCCGCAAGGCGACACACCCCGAGATTGCCAGCTGGGATTCAGCCGATGGCCAAGCACTGCGCGCTGCACTTTTGAAGGTGGCACAGCAATTGGCGCATGCCATTGTGCGCGATGGTGAAGGCGCTACCAAATTCATCACCATTCGCGTGGAAGGTGGCAAAACATCTGAAGAGTGTCGTTTGGCCGCCTATGCCATTGCCCACTCGCCTTTGGTCAAAACCGCTTTCTTTGCCAGCGACCCCAACCTAGGCCGCATCTTGGCGGCGGTGGGATACGCGGGCATTGCCGACTTAGATCAAGACTTGATTGGCCTGCATTTAGACGATGTGTGTGTGGTTCTAAATGGTGGCCGCAATCCGGCTTACCAAGAAGCCGATGGCCAACGCGTGATGAAGCAAAGTGAAATCACCATTCGCGTGAATCTGGGCCGTGGCACTGCTGTCGACACAGTTTGGACCTGCGACCTCAGTCACGACTACGTGTCGATCAACGCCGATTACCGCTCATGAGCAGCAATATCGAAAAGCTCCTCGAGCGCGCCGTCCTCATGATGGAGCGTCTAGAGCGCGTCTTGCCCCAGCCTTTGAGCGAGCCCGATTGGCAAGCTGCCATTGCTTGGCGCTATCGCAAGCGTTCTTCGGGTCATGGCGTGCTGGAAGGTGTTCGCCATGTGTCCGCAATGTCGCTTCAAGACCTGAAAGAAATTGACGGTCAAAAAGAAAAGTTGCAACAAAATACCTTGCAGTTTGTGCAAGGCCTGCCAGCCAACAATGTGTTGTTGACAGGTTCCCGCGGCACGGGCAAATCGTCTTTGATCAAAGCGTGTTTGAACGCTTATGCATCTCAAGGCTTGCGTTTGATTGAGGTGGATAAAGACGATCTCACAGACTTGCCTGACATTGTGGATGTGGTGGCCGGTCGCCCCGAAAAGTTCATCATCTTCTGTGATGACCTGAGCTTTGAAGATGGTGAAGGCGGCTACAAAGCCTTGAAATCTATCTTGGATGGTTCTGTGGCGGCATCCACGCCCAATGTGTTGATTTATGCCACTAGCAATCGTCGGCACTTGTTGCCGGAGCACATGAAAGACAACCTCACCTACACCCACACCGAAGATGGCGAAGTGCATCCCGGTGAAGTGATTGAAGAGAAGATTTCATTGTCAGAACGCTTTGGCTTGTGGATCAGTTTTTACCCATTCTCGCAAGACGAATATTTGGCCATCGTGGCGCAGTGGCTGCGGTCGCTCGGTGCCACCGAAGCCATGATTCAAACGTCGGGTCCCGAAGCCTTGGTGTGGACGCTAGAGCGCGGTTCGCGCAGTGGCCGTGTGGCTTATCAGTTTGCGCGTGATTACATGGGCCGCATGGGACAAGCAACGGCTGCAAACGCTGCAAACTCTGCAAACAATCAGCGCGCTTTATGACCCAAGCGGCGTCTGCCCCGTCCGAGTTGTTGGTGGCCGATGGCCATCTACAGCGTGAAGGCGGGCACAATCGACCCATCGTTGAAGTGGCCGTGGGCGTGCTCATCAATGCCCAGCAACAATTTTTATTGACCTCTCGCCCTACGGGCAAGGTCTATGAAGGTTATTGGGAATTCCCGGGTGGCAAGTTAGAACAAGGCGAAACGGTTGAGCAAGCCTTGCGCCGTGAATTGCAAGAAGAGTTGGGATTGCACATTGCCGATGTTGAACTTTGGCGTCAGCAGTTTGTGGACTATCCCCATGCACTGGTTCGATTGAATTTTTGCAAAGTTAGATCTTGGCAGGGCACGCTAGAAATGCGCGAAAGCCAACAATTTGCGTGGCAATCATTGCCGGTGGCTGTGGTGCCCGTTTTGCCTGGCACCATTCCAGTTTTAACTTGGTTGGCTGAAGAGCAACATTTTGTGGGAGCCACCCACACGCCTTCCCCTTAACTATTGCAGTTTGGGATCGCCAAAGTTGTCCTGATCGGGCGGCGTGTCTTCTGGCATGCGAAAACTCTCATTGGCCCAAGCGCCCAAATCAATGCCTTTGCAGCGTTCGCTGCAAAAGGGTCGATACGCATTTTGCGGGCTGTACAGGCTGGGGCCGCCACAGGTGGGGCACTTGACTTGTTTGGGTTTTGACAAAGGCTCGCTCATCTGAATCTCACAGATTGTGTATTTTGAAATAGCCTGCTTAGGCGCAGAGCGTCATTTCAAAGGGGGTATCGTCTTTGCTGGCGACTAGCTTGCCATCGACTTGTTGCTGCATCAATCGAATGACCACCAACAGTCGGTTGCAGCTGATTTCTGGTG
>JBDLWA010000243.1:0-5734 GCA_039804505.1 Pseudomonadota bacterium
CATTGGTACAGACAGCTTGCGACTTCTGCAGGGGTTCTAAAGCCCTTAACCAATCGGCCCAACCATTTCGCAAGGCATGGACCACGCCCGGGTGCAGTTGGCCATTTTTTCGTTCACGCCATGCCTCGGGCCAGCGTTGTACTTCTTGTTCGGTGTTGAACGAATCAGCGTCTGTTGCTTGCAAGGATTGCCACTGCGTTTTGAGTGGCTGTTGCTGCCCTTCATTGATCAACTTGGCCCACTGGCCAATGGCGCTGTTGGCATGAAAGCGTCGACTGATGTGCAACACCGCCGTTTGTTCGGGCAAGCCATAGCCCTGCTTGGTTTGCGCAAAGGTTTTGTCGTCTGCCTGCGTGGCACCTTCGCACAACTGCGACCACACCGCGCCAGCTTCAACAGAAGCCAATTGATCTTTGTCACCCAACAGAACCAGTCTGGCTTCAAGGGGCACGCACTTCATGAGCCGCGCCATGAGCTCCAAATCAATCATGGACGCCTCATCGACCACCACCAAATCGGTAGCCAATACTGGCGCAGGTCGGGCGGCAGCGTCTGGGTTGTATTGGAGCAATTGATGCAAGGTGACCGCTTGCGTTGGAATACCTTCTGCCCAAGCGTCTGGCAAGCTGGCCAGCGCATTTTGAATGGCGGTGCTCAAGCGACTGGCCGCTTTGCCTGTGGGGGCGGCCAAATGAATTCGCAAAGTTTGCTGGCTGTCCTTGGCTGTCTTTTGAAGCAAGGCCAAGAGTCGAACCACCGTGGTTGTTTTGCCAGTGCCAGGGCCGCCAGTGATGAGCGTCAGTCCCGCACGCAAGGCTTTGGCACAGGCAACGCGTTGCCAATCGGTTGTTGGTGCGGGCGCGCCAAACAAAGTGTTTAGCTTTTCTTCTGTATCTTGTGACACTGCAAAGTGCTGTGCCAAACGCGCTTGAATATTGAGTGCAATGGTTTGCTCGGCTTGCCATGCGCGTCTGAGATAAATGCGAAGTACCGGCCCTTGTGAATCTGAATGGTGATCCAGCACGATGGGTGAATGATCGCCCTGTGCCCAGGGCAAGGATCTAGCCGCTTCAGCCCATGGATTGAGCTGGGGCGCAAATAAATCGGCAGGTTGCAATTGGCTTGAATGGGCCTTGACCAGTGCTGTCAAGGCATTGATCTGTGCTTCGCTCCAGTCTAGCAACTGAGCGGGATTGCGCCATAAAACCTCGAGGTCTAAACACGCATGACCTCGACCCATTTGATGGCTAACCAAAAGCGCCAACAAGTCATGCAAGACCTCTGAACTGGGCTGGTGCGATGTTAAAAATTTCAGCCAAGCGGTGTCCAAAGCAGTCCAAGGCCATGTCACGCCGCCCGACCTAGGCTGGGGTGACGTGAGTGTACTCAAGGGCGAAGACTTTTGTGTCATGACTGCGCCTCGCTCAGCATTTCAATGGCGTGACCTTGGAAGGCCAAATCGAGCGCATGGATCAACTCAAAAGGTGGGCGGCTAAAGTAAACACCCTGCCCTGCTTGATCAATACCGCGCAAGTAAAGATACAAGGCGCCCCCCATGTGTTGTTCGTAATCGTAATTTGGCAAACGTGATTTGAGCAGTCGGTGCACCGCCAAAATATACAGCGTGTACTGCACTTCATAACGATGACTCAGCATGCTACTCACAAGGCTGGCTTCGTCGTAGCTGGGCAACTTGTTGGACTTGTAATCGAGGACGTAGTAACGACCTTGGTGCGCCAACACAATGTCCATAAAGCCCGTGAGCAAGCCATTGAGTTGTTGGGCTTGCAAGGCAGGCCTGCTTTGACCTTCATGCAAACTGCTGCGAATCAATTGGTCGATGTGTTCAGAAGAAACGCCATGCGTTTTAAGCGTGAACCCCATTTCTGGCCAGGCATTCTGGGTGTTGAGCTGAGACAAGCTGAGAGGTGCCCATGCCGCGTCGCCAAAACAATGTTGATCTGACCCCAATTGATTCAATTGATTGAGTGGGGTGTTGGCGCATTGGCGGATGAGGTCCAGGCAGAGGACTTGGTGTTCGGGGCTCAGTTGCAGGCTGTTGGCTTGGGTTTGCCACCAGGCTTGCCAGCGTAGCTGGGTTTCTGCAGAAACATCGGTTTCTGATTGCAAAAGAGGCCAGCCTTCTTTCAGTTGCCATTCAAAGATGTCATGAAGCAAGGTGCCATAGGCGCTGCCTGCGGGGAATGCGTTGTAGAGGGGCTGGGCCTGATCAAGTGTGCTGTCTGAAGTGCCGTTGGTGCCGTTGGTGCCGTTGGTGCCATTGGTGCCATTGGTGCCGTTGGTGCCATTGGTGCCGTTGGTGGCGATGGTCGCTGATATGGCTGGGGCAGCTAAGGTGCTTGTGTCCACTGACAAATTGTCAAGGGCCACGGGGTTGTCAATTTGTGAATCGAGCCAGCGCTCATCTCGTTCAAACGCTGGGTTTAAGGTAGCCGCAGTGGTTTCCACAAGGTTGCGAGTTAATGCGCTAAAACTGGCCGTCCAGCCAGCACGAGGCAGAACGCGGCTCGGCTTTTTGGCGGGCGTCCCAACTTTGTTTTCGGCTTGGCTCAGACCTTCATAACGCACTGCGTTGGGGGTGGGCGCAGCGGTCACGTGGATGTCTGCGCATTCCTGCCATGCGTTCAATTTGAGGGCTAAGTCTTCGGCAGATTCGCGGCGAAGCAAAACACTCAGGGCACTTTTTCCCCTGGGGACTTCGTTCACATCTTCCGTACTTTGAGCACTGGACTTGGCATTCGCTTTGGATGTTGCTTTCGCTTTAGCTTTGAAATCATCTTTGCGCGGTGCCACACCCAGCCACATGGCCTGCTGTGCACGCGTGAGCGCTACGTACAGCAGTCGAATGTCCTCTTCTAATCGCTCTTCAGGTGTGCGAAGCGATTCATCTTTGTCTTCTTTGAAGTTAGACACAAAGGGCAAGAACACCAAGGGGTACTGCAAACCTTTGGCTTTGTGGAAGGTAATGACCTGAACCAATTCAGCATCGGTTTCTAAGCGCATTTGTGCGGCATCACCTTGCGCGTTAGGGTTGGACAACTGATCTGACAAAAACCGCAGCAAAGCCGATTCACCTTGCAAACTGAGGCCGGCAGATTGCAACAACTCACCCAGGTGCAACAAGTTGGTCAGGCGGCGCTCGGCGCTGTCACCTTCGGCCTGCATGCGCCGGCCGATGTCTTGCTCGTGCACTATTTTGTAAAGCATGGGCAAGAAGCCTTGCTTTTGCCAGGTCAGATGCCAATTGTTGAAACGCTCAACCCACAAGTCCCAAGCGTCTTCTGCGTTGAACACTTGTTCAATTTCGGACAAGCTCAGGCACAGGGTGCGCGTGGTGAGTGCCGCGCGCAACAACTTGGCATTGCGCGCTTGCAACACCGCTTCCAAAATGCAGGCCAGATCTAGCGCTTCGCGCGTGGCATAAACGCTGTCGCGGTCGGACAAGTACACACTTCGAACACCTCTGGCGGCAAGTGCTTGGCGAATCTTTTTAGCTTCTTGTCCATCGCGCACCAGCACCGCCATTTGACCGGGTTGCGCCACGCCCTCATGGAGCAAGGAGACCATTTGCGTGGCGCAAACTTGCGCCATCTCATCGCCATATTGACCACCACTCAAAGGTTTCTCGGCATTCAAATGCCACACCGTTAAAGCCGGCAGGGCCTGGCCTTGAGCATTGCGCAAGCTTTGAGCTTTGGCCGGCGTGGGAGTTTGTACAGGCGCAAACGGCACTTCACCAAAAGGTTGCGAGGCCGATTGGAAAATGTGGTTGACCGCATTGACCACTTCTTGGCTAGATCGGAAATTTTCGGTCAGGGTCCAAATGGCGTGGGCCGTGTGGCGTGCTTTTAAATACGTTTGAAGATCGGCGCCCCTAAAACTGTAGATGGCCTGCTTGGGGTCACCAATCATCAAGAAGGCACTGCTCTGACTTTCAGATGGCGCTGAGGTGTCTAAATCGGCTGATTCAACAGCAGTCGGTAAAGCATGGCCATAAATTTTTGACAGGGACTCGTATTGCCAAGGATCGGTGTCTTGAAATTCATCCACCAAGGCCACAGGAAATTGTTGGCGAATCAATTCAGGCAATCGACTGCTAGGGGCGTGCAAGGCCACATGCAATCGCTGCAGCAAATCTGAAAAGTCAAAGCTGGCTAAGTTTCTTTTTTGTTGAAGGTACGCACGGCCTACCTTCACCGCGGCATGTTGAAGCAAGTTGTCACCCATGGCGGGTTCTTCCGCCAGAACAAGCAGCCAATCTTCAATCGCCTGCCAAACACCCCTAGCGTCATCGATGGGGCTGCCGTCTTTTTTCAAACTGCCACTGAGCTTTTGCAAACTGAACTTCTTCAGCGTCTCTAGGTCTGCTTCTTCGCCAGCGGCCCATTCACTCAGATGGCTGATAAAAAATGCATGCTTTTTCGGCACGTAGATATTGGCTTTTAAATCCTTTTGAAAAGCTTGTGCCAGCTTAGACAACACTTCTTGCAAATGATCGCTCAACAATTGCTTGGCGGTGTCTTCTAGTTGGCGGGCTTTCACTTGCCAGGCTTCCCATTCGCGCAAGGCCAATTCAGGGTTGGGGTCTAGCGACGCGTCTGGAAAACCGTCGGTGGTCTTTTCAAAACGTTGCCACAGTGGTTGAATTTTTTTCAGCAAGGCTTCGGGCGTGCCACCTAAATCTTTCAAAGCGCCTAACTGGTGTGCTTCCAAGGGATAGATAATTTCACGCCAATAATCTTTGACCAATTTCAGCTTCAATGCAGGTGCGTCGTCTAGGCGCTTTTGGTCAAACAAGCTTTGACTGTCAAAGGCATGCTGACGCAACATGCGACTTGACCAGCTGTGAATGGTGTAGATGGCGGCCTCGTCCATCCACTGAGCCGCTGCCTCCAATTTGGCGGCATGCGCCAAGTTGTGGTCCGGACCCAAGGTGATTTGAAGCTGCCTCAAAAAATCATCGGCCTCTTCGGTGTAACCGTTGAAAAACCGCGCTGCTTGCGCAAGTCTTTCACGGATGCGGTCGCGCAATTCTGCTGTAGCCGCCTCGGTAAATGTCATGACCAATATTTGTGGCGGCATCAAACCAGCGTCCGACCCACCGTGTCCCAAGACCAAGCGAACATACAAAGCGGCCAGGGTCCAAGTTTTGCCTGTACCAGCACTGGCCTCTATGAGCTGAATGCCTTGCAATGGCATTTGCATGACATCCAGTTTGTGGGTGGTCAATTCGCTCATGCTGACACACTCTCCATGGTGGCTGAAGCCACCAAGCTACCATACAAGAGGGGCGCCCATTGGGGCAAGCCTTCACGAATGTCTTCAAAACTTTCAAACGAGCGCTGAACATACAGGGAGCGCGAATAATCGTTGTCCTCTGAAAACGAATCAGAAAATGCTTTGCTGGCTTTGTCTAAAGCAGCTTCGTTCTTTGATTCTTGTTGTTCATCATCCGTTGTCTGAGATTTCGCTTGCTCGCTAACAAAAGCCAACCCCGCTTTTACAGTGACAGGCAGTGGGCTTTGCCAAGCCGCTACGTAGGCGCTTAACCACTGCTTCAAAATTTGTTGCGCATCTTCTGGCAACAGGGTGGGCAACAAGGCCACACCATCCAAACCCACAACGGCAGAACGAACAGGCCATGCAGCGGCACACAACAACACATGTTGCGGCCACAGATTGATCAGCACGTCGGCCCGTGGCGTTTGTTGAT
>JBDLWA010000244.1:0-4507 GCA_039804505.1 Pseudomonadota bacterium
GACAACAAGATTGCTAACTTTCCTGCGCTGATTGCTCAAGCCAAAGCCAATCCAGGCAAAATTGCTTATGGCACGGCTGGCATTGGCTCAACGCACCATTTAGCCGGCGAGTTGCTGGCCAGCATGGCCAAGGTCGATATGTTGCACGTGCCCTACCGTGGTGATGCGGGTTCTATTACGGCTTTGTTGTCGGGTGATGTGCCTTTCATCATTGCACCGCCCACGGCTGTTCTGTCCAACATCAAAGCGGGCAAACTCAAAGCCATCGCCGCCACTGGACCGCAGCGTTGGCCTGGCTTGCCAGACGTGCCCACCGTTGCGGAGCAGGGTGTGCCCGGCTACGACGTTCGCTCGTGGGCGGGACTGATGGCACCCGCAGGCACCCCCAAACCCGTGATTGATAAACTCAACGCTGAAACCTTGAAGTCCTTGCAATTGCCGCAAGTCAAATCTCGCTTAGAGGAAATGGGCGGCGATGTGCGCGGAAGTACATCTGAAGAAATGAAAAACATGGTGGCTTCTGAAACTCAAAAGTGGATTCAGGTTGTGAACGCTGCCAAAATTCCCAAACAATAATTGTTAAAGGCAAATCATGTCACTGATCAAAATTCGCAAGCGCAGCCTCATCATCGAAACCCAATTTCATGAGGGCGGCCCTGTGGCCGACAAGCCTTTGAAATTGGCTGCCGCATGCGCTGTGATTGAAAATCCTTATGCGGGTCGTTATGAGCCGGACCTCATGCCCTTCATGGCGGAGCTTCGATCACTGGGCACCTTGTTGGCGCAAGAACTGGTGGATACGCTGGGCAAAGAAAACGTCGAGGTGTACAGCAAAGCTGCGATTGTGGGTGTCAATGGCGAAATGGAACATGGCGCTGTTTGGCATGAAGCCGGTGGCTGGGCCATGCGTGCGGTCTTGGGTGAGCCCAAAGCCATGGTGCCCGCTAGCAAAGCAGTGGCCAGTGCTGGTTACCGTTTGATGGTGCCTTTGCACTATATCCATGCCAGCTACGTGCGCAGTCACTACAACAGCATGGAAATTGGCATTCAAGATGCGCCACGCCCCAACGAAATTTTGTACGCCTTGGTGATGGGCACTGGCGGTCGTGTTCATTCACGTTTGGGCGGTTTGACCAAAGACAAAGTGTCCGTGAACGACGGACAAAGGTAATGCCTTAAGAAGGCAGCGCCAGTCGCTGCCGACTTTCAAAGCGCCTGAATTCGCCAGTCACAGGGTCTTTGAATGCAAGGGTCTTGGCCAAGAGTTGCAAGGGTCTCTTCAAATCATCTGCCTCTTCCGGTCCGCGTTGAACCACGGGATAAAACTGATCGCCTAGCAAAGGTAAACCCAATGCGTTCATGTGCACGCGCAATTGGTGACGCTGACCTGTGAGGGGCTTGAGTAAATACTTTGCAAATGCCTGAGCAGGCGAATGGCTGAATGCTTTCTCTGCGTCTGCTGCTGAAAAGCATTCAATGCAATCCATCCAAGTCTCACTGTTGAATGAATCGGATGAAGGATCTGGGGAAGTCGGGTTGTCTGAATTTTCGAGTGAATTCACCAGTTCACGCATTCTGAAAAACTGCGTGTCTTCTGCCATCCAGCTTTTGTGAATGCGTGGAAATTCAAGCTTGAGGGGCGAGGATTCTGGCGCGCATGCAATGGCTTCGTAAGTCTTCTCGACTTGTCGATGCCTGAACAATTCTTGGTAGGCATTGCGATCTTGCGTGCGAACACTGAACAACACCAAGCCCGCTGTTTCGCGGTCAATGCGATGAAGGGGCGACAGATCCGGTAAATTGAATTGTTGCTTGAGTTGCACCAACAGGCTTTGTTGCACATACCGTCCACCTGGGGTGACGGGCATGAAGTGCGGCTTGTCGGCTACCAGCAAATGCGCATCCTGATAAATGATGTGTGCTTTGAACGGCAGTTCAGGTTCATCGCGAACGCTGCGATAGTAGTGAATGTGTGTTTCGCAATGCAGTTTGTCTTGAGGCGACATGACACGCCCATCAGCATTCAAAATGTGACTATCTTGAAATCGCTGCTGCCATGCTTCAAGCGAAATAGCCTTGAATTTAAAAGCTAAAAATTCAATCGCAGACAGCGATGTGTTGGCGGGGATGCCTACCGTGCTGGGCCCCACGCCATTTTTCGAAGGCGGTTTAAATGCGTTGGAAGACGACATCCCACACACCATGACCCAACTTCAGACCGCGATTTTCAAACTTGGTCAGTGGCCGGTAATCGGGTTTAACCGCATAGCCCCCCAACTCTTGGGTCGCTGTATTTTTGAGCAAGGGCTCTGCACTGAGCACTTCCAAAATTTGAACGGCGTAGGGTTCCCAATCGGTGGCGCAATGGATGTAAGCACCAGGCTTTAGGCGCGCGGCCAGCTTGGCAATCAGGGGTGTTTGAATGAGTCGGCGTTTGTTGTGACGCGACTTGTGCCAGGGATCTGGAAAGAAGATGTGGACGCCATCGAGGGACGCCAATGGCAGCATGTTGTCAATCACTTCCACCGCATCGTGTTGCAAGATGCGAATGTTTTGAATGTCTTGTTCGCCAATGCGCTTGAGCAAGGCACCTACGCCGGGTTCATGCACCTCACAGCACAAGAAGTGATCGTTGGGTCGCACCTTGGCAATGTGTGCTGTGGCTTCACCCATGCCAAAACCAATTTCTAAAATGACAGGCGCTGGCGCGGCATCTTGTCCCTTCAAAGCAAATGCTTTGGCCATGTTCAAGGGCTCGGGGGCATAGGTCAATAAAAACTGGGGGCCCCAAACTTCAAAGGCTTTGGCCTGGCCGGTCGTGGTACGGCCAGCGCGTTTGACAAAGCTTTTGATGTTTTTGGGAAAAGCAACCGAGGCGGGTGCTTGAGAGGTGGCGTCAGAAGTCATGCGCCCATTTTAAAGGGTGCCGGGGCCATATCGATTGGCCCATTCTGAAGTCCAAGTGGCCAAGGCTTTGTGAAGTGTGTCTGAATCGCCATTCGGTAGGTGCACCTCACGCAAGCCCAAAGCGCTGGCTGCCTCTTGAAGTGATTGCGCAATAGACAGGGCAGCGCTCAAATCCAAAGCCTTGGCACCATTCTGTTTGGACAGCTTTTCGCCGTTGGTACCCAACACCAAGGGGGTGTGCAGGTAATGCGGATGGTCAAAGCCCAGGGCTTCTTGCAACAGCCACTGGCGTGCTGTGTTGTCGGTGAGGTCTTCACCGCGCACCACATGCGTGATGCCTTGCGCCGCATCGTCCACCACCACAGCCAGTTGATAGGCCCACAGCCCATCGGCACGTTTTAAAACAAAGTCGCCCACCTCTTCTAAAACGTTTTGTGATTGCGGGCCCAGTCGTCTGTCTTGCCAATGAACCACTGGCGAGCCTCGCAATGCGCTCCATTGTTGGACGTCAAAGCGCCAAGCTCTGGCGGGTTTGCCATGCAAGCCTTGTCTGCAGGTGCCTGGATAAACGGCGGCTTTGTGACGCGCCAAATTCAAGCCCAAGGCCGCTTGCTGCTCTTCAATTTCTTTGCGTGTACACGCGCAAGGGTAGACCAAGCCTTTGGCGATGAGTGCGTCAAGTGCGTCTTGGTACAAGCCATTGCGTTCCGATTGAAACGCGACATCACTGTCTGAGTGCAGGCCACACGCTGACAACTGATTCAGAATTTTTTCGGCAGCCCCTGCAATGCATCGAGGCCCATCGATGTCCTCGATGCGCACCCACCATTCCCCTTGCAGGGCGCGTGCATCCAGCCAACTGGCCAAAGCGGCCACCAAAGAGCCTGCATGCAACTCACCTGTGGGTGAGGGTGCAAATCGACCGCGAACCATTCAAGAAATGGAAGGAAGGTTAAACGACGGCCAGCGCCAATTCCAAACCGGAAATGAACGCGTCTTCGACACGGTGGCCAAGACACCAGTCGCCGCACACACCAATGCCTTGTTTCTTGCTGTGGATGTGACTTGCGCCCAAAGGCTGCAATGTTTTGGCATAGCGCCAGCGGTGCACTTCTGCATGCGCAGGTGTGGCGCGAATACCAGTAATTTCAGAAAACGCTTTGATGAGTTTGGCTTGCACACGCTCGGGTGCATCTTCCAAGTGTTCTTGTGACCAAGCGGCACTGGCTTGCACAGTCCAACGTTCAACTTGATCGCGTCCTGGTTTGGAAGATTCACGCGCCAACCATGCTACGCGGTGATGCACACTGCGTGCGGCATTCCACTGGGGACCCAAGGTAATCAGACCGGGTTGAGCGGCATTGGGAAATGCCACCATGAGGGTCCAGCAGGGCGCCACTTGGACCTTGCTCAAAGCGGCTGCTTGTTCCATTTTGATTTTGGAGGTGCGCAGTAAATCAATGGCTTGATCGGAGGGGATGGCCAATAAAACTTGGTCGAAACCACTGAACACCGATTGAGCACCTTCGGGCTCTTCACTGTGCAGTTGCCACAGCTCGGGGTGCAGCGTGTCGCGTTCAATTTTGAACACCTTGGATTC
>JBDLWA010000245.1:0-3854 GCA_039804505.1 Pseudomonadota bacterium
GCGTCGTACCATGCCAATGGCAAAGGCTACATGCTGACCCAAGAGTCCATTGCCTATTACACAGAAAATTACCTGCGCAATCGGGAAGACGCCCAAGATTGGCGTGCATCCCCTCAGTTAGCCGGCAGCCATGCCAACTTGCCGCCGGCATTTGTCATGACCGCAGGGTTTGATCCTTTGCGCGATGAGGGTTTGATGTACGCCGATGCACTGTCGAAGTCGGGTGTACCGTCACAGTACATTTGCTTTGAACGTCAAATTCACGGCTTCATCACCATGGGCCGAGTGATGCAAGAGGCCAATACAGCTGTGAGTTTGTGTGCACAGGTGCTCAGGGCGCAACTGCACACCCACAAGCCTTGAGCCTATTGACCTCAACGGGAAGCGCGTCAATTGCACACGCTGTGATCAAACAGCGCGCGTGTGAATGACGCGTTGTGGGAACGGAATTTCAATCTGATGCGCGTTCAGCAATTGCAAGATGCTGATGTTGATGTCTGACTTCAAGGTCAGCATGCCCGACTGCTGCTCGTCCACCCAATAATGCACACCAAACTCCAGGCCATCTGCGGCAAAGGTAGACAGCGTCACAAAAGGTGCAGGTTCTTTCAGAACACGTTCTTGTGATTCACAAGCTTGCGTCAACAAACGCATCACCAGCTCAACATCACTGCCGTAGGCCACAGATACCGATGTGCTTTGCAACACACGTGAATCGGCCAAGGACAAGTTTTCCACGCGGCTGTTGATCAGCATCTCGTTGGGCACAATAGATTCACGCCCTGTAGGCGCTCGGATCACGGTGTAACGGGCTTTGATGTCGGTGACACGGCCTTCAAACCCATCCACTTTGACGCTGTCGCCAATACGCATACTGCGTTCGGCCAAGATCACAAAACCACTGACGTAGTTGGCCGCCAATTTTTGCAAACCAAAGCCAATACCAACACCCACAGCACCGCCCAGAACGGACAAGGCCGTCAGGTCAATACCTACTGCCGACAAAGACACCATGAGGCCGACAAACATCAGCAAAGATGTGACGGCATTGCTCACGGCTTTGCGCAATGACAACTCACTGCCGGACGATGTTTTGAGCAAGCGCGCCTCAATGGCCGAGGACACCCACAAGGTGAGCAACATCACCAGTCCCGCCGTTAGCCCTCCCTCAATGAGCGTGCGAACAGACAAATGCGAATTGCCAACTTTCCACTGAATTTGATCCAATTCTTCCAGGACCAGTGGGAGCAAACCGGTGAGCCACAACACAACGGCACCCCAAGCAATCCAAGACAAACTGCGCTCAACAGGACGCACCCACGCTGCCGACTTGAATGCCACCTGCAACACTTTGACACCTAAACGAATGGCCGCCAAAGACATGCAAACCGGCAATAAAAAATCAAATAACCACAATGGATGAGATTTGGCCCACACAGCCCTTGAGGCAAATACCAAGCCCAACAATAAGGTGGGGAACAAGACGCCATCAACTAAATGTCGGCCTAGCAAAACAGAAAGTTCCCACTGCTGTGTGGCACGTCGCAGCGCCCACACCAAGGACCAGGCCACAAGAATACAGCCTGCAAACAGCATGAGCTCTTGCAATGCGTCAAGGGAGTTGAGTCGACTCCACCACAGCTGTGGATCGTTCATCATCAGAGGGGCTTGCTTCACAGGTACAAGGTCCATTGTTTCAAAGATGTTTTGATGGCGATCTTAGGGTTGATGAACAGGTGGCAATGAACTTTTAAAGTTTGTCATTAAACATCCGCCAAAACACGAATGTGGGCTTCCACGCTGCGCGACAGCGCGCTGAGGTTGTACCCCCCCTCCAAGCAACTGACGATTCGGCCTTTGGCATATTTGATCGCCACATCCTTGACGCGCTGCGTGATCCAAACATAGTCCTGCTCCACCAAACCCAATTGGCCCATGTCGTCTTCTCGGTGCGCATCAAAGCCAGCGCTGATGAAGATGAGTTCAGGTTGATGCTCTTCAAGACGAGGCATCCAGATCATGTCAATCAGTTCACGAATGTCCATGCCTTTGGTGTAAGCCGGCACCGGCAGATTCACCAAGTTGCGATCGTGCTTCAGAGCGCCACCCTCGGGGTAAAACGGATGTTGGTAAAAGCTGACCATTAGAATGCGGTCATCGCCGGCCACAATGTCTTCCGTGCCATTGCCATGATGAACATCAAAGTCAACAATGGCGACGCGTTTTAAGCCATGTCTTTCGAGGGCATATTTGGCAGCAATGGCCACATTGTTGAAAAAGCAAAACCCCATGGCTTTGTCATGACAGGCATGATGGCCCGGTGGACGAGTGGCGCAAAAGGCGTTCTCAAGTTCACCCGCAAGCACAGCGTCGGTGGCCTCTAATGCAGCACCCGCAGAGCGCAATGCAGCTTTCCAAGTATGGGCATTGATAGATGTATCAGGGTCTAGGGCACTGTGAGAAGGGCCGCCCGCCTGCATATCTTCAATGAGTGCATCACTGAGGCCTCGTAACGATGCAACATACATGCGCCCATGGGCCAACTCGATGTCGGCCAAAGACGCTGGAGCGGCTTCTTTGCGTGTGAGCGCATGGTCCAAACCTGTGATCAGCAGTCGGTCTTCTATCGCGTCCAAACGTTGAGGGCATTCGGGATGACCTGCCCCCATCTCATGCAAGCGGCAATCTGAATGTGTGTAATAGCCTGTAGCGCCCATGGATGTGTTTCAAAAGTAGGGAACGAATGTCCAAGGATTCCAGCTTATCACGACACCCTCCCCTAATTCAAAGGCTAAACTCAAGGGCATGCGCATTTTGTCGACCTTTTTAGCCGTTTCCCTCCTGTGTTTTTCAGGAGGGCTGTTGGCTGCTGACGCTAAAAAGAAACCAAGAACCAAGGCCAACAAAGTCAATGCTGTTCAACCAACCGCGGGCCCCAGTTATGCCAAGCGTCCAGAAATCAATGAATGGGCTGAGCAAACGGCCAAGACTTATCAACTCGACGTCAAATGGGTCAAGGCCCAACTGGCACAAGCGCGCTTCATTCCTAGTATTCCTAAGCTCATCCTGCCACCCACTCAAATCAGTAAAAAAAATTGGACGGCCTACCAAGCTCGTTTCATCGAGCCTAAACGAATTCAAGCGGGACTTGAATTCTGGAAGAGCCATCAAGCACTGTTAGAAAGAGCTGAACAAACCTACGGCGTTCCCGCTTGGCTCATTGTAGGCATCATTGGCGTCGAAACTTTTTACGGACAGCACACCGGCAATTTTCGAACCTTGGATGCCTTGAGCACCCTCACCTTCGACTTTCCCAAAGAACACCCTCGTGCTACAGAACGTCAGGCATTTTTCTCCAAAGAATTGGCACAGTTTTTAGTGCTCGCGCACAAAGAGAAAATCAAGCCGACCAGCATCAAAGGCAGTTATGCCGGCGCTTTGGGCTTGCCACAATTCATGCCCTCCAGTTGGGCCAAATTTGCCGTTGATTTTGATGGCGATCAGCACATCGATTTGTTTGCCAACAAAGCCGATGTGATTGGCTCTGTGGCCAACTACTTCAAAGCATTTCAATGGCAAACGGGCATGCCCACGCACTACCCTGTCGCGTTCAACCGTGAGCTACTCGACATGGATGCGTTGATGGCGCCCGATATCTTGCCCACGTTCAGCGTGAGCAATTTTGTCGCCAAAGGCGCTGTACTGGAGGGTGAAGCCCTGCAACACAAAGGGCCCTTGGCGCTGATTGAGTTGCTCAATGGCGAAGACGCCCCCAGCTATGTGGCCGGCACTGAAAACTTCTATGCCATTACCCGCTACAACTGGAGCAGCTATTACGCCATGGCGGTGATTGA
>JBDLWA010000246.1:0-5634 GCA_039804505.1 Pseudomonadota bacterium
ACGAAGAGCTGGCCGCCACCGCTTTGTGGGGCACACAGCAATTGGGCTTTGCGCCGCCCGGCACCAACAAGTTCGATGGCGTGTTTGGCATCTGGTACGGCAAAGGCCCGGGGGTTGACCGCTGCTCAGACGTCTTCAAACACGCCAACATGGCAGGCACCACGCCCTGGGGCGGCGTGTTGGCGGTGGCCGGAGATGACCACGTGGCCAAGAGCTCCACCGCAGCGCACCAAAGCGACCACATCTTCAAAGCCTGCGGACTGCCGGTGTTCTTCCCGGCCAGCGTGCAAGACATCTTGGACCAAGGTCTGCATGCATTGGCCCTGAGCCGCTTTGCCGGCATCTGGTCGGGCATGAAAACCATCCAAGAGATTGTGGAGTCCAGCGCCACCGCCCACATCGACCCCGAGCGCGTGCAGATTGTGCTGCCCGAATTCGTCATGCCACCAGGTGGCGTGCACATCCGCTGGCCAGACACCGCGCTGGAACAAGAAGCTCGCTTGTTCGATTACAAGTGGTACGCCGCACTGGCCTACATCCGTGCCAACCGCCTCAACCACAATGTGATCGAGGGGGCCAACGACCGTTTTGGCCTGATCGCCAGCGGCAAAGCCTACAACGACACACGACAAGCCTTGTTGGATTTGGGGCTGGATGACGACCGATGCCGACAGTTGGGCATCCGTTTACACAAGGTCAACGTGGTTTGGCCACTGGAGGCCCAAACCACCCGCGAATTTGCCACCGGTCTGCGCGAGATCTTGGTGGTCGAAGAAAAACGCCAAGTCATCGAATACCAACTCAAAGAAGAGCTCTACAACTGGCGCGACGATGTGCGGCCCAACATCTTGGGCAAATTCGACGAAGGCGAAGGCGACCTCTCGGGCGGTGAATGGTCCAACCCCAACCCCAGCGAGCGCAAACTCTTGCGCGCCAACGCCGATTTGACACCCGCCATCATTGCCCGAGCCATCGCCAAGCGGCTGAAAAAATTGGGCATCGACAGCGACACAACGGCTCAGATCGACGCGCATTTGGCCATATTGGACGCCAAAGAAAGCGCGATGGAAGTCCAACTGCTCGGCGCCGCCACCGAGCGCCAACCTTGGTTTTGCTCGGGTTGCCCCCACAACACCTCCACCAAAGTGCCTGAAGGCTCACGCGCGATGGCGGGCATTGGCTGTCACTTCATGAGCTTGTGGATGGACCGCAGCACCGCGGGCTTTACCCAAATGGGTGGCGAAGGGGTGCCGTGGAGCGGCCAACAACCGTTTTGCACCGACCAGCACATCTTTGCCAACATCGGCGATGGCACTTACTTCCACAGCGGCATCTTGGCGGTTCGCCAAAGCGTGGCCTCAGGTGTGAACATCACCTACAAAATCCTCTACAACGATGCCGTGGCCATGACCGGTGGGCAGCAAGTGGGCGAACGCCCCGAGGGCCACAGCGTGGTTCAAATTGCCATGAGCATGAAGGCCGAAGGGGCTCAACGCATCGTGGTCGTCACCGATGAGCCCTTCAAATACGACGGTGTGGCTTTGGCCGAGGGTGTGCGCGTCTTCCACCGCGATGAGCTGGACCGCATCCAGCGCGAGATGCGCGAGATCCAAGGCACCACCGTCATCATTTACGACCAAACCTGTGCCACCGAAAAGCGTCGCCGCCGCAAGCGCGGCACCATGGTCGATCCTGCGGTTCGGGTCATGATCAATGAAGAGGTCTGCGAAGGTTGTGGTGACTGCGGTGTGCAATCGAACTGCCTGTCGGTGGAGCCTCTGGAAACCGAACTCGGCCGCAAGCGCACCATCAACCAAAGCACTTGCAACAAGGACACCAGCTGCCTCAAGGGCTTTTGCCCCAGTTTTGTGACGGTAGAAGGCGGCCAATTCAAGAGGAAGTCCGGCAAAACTGGCCCCGCACTGTCGCCCGCAGAATTGGGCGCATTGCCCGAACCCATGCTGCCCGACACCACCCACCCCTGGGGCACCGTGGTGGCCGGCGTGGGTGGCACAGGCGTGATTACCATCGGTCAATTGCTGGGCATGGCCGCACACATCGAAGGCAAAGGCATTGTCACGCAAGACGCAGCCGGTCTGGCCCAAAAAGGGGGTGCCACCTGGAGCCACATCCTGGTGGCCAATTACCAAAACGACATACGCACGACCCGGGTGAGCATGGCGGCGGCCGATGTGATTTTGGGATGCGATCCGATCGTGACCGCTTCTAAAGAAACCTTGCTGCGCATGCGCGAAGGCCGCACCCATGTGGCCCTCAACAGCAGCAGCACTCCCACGGCAGCGTTTGTGAAGAACGGCAATTGGCAAAATCCGTCTGAGCAATGTCTGGCCGAAATCAGCCGCCAAGTCGGCACGGCTGGGGTCAGCGCTTTCGATGCCGATGCCTTGGCCAAACAGCTGATGGGTGACACGATTTATGTGAACCCGATGATCTTGGGCTTTGCGTGGCAAAAGGGTTGGATCCCGATGCACCGTGAATCTTTGGTGCGTGCCATCGAACTGAACGAGGTGGCCGTGCAAAACAACCTGACCGCCTTTGAGTGGGGTCGGCACGCAGCGCACCACCTGGATGTGTTGATGCAAAAAATCCAACCTGCACAAACCATTCAGTTCAAAAAACGCGAAAGTCTCGATGATCTGGTGAAAAACCGCATCGCTCGGCTGAGCGATTACCAAGATACGGCTTACGCTCAGCGCTATGCCCGCTTCGTCGATCGGGTCAAAGCCGCAGAAGCCCCCTTGGGCAAAACTTTGCTGAGTGAGACTGTGGCGCGTCAACTCTACAAATTGATGGCCTACAAAGACGAATACGAAGTGGCCCGTCTGCACACGCAAACACAATTTCTTGAACGCATAAAAGACAGTTTTGAAGGCGACTTCAAAGTGCATTACCACTTGGCACCACCGTTGCTGGCCAAGCGCAATGCCAAAGGCGAACTGGTCAAACAGAAGTTGGGTCCCGTGGTGCTGATGGCCTTCAAAGCCTTGGCCAAGCTCAAGGGCTTGCGCGGCACCCCCTTCGATGTGTTTGGCTACACACGCGAGCGCCAAGATGAACGCGCCTTGGTCAGTGAATACATGCAGCACGTGGAACATGTGCTGGCCTCATTGAGCGCAGACACACATGCACACGCAGTGAAGGTGGCGCAAGTGGCCGAAAACATCAAAGGTTTTGGCCACGTGAAAGAGCGCAACAGGTTGGAGGCAAAAGCCCTGTGGGACTCACTCAAGACAAGCTGAAATGAACAAGGCCACCTCGCGGTGGCCTTGCAAAAGCGGGCTCTCAAAGCCTGTGAAAAGATCAACGCGCGTCTGGCAGTTCGATCTTGACTTCCAAAACTTCGAGGTTGTCCTGACGCTCCAAGTTGACCTTGATGTCATCGGGATTGATCTTGATGTATTTGCTGATCACCGCCACCAATTCACGTTGCAAATCGGGCAGGTAATCTGGCTCTGCGGCGTTGCGACCACTGCGCTCATGCGCCAAGATGATCTGTAACCGTTCCTTAGCGACGTTGGCGGTTTTCTTCTTTTCGCCCAACAAGAAAGAAAGAAATGACATGGTTCACTTGCCTCCGAAAAGACGTTTCAGGAAGCTGGGTTTTTCGGCTTCTGTGAAACGCATCGGCTTGTCTTCGCCCAAGAACCGATCGATCACATCTTTGTAAGCTTCCGAGACATCGCTGTTGTCCATGTGGATGGCAGGCGTACCCTGGTTGGATGCTTGCAAAACGTTGTCACTTTCAGGAATCACGCCCAACAATTTGATGCGCAAAATATCTTGAATATCCTGCAAAGACAACATCTGACCGTCTTCCACACGGTTGGGGTTGTAGCGGGTGATCAGCAAATGCTCCTTGATGGGCTCTAGGCCTTCAATGGCCCGCTTGGTTTTGCTGCCCAGCATGCCCAAAATGCGGTCCGAATCGCGCACCGAAGACACTTCAGGGTTGGTCACCACCAAAGCTTCATCGGCAAAGTGCATGGCCATCAAGGCGCCGGTCTCGATGCCCGCGGGAGAATCACAAACGATGTATTCGAAACCCATGTCGCTCAAGTCGTTGAGGACTTTTTCAACGCCTTCTTGTGACAAGGCTTCTTTGTCACGGGTTTGCGATGCGGCCAGAACAAACAGATTGCTGCACTGCTTGTCCTTGATCAAGGCCTGGTTCAAATTGGCTTCACCCTGAATCACGTTGATCAGGTCATACACCACACGGCGCTCACAGCCCATGATCAGGTCCAGGTTACGCAAGCCCACATCAAAGTCGATGACGGCTGTTTTGAAGCCTTTCAAAGCCAGGCCAGTGGCGAAACTGGCGCTGGTCGTGGTTTTACCAACGCCGCCTTTGCCGGAAGTGACTACGACGATTTTTGCCATGGGGTTTTCTTTCTAGGACTAGGGTAAAAGCAAATTCAAGGTTTAAGAGGCGAAATCAATAATTTGTCGCCATCAGGGCCAGATTGCAGACAAACTTGGGCAGGCAAGCCAGACACCTCTACCGGGAGTGGATTTTCACTGGTGCGGTAAACACCGGCAATCGAAATCAATTCAGGTTCCATCGACTGGGCAAAGATCATGGCTTGCGCATTGCCACGCGCACCAGCGATGGCTTTGCCACGCAAACTGCTGTAAATGTGGATGGATCCATCCGCAATCACTTCTGCCCCAGGATTGACCATGGCCATGACCACCAAATCGCGCCCTTTGGCATACACCTGCTGACCCGATCGCAAAGGTTTGTCAATGACCATGGCACCCAAAGGTGCAGACGCGGCGGCAACTGAGACCACCGGAGTTGCTGCAGGAGCCTCAGCAACAGGCACAGAGCGACGCACACGGGCATCAGACGCATCCACCAACCCCAGAGCCTGCGCAGCGCTCAAAAGCGCGCTGTTGGCCCCTTTGATGGCCAACGGCACCAGACCGTGCTGACGCAAAATATCCAAGAGACCCGATAAGTTGAAATGGTCGACAGAAAGGTCTTCGTCCAAAGCGGAGACGTCGATGACCAAGGGATCATGGTCAAAAAAACCAGGACTTTCTGCCAATTGCCGGGCCAAAGCCGCATCTACAGCGTCGACTTGCGGGGTCTTGAGCAGCAAAGCAACCAATGGCAAATCAGCGCTTTTGATGTCGTAACACTGAGAGGAAGGAGCGTCTGAAGCGGAGGCCATGGTGCCAGATGAGGAGAAAGATGCAAATCTTAACAGCGCACTTGTTATTTGTTGTTTTTCTATAGATTTAGATTTTAAATTAGTAGTAGTAGATAAGGGATGATGTGGTTTGTGGACAAGCGCACATTCCTTATTGAAAACAAAGACTTGGCGTATTTTCAAGCTTGTGGGTGACCCTGCTGTCGTGTTGTCTTGCCAATTGGGATAACTTCTCAAAAACAGCGGGTCCTGTGGATAAGTAAGGGCTTGCCCATTTTTTATCCACAGCTTTATGCCCAGCACCTGCTCAATTTGCAATCAGCCACTGGATGATGCCCTTGGCGACAAAGCCCAGCATGCCAAAAGCCAGCCCTAGAAAGATCACAAAGGTGCCGAATTTGCCCGCTTTGGATTCCCAAGCCAGTTGTCCGATGATGAACAACATGTAGAGCATGAA
>JBDLWA010000247.1:0-5417 GCA_039804505.1 Pseudomonadota bacterium
CCAAAAATACCCGTGATGGTTCCCATCAGAATGGCCACCGTAGGCGACATACCCAGCGCTAGCGACTGGGCCACCCCCGAAGCCGTAAAGAGACCCAGGCCCAGCGTATCGGGCCACTGAATGGTTTTTTCGGTCAACTCAAAATGGCGCTGGCGCATGAAGGTGATGGACAAAATGCACAAGGCCAGTACGGCCCACATGACTATTTCATTTTCAACCCAAAAGAAGGGGCGCTGATCCAGCAAAATATCGCGCAAGGTGCCGCCGCCAAAGGCCGCCAAAAAACCCACGACACAAACCCCCACCACATCCATGCGTTTGCGCGCTGCCTCCATAATCCCTGACAATGCAAATGCCAAAGTGGCCAGCAATTCAATGCTGGGCAACAAGGTGGAGCCCCATGTTTCAAAACTGTTCATAGGTCGATACTTTAATCTAAGTGCCTGAATGGTTGAACGCATCGAACAATCTCAAGAGTAGCCCCATGATTCGCACCACGCAAAGACTTTCCGCTGTTGAAACGCCCATCATTCCCACCATTGCGGCCTTGGTCAGAAACAACCCAGGCACCATTTCATTGGGACAAGGTGTGGTCAACTATGGCCCTCCGGCAGAAGCCATTGCGGCCCTGCCCGGCATGATGGGTGATGGTAGTTTGCACAAGTACTTGGGGGTCAGTGGCCACCCCGGTTTGGTCGAAGCCATTCAAGCCAAGTTGGCTGCAGAGAACCAGGTTCATTTGGGCTCAGAGGCCATGCTGATGGTCACTGCAGGCAGCAATATGGCGTTTTTAAATTCTGTCTTGGCCGTGGCCGATCCAGGCGATGAATTCATTTTGCCCATGCCCTATTACTTCAACCAAGAGATGGCCATTCGCATGTGTGGCTGCGTGCCCGTTCCGGTGCCAACGCATGACGATTTCAGTCTCAATGTTGAAGCAATGGCCGCCGCCATCACGCCTCGCACGCGCGCCATATTGACGGTGTCACCCAATAACCCAACTGGTGCCGTGTACTCAGAAGCTTCGCTCAGAGCCATCAATGCCTTGTGCGCACAGCACGGTCTTTATCACTTCAGCGATGAGGCCTATGAGTACTTCACGTACGAAGGTGTGAAGCACTTCTCCCCTGCCAGCATTCCTGGCGCGATGAAGCACACTTTGTCTTTTTATTCCATGTCCAAAAATTACGGCATGGCCAGCTGGCGTGTGGGCTATGTGGTGTTTCCCGCTGACCTGTTTGACGCCATGAACAAAGTGCAAGACACCAATCTCATTTGTGCGCCTATGCCCTCTCAATTGCTAGCCTTGCAAGCCTTGAAAAAAGGACGCAACTGGGTGGCACCCAAGGTTGAAGCCTTGAGTCAAGTGCGTCAAACGGTTTACCAAGCCCTCGAAGGATTGGGTGACTTGGTGCAATTTCCCAAAACGCAAGGTGCGTTTTATGTGCTGATGAAATTGCCTGGCTTGGCCCATGGCATAGAACCCATTGCGTTCAATCGCCACATGACCGAGAAATTCAAAGTTGCCACCATCCCAGGATTTGCATTTGGTTTAACGCAATCCCATCAGGCCAATTACCAACGCTTGTCGTATGGCGCCTTAGAGGCTGCCAGTGTGGCGGAAGGTGTGCAACGTTATGTGGAGGCTGTTCAAGATTGGTATCGCACTTATTGAAGCTCACCCTTCAAAGCATCTGGCACGGGCAGCGGCATCACTTCGATGCCCTCCTCTAGCAGCTCTTGCGTTTCTTCCACCGAGGCTTGACCTCTGATGTTGCGCTCCTCCGATTCACCGTAGTGCATCTTGCGCGCTTCTTCTGCAAAATTTTGTCCCACGTCATCGGTATTGGCGATCACGTGCTTGACCATTTTCATCCAAGCCTCTTGCACCATTTGCACGGCTTCCGGATGTGCCTGTGCAAGGCTCTCAGCGGCCTCTGCCACTTGCGGTGAAATGGCAGGAACTGGCGCAGCGGACGCGTGCGTGCTATCACCCTTTGCCGCAGCGCCCTCTTGCGCATCTGATTTAACCTGACGCGGTTCAGGCGCACCCAAATTCAATCGGGGCGCCGAAGGCAGTTTACGTACCTCTGTGTTGGCACACATTGGACAGGCTACCAAGCCCCTCTCCCGTTGAGATTGGTAATCTTCTTCCGAGCCAAACCAGCCCTCAAAGGTGTGCATGCCCGCGCACTGAAGGTTGAGAACTTTCATATCGCAGGCACCCAATTCAAGGCATGCTGGCTAGACAAGTAGTTTTGCAGCCAAAACATGCCCGACAGCGTCTTGGCGTCTGTTACTTTGCCATTCAAACAATCTTGCTGCAAAGCTTCAGGTGTCTGCAAAAAGACTTCTAAGAATTCACCGGGATCCAAGTTTTGTTCGCCCAAAATCAAGCCTTTGGCAAACCACACTTCGATGAATTCAGTGGAATACGAAATGACGGGATGTATCACGCCCGCTCTGGCCCATTCTTGGGCGCGATAGCCGGTCTCTTCGAACAACTCACGTTGAGCACATTGAAGGGTGGATTCGTTGGGGTCTAATTTGCCGGCAGGAAACTCGACCATCACCTGCTGAACGGGGTAACGGTACTGTCGCTCCATGACCAACTGCAAAGGCTGGCCTGGCTGCTCTAGCAATGGAATGATCATCACAGCGCCCGGATGAGTGACGTACTCCCGAGTGGCTTCGGAGCCATCGGGTAAACGAACCGTGTCGCGGAAGGCGTGGAGAAAATGCCCGCTGAAGAGCGCTTGGCTCTTCAGCTTGGTTTCAATCAGATGTGCATCCGACTGATCGGTCATGCTCAGTTGGCCAACATTTGGGCCACTGAGCGAGCGCACAGTGACATCAAAGCGCCAGGCACAATGCCCAAGACCAAGACGAGCAATCCATTGATGGACAACACGACGCGCACGTCGGTGTCGGCGGTGACGGTGGTAGCCGTGACGGCTTCATCGAAGTACATCACTTTGACAACGCGCAAATAGTAGAAAGCGCCCACCAAGGACATGGCCACGGCAAATACGGCCAAGGCAATATCAGCGGTTTGACCAGAAGCGATCAAAGCTTGCAAGACCGACAGCTTGGCATAAAAGCCCACCATGGGTGGAATACCGGCCAATGAGAACATGCAGATGGCCATGACGCCAGCGTACAAAGGACTGCGATTGTTCAGCCCCGCCAAGTCGGTGATCTCTTCGCTTTCAAAGCCTTGTCGAGCCAACAGCAAAATGATGCCGAAGGTGGCCAAGGTGGTCAGCACATAGCCCACCACGTAGAACATGGCGGAACTGTAGGCATTGGCACCCATGGCCGCATTGCCGCCCACCACACCGGCCATCAAGCCGATGAGCACAAAACCCATTTGGGCAATGGTGGAGTAAGCCAACATGCGCTTGAGGTTGGTTTGTGCAATGGCGGCCAAGTTACCGACCAACAGTGATGCAATGGCCAACAGCGCCAACATTTGCTGCCAATCGATGGCCAAGGGCAGCAAGCCCTCCACCAACATGCGAATGGCAATGGCAAACGCGGCCAATTTGGGCGCGCCGGCAATCATGAGGGTGGCCGCTGTGGGGGCACCTTGATAAACGTCAGGTACCCACATGTGGAAAGGCACCACGCCCAATTTGAAGGCCAAACCAGCCACCACAAACACCAAACCAAAGACCAACACTTGGTGCTTCACTTGACCGCTGGCAATCACTTTGAAGACCGTGGCCAAGTCCAAAGAACCTGTGGCACCGTACAACATCGACATGCCGTACAGCAAGAAGCCAGACGCCATGGCACCCAACACGAAGTACTTCATGGCAGCTTCTGTGGCTTGCGTGTTGTCGCGGCGCAAGGCCACCAAGGCGTAGCTAGACAGCGTGAGCAACTCAAGACCCAAATACAAAACCAAGAAGTTTTGACCGGAGATCATGACGCTCATGCCCAGCAAGGCAAACACCGACAAGCTGAAAATTTCACCGCCGCGCAACATGTCGCGATCGGCGGCATAAGGACGTGCGTATACCAAGGTCACCATGACAGCGATCGTGGCAAAACACTTGAGCCAATGGCCCATGGGGTCGGACACCACCAAACGGCCAAAGCCATACAGCGTGTGCCCTGCATCGGCGTAGAAAGCATGAAGCAATGCCACACCACCCAAGGACACCAAAGTTAAAACGTAGGTCACAGTGCGCTTTGGGCTTGTGACCAGTAGGTCTACCAGCGCAATCACGCAGGCCATGACCAGCAATACGATTTCCGGATACACCGTCGTCCAGCTGGTTGAGTCAATCATGTCAATTCTCTCTATCTTTAAGTTTCAGCGGAGCAATGGCGATCAAGGCAATTTGCTAGCAGCCACGTGCTGCAACAAATTGGCCACAGAGACTTCCATCACGTCGGTGAAAGGCTTGGGATACAAGCCCATGTAAAGCACCGCAATGGCGAGCAAGGCCATGATGGTGAATTCACGTGCGTTGATGTCGGTGAGTTCTTTGACGTCGTCGTTGGTCACAGGACCCAAGTAAACGCGTTTGAACATCCACAAGGTGTAGGCAGCGCCAAAGATCAAGGCAGAAGCAGCCAACAGGCCCACCAAGAAGTCATACTTCACAGCGCCCAAGATGACCATCCACTCACCCACGAAACCAGCTGTGCCTGGCAAGCCGCAATTGGCCATTGAGAACAGCAAAGCGAAGGCTGCAAACTTGGGCATGGTGTTGACCACACCGCCGTAGCTGGCAATTTCACGCGAGTGCACGCGGTCGTACAACACGCCAATGGACAAGAACATGGCCGCAGACACAAAGCCGTGCGCAATCATCTGCACCAAGCCACCGGACACGCCCAGCGGGTTGAAGATGAAGAAGCCCAAGGTGACAAAGCCCATGTGCGCCACAGATGAATAAGCCACCAGCTTTTTCATGTCTTGCTGCACCATGGCCACCAAGCCCACATAGATCACGGCCACCAAAGACAACACAATCATGAAGGTGGCCCACTCACGTGCGGCATCGGGAGCGATGGGCATGGAGAAACGCAAGAAACCGTAAGCACCCAACTTCAACATGATGGCCGCCAACACAGCTGAACCACCGGTAGGCGCTTCAACGTGCACATCAGGCAACCAAGTGTGGACGGGCCACATCGGCACCTTGACGGCGAACGCTGCAAAGAAAGCAAAGAACAAGAAGTTTTGTGCTGTGGCCGACAAAGGCAATTTGTGCCATGTCGCAATGTCAAAACTGCCGCCCGACTGGGTGTACAAGAAGATCAAAGCGATCAATGTGAGCAGTGAGCCCAACAAGGTGTACAAGAAGAACTTGAACGCTGCGTAGATCTTGTTGGGGCCGCCCCAAATACCAATGATCAAATACATTGGAATGAGCGTGGCCTCAAAGAACACGTAGAACAAC
>JBDLWA010000248.1:0-4293 GCA_039804505.1 Pseudomonadota bacterium
TTGATTCTTCGGGGCCAGCCATTGAAAAGGCCAAGGCCAATGTGTTGCTGAATGGCTTTGATTTGTCGCGTACCACTTTCATGGATGCCGATGTCAATGCCTCGCTTCGTTCTTTCATTGAGCAAGGTGTTCAGTTCGATGCCATCGTGTTGGACCCGCCCAAGTTTGCGCCTACTGCGGCGCATGCCGACAGGGCTGCGCGGGCTTACAAAGACATCAATCGCTTGGCGTTTAAGTTGTTGGCACCTGGGGGGGAGTTGTTTACTTACTCTTGCTCGGGGGGGATCAGTGCCGATTTGTTCCACAAGATTGTGGCGTCGGCGGGGACCGATGCGGGGGTGGATGGGTACATCAGTGAGCGCTTGCAAGGGGCGCCGGATCATCCGATGACCGTTCATTTTCCGGAAGGGGAGTATCTCAAGGGGCTTGTAGTCGTTAAGAAGCTTTGAGTTTCTGGGTTTTTGGGCGGTTTCTTGTGCTTCCTGTACCAGGGTGTATTGGGCGGGCGCCTCATACTGGGGTACCAGAAATCGTTGCCCGCCCAATACACCCTGACCCAGGAATGACCAGTGACTGTCGATGTCAGCCTCATCCTCTTTCTGCTGGGTAATTGCTGGGGTGGGTACACTTCTTACCTTTTGTGACGACTGTATTTTCTCTTTTGGAGTATTTCAATGGCTTTGATTCCTGCAACGATCCTGACGGGCTTTTTGGGTTCGGGTAAGACGACGCTGCTTAAGCGCGTGTTGACAGAGGCTCATGGTCAGAAGATTGCCATCATTGAGAATGAGTTTGGTGAAGAGAACATTGACAACGACATCTTGGTGTCGGAGACCAATGAGCAAATCATTCAGATGAGCAATGGTTGCATTTGCTGCACCATTCGGGAAGATTTGCGGACGACTTTGCAGACCTTGGCGGAACAAAAGCGCAAGGGTGAATTGAACTTTGAGCGGGTGGTGATTGAGACCACGGGTTTGGCCGATCCAGGGCCTGTGGCGCAGACCTTTTTCATGGACGATGAGATTGCTGAGAGCTTTTTGTTGGATTCCATTCTGACTTTGGTGGATGCCAAGCATGCGGCGCAGCAATTGAACGATCGCCAAGAGGCGCGTCGTCAGGTGGGGTTTGCCGATCAAATTTTTATCAGCAAGGCCGATTTGGTTGACAAGGCTGAGTTGGAAGCGTTGAAGCACCGTTTGGCACACATGAACCCCCGTGCGCCGCAAAAGGTGGTGCACTTTGGCGAGGTGTCTTTGGCCGAGGTGTTTGATTTGCGCGGCTTTAACTTGAATGCCAAGCTGGACATTGATCCCGATTTCTTGAAAGAAGATGAGCCGCATGTGCATGATGAGCACTGTGGCCACGATCATGGGCATGACCATGACCATGGGCAGGCGCACGGGCATGATCATCACGACCATGAGCACGGCGAGCATTGCAATCACCCCTCACACCAGGGGGAAGGGCATGGGCATCACCATCACTTTGACGACGATGTGAAGAGTTTTGTCTTCAAATCGGACAAAGCCTTCGATCCAGCCAAGCTGGAAGACTTTTTAGGGGCCATCGTCAATGTGTATGGTCCCCGCATGCTTCGTTACAAGGGCGTCTTGAACATGAAGGGCACGGAGCGAAAAGTCATTTTCCAGGGTGTGCACCAGCTGATGGGCAGCGATTTGGGGCCTGTTTGGGCTGAAAACGAGGCCAAAGTGAGCAAAATGGTGTTCATCGGCATCGACTTGCCCAAAGACATTTTGTTGCAAGGCTTAGAGCAATGCTTGGTTTAGTTTTCCTGAAAGCGTTTTAAGGCTGTTCAGTCGCTACAATCTGCGCCCTGACGGGGTACCTTAATTGGCACCTCGATGCGCCCAGAAGGTCGAAAAATATGGGTTTTGACGCAAATGAACCAATGACCACAATTCATTTGCCAATGGCTGGTGCCTGAAAGGGTGCGTAAGCCGCCACGGCTAGGAGACAGGACGTGAAAAAGCCCCTTAAAACGAGCTCAAAAACTGCAGTGAAAAAAACCAGTACTCAAACCAGTGCTAAGGCCAAGACTGCGACGCCCGCGAAAAAATTGAGCAAGGCTGCGCCTGTCAAGAGTGCTAAAACTGTCAAAGCTGTTGTGAAAAAAGCACCTGCAAAACCAGCTGCTAAGCCAGTCGCGAAACCTGCGGCCAAAGCCAGCAAGCCTGCTTCTAAAGCTGTGGCCAAGCCTGCAAATAAAACTGCAACTAAGCCTGCAAATAAAACTGCAACTAAGCCTGCAACTAAGCCTGCCACCAAGGCAGTCACTAAGCCAGCTAAAACAGCAGTGAAAGCGGCAACAGTGAAGGCTGCAGCCAAGCCAGTCTCAAAACCAGTTGCTAAGGTAGCAGCTAAACCAGCCACTAAGCCGGTTGCTAAACCAGTGGCCAAAGCGGCTCCCAAGGCTGCTGCAAAACCAGCCGCCAAGCCAGCTGCTAAAGCACCCGCCAAAGCACCCGCCAAAGCACCCGCTAAGGCACCTGTCAAAGCTGCGCCGAAAACGGCTCCCAAAGCAGTGGCGAAACCAGCAGCCAAAGTTGAAGTCAAACCTGTCGACAAAGCTGCGCCTAAAGCGGCTAGCAAATCGACGCCTCAAGCGACGCCCAAAGCAGAGCCAAAAGTCGACCCCAAAGCGGCCGCTAAAGCCTCTGAAAAGGCTTCTAAGAGCGCTTCAACCGTAGCTCCAGCCGCCGCCCCTGTGGCCGCTACCCCTGCGCCCTCTGGCGATGTGCCCGCTCGCGCGGTCCGTCCCTCGGCGCGTCTTGCCCAAATTACAGTGCCATCGATGGCTCAATCGGTGGCATCAACGGCTGCAAAAGCCAGTTACTTACAAAACATGCCCACCCAAGTTCTCTCTCCTCCCCCCTTTGTTGCGGTTAAAAAAGACCCCAAGTTGGCCAATAACTGGAAAACCAAAAAACCCGACCAGTTGACAGACGCAGAAGTCATGGCCATGTCTGACAACGACTACATGAACGATGCCCAAATGGCATTTTTCAGGCTCAAGTTGGTTCAACTCAAGCAAGGCATCTTGGCCAATGCCGGTGAAACTACCGAGCATTTGCGTGAAGATACTGTGGTGGTGCCCGATCCTGCAGACCGCGCCACCATTGAAGAAGAGCATGCCTTGGAGTTGCGGACCCGCGACCGTGAGCGCAAGCTTTTGAAGAAAATCGAGCAGTCCATTCAGCGCATCGATGCGGGCGATTATGGTTATTGCGACGAAACGGGAGAGCCAATCGGTGTCGGTCGTTTGTTGGCCCGCCCCACTGCCAATTTGTCGCTGGAAGCCCAGCAGCGACGCGAGTTGAAGCAGAAAATGTTTGGCGATTAATTGAAGCGCCAATGGCATTCAAAAAGGCTCCCAAGAGAAGTTTCTTGGGAGCCTTTTTTTCTGGCGCATGTGCCAATCAACGCCCGCTCTGAAAATAATTTAAAAAATGTCAAATTTTTTTAATCATTCAAATGTCTCAGAAGTTACTTGCAGACAAACATCTAAGTACCTAATTTTCAAGGATTTTTTCCGGTATATTCTCATGCAGACAGTGGCCTAAGCCCTTGATTTCATTGAAAAAAACTTGAAAAACCCCTTGCGGGGTGATGAATTCCTGATACAGTGCAAAAAAGTGCAATTAAGTGGGAGAAATACCCAAATTGCGTGTGTTGTATTTAGGAATCGAGAATTTAGTGTTTCAAGGTGCATCTTCGTTGAGTTTGGACGCCAAGGGCCGCCTGTCGGTCCCGACGCGTCACCGCGAGGTTTTGAGCGCCACAGCGGGTGGTCAATTGACCATCACTAAGCACCCCCACGGTTGTTTGATGGTGTTCCCTAGAACCGAGTGGGAACGTTTCCGCGAGCGCATTGCACAACTGCCCATGGAAGCGCAGTGGTGGAAACGAATTTTCTTGGGCAACGCCATGGATGTCGAAATGGACGGCACGGGTCGTGTTCTCGTATCGCCTGAGTTGCGAGCTGCTGCTGGCATCGCCAAAGACACCATCTTGCTGGGCATGGGCAATCACTTTGAGTTGTGGGACAAAACGGCCTACGACACCCAAGAGGCGAAAGCCATGCAGGGCGATATGCCCGATGTCTTCAAGGACTTTTCGTTCTGAGGCCTGCGTGACATCTACTTGGCAACACACCACCGTCTTGCTCACTGAAGCGGTTGATGCATTGTTAGGCAATGCAGGCGAGGCCGCCGAAAAAAACATCTATGTCGACGCCACCTTTGGTCGTGGTGGTCATTCGCGCCTCATCTT
>JBDLWA010000249.1:0-3315 GCA_039804505.1 Pseudomonadota bacterium
GGCAACTTGGTCATTCTGAAACACAACAACACTTACCTCTCGGCCTACGCGCACAACCAAACCTTGTTGGTCAAGGAAGATCAAAACGTGACCAAAGGTCAGCGCATTGCCGAAATGGGCAGCACCGATGCCGACCGCGTCAAGTTGCACTTTGAAATTCGCAAGCAAGGCAAACCTGTCGATCCTTCTAAATATTTGCCTTCACGTCCATGAGTAAAAAGAGCGATTCTTCTAGAGAAGAACAAACACAAGAAATCATCTTAGGCCGCGCAGACTTGCCAGAAGGTTGGTTGCACATCGATGCACTCGACATGGAAGCGCAAGGCATTGCGCGTCGCCCCGATGGCAAGGTGGTCTTTGTTGAAGGTGCATTGCCCTTTGAGCAAGTGTCGGTCAATGTGCACCGCAAGAAGAACAATTGGGAAGCGGGCATTGTCACAGCCATTCACCATGAGTCTTCGCAGCGCGTCAAGCCAGGGTGCCCCCATTTTGGCTTGCATGCTGGTGCCTGCGGTGGTTGCAAAATGCAGCACTTGGAGGCCAGCGCCCAGGTGGCCATCAAACAAAGAGTGTTGGAAGACAACCTCTGGCACCTCGGCAAAGTCAAACCAGAAAATTTACTGCGCCCCATGGAAGGACCCAGTTGGGGATACCGTTACCGTGCGCGCATGTCGGTGCGCTACGTGCACAAAAAAGGCGAGGTGCTCATTGGCTTTCACGAGCGCAAGAGTCGCTATGTGGCCGACATCAAATCATGCCGTGTGCTCCCGCCCAACATCAGCGCCATGTTGATGCCTTTGCGCGAATTGATTTTTGGCATGGACGCACGTGAGACCATTCCGCAAATTGAATTGGCCCAAGGCGACTCAGTCACGGCTTTGGTGTTGCGCCATCTTGAGCCACTCACGCCTGCCGATCAAGATCGCTTGCGCGCTTTTGCAAACCAGCATGCGGTGCAATGGTGGTTGCAAATCAAAGGCCCCGACACCGTTAAATTGATGGACGAGGGCGGCCCTGAACTGTCTTATGACTTGCCAGATTTTGGTGTGCACATGCCGTTCAAGCCTACTGACTTCACCCAAGTCAATCCGCACATCAACCGTGTGTTGGTCACGCGTGCGTTGCGCTTGCTCAAGCCCGAATCGCACGAACGTGTCATTGATTGGTTCTGTGGTTTGGGCAACTTTACGTTGCCCATTGCCACCACGGCCAAAGAGGTGGTGGGCATTGAAGGTGCTGAAACCTTGGTGGCCCGTTCACGTGAAAACTTGGCGCGCAATCAAAGCCTGCGTGGCCCAGTTAAAGCATTGGCACCCACCAGCTTCATTGCACGCAATTTGTTTGAGATGACGCCCGAGATGCTGATGGCCGACGGCATTGCCGACAAGTGGCTCATTGATCCGCCACGCGAAGGTGCTTTTGAATTGATCAAAGCCTTGGCCGAGTTGAATGAAAACGCCGAGCTTCGGGGTAGCTGGCAATTTCCCAAACGCATTGTGTATGTCAGCTGCAACCCCGCCACATTGGCGCGTGATGCAGGGTTGTTGGTGCACAGAGCAGGCTATCGTTGTCTCAGCGCAGGCGTGGTCAACATGTTTGCGCACACGGCGCACGTGGAAAGCATGGCGGTGTTTGAACGCATCGTTTAAGCATCGCCTTCAGCGCCAATAAAAAAGCATCTGAGTTTTTGAAGCTCAGATGCTTTGTTTTTTTGAGGGCCATTGAACGCCCTGACATGCGCCGCTAAGACGCTAATGTGCAGGTGCTAAATTTAATCGCGCTCACCGCCCCAGATGCCCAACAAGGCCAACAGGCTTTGGAACACGTTGAACAAGTCCATGTACAACATGAGCGTGGCGCTGATGTAGTTGGTCTCGCCGCCGTCGATGATTTGTTTCAGGTCGTACAGCATGTAAGCACTGAAGATGCCGATGGCCGCCACAGAGATGGCCATCATGCCGGCCGTGGAGCCGACAAACATGTTGACGATGCCGCCCACCATCAGGACCAAGGCACCTACAAACAACCACTTGCCCATGCCGGACAAATCGCGCTTGATGACGCTGGCCAAAGTGGCCATGACAGCGAACACGCCAGCGGTGCCAGCGAAGGCCGTCATGATGAGGTCAGCGCCGTTTTTAAAGCCCAACACCATGGCAATCATGCGAGACAGCATGAGGCCCATGAAGAAGGTAAAGCCCAACAACACAAACACGCCTGTGGAGGAGTCTTTGGTTTTTTCGATGGCAAACATAAAGCCAATGGCGCCGCCCAAGAACACGACCAATCCAAGGCCACCGCCTAAAGACTGTGTGATGCCAGTGGCCACGCCTAACCAGGCGCCCAAAACGGTAGGCAACAAGCTGAGTGCCAACAACCAGTAGGTGTTGCGCATGACCTTGTTGCGTTCTGCGGGCGAGCTAACAACGCTGCCCCAGCTGGGTTGTTCAATGTTTTGAAGATCGCTCATGTGTGAACTCCTTAAATGCCACCCTGTATCGGGTAGGCAAATTGTAGGGCTTGTAACCCAAAATACCCTATTTGCCATAGTTTTCAGGGTCTTTTGTGTAGTGACTTTGATGAATGGAATTGAAAGAGCTGTCTGCGTTATGCTTGGCGGTCAATTTTTCACCCTCACAGAACCATGAAAACTCAATCGACCCTCGAACTGTCAGACGTCCAAACCATTGCCGCTGCCGCACAAGCCGAAGCCCAAAAGAACAACTGGGCTGTGAGCATTGCCATTGTGGACGCCGGTGGTCATTTGTTGCACTTCCAGCGTTTGGACGGTGCCGCGCCTATCTCTTCTCACATTGCACCGGCCAAGGCCAAAACAGCTGCCCTGGGTCAGCGCGAAAGCAAAGTGTACGAAGATGTGATCAATGGCGGTCGCTATTCTTTCCTGTCTGCCCCCACCATCGAAGGCATGTTGGAAGGTGGCGTGCCCATCATGAAAGATGGCGCCTGCTTGGGTGCGGTGGGTGTGAGCGGCGTGAAGTCGCCTGAAGACGCACAAATTGCCAAGGCTGGCATTGCAGCCATCGGCCTTTGAGTCGCGTTTAAAAAATCAAAGTCTCACTTCAAGGTGAGGATCCAAGAGGCCAATGTTTTGGCCTCTTTTTCATTGACCTGCGGATTGCTGGGCATGGGCACAGGCCCCCAAACACCAGCGCCGCCTTTTTGAATTTTCAGCGCCAATTTGTCGGTGGCAGTAGCAGTTGCCGTGGCGTCACCGGCATATTTCTTGGCCACGTCTTTGTAAGCAGGGCCCACCATCTTGCGATCAAGTGCATGGCAACCCATGCAGTTCTTTTT
>JBDLWA010000250.1:0-3084 GCA_039804505.1 Pseudomonadota bacterium
GCCCGCTGGCGCTGGCCGACATGATCGGCCTCGATGTGTGCTTGGCCGTGATGGAGGTCTACCTCAAAGAGTTCGGCGACAGCAAATACCGTCCTTGCCCTTTGCTCAAAGAGATGGTCGCCGCAGGCCGTCTGGGCCGCAAGACGGGGCAGGGCGTTTACACCTACTGACCTGTTGAGAAACTTGGTTTTGTGGGAGCGAGCCCCTGCTCGCGAATGCATGCTCACAGCATTGCTCAAGGAGAGTGCAAACCTTCGGCTGCAGGGGCAGCCTCCCACAGGCCATGCAGCAAAGAGGTCGCCATGCTCACCACCCCCCACCCCGAAGGCCAGATCGATTGCACCGTGCACGGTGCAATCCTTCAGATTTGCATCAACCGCCCCGCCAAGCGCAACGGTTTCACGCCCAAGATGTACCGTGAGTTGGGCGAGGCCTACACCCGCTTGGACGACGATCCCGCTTTGCGTGTGGGCGTTTTGCACGCCATGGGTGAGCACTTCACGGCTGGCTTGGACTTGCCCACCATTGCGCCGCTCATGCAGCGCGGTGAAAAAGCCGTTCCACTGGGCCTGGTCGATCCGCTCAACTTGGGCATGGAAGGGTATCGCCGCCGCACCAAACCCATGGTGGTGGCGGTGCAGGGCATCACCTACACCCTCGGTATTGAATTGATGTTGGCGGCCGACATTGTGGTGGCTGCAGACAATTGCCGCTTCTCGCAATTGGAAGTCAAGCGCGGCATCATGGCCACGGGTGGCGCCACATTGCGCATGGCCGAACGCGCGGGCATGGGCAATGCATTGCTGCATTTGCTCACGGGTGATGAGTTCAACAGCGCAGAAGCCTTGCGCTTGAATTTTGTGCAGCGCGTGGTGCCTGCGGGTCAACAACTCGAAGAGGCTTTGACCATTGCACGTGCCATTGCTGCGCAAGCGCCTTTGGCCGTGGTGGCCACACGCCAAAGTGTGTTGAAGGCGGTGGAGCAGGGCCCGTTGGTGGCCATGCACGAATTTATTTCAGTGCAAAAAACCTTGTCCAACAGCGACGATGCCAAAGAAGGCGTGCAGTCTTTCATTGAAAAACGCGCGGCACGATTCACTGGAAAATGACATTGTGAAAATTGCACTGCTCTCAGACATTCATGCCAATTTGCAAGCACTGAACGCTTGCATGGTGCACGCAAAGTCGCAGGGGGTAGATCGATGGGCTTTGTTGGGTGACTTGGTGGGCTATGGGGGCAATCCGCAAGAGGTGGTGGCCATGGCCATGCGCTTGGCCGATGAAGGTGCGTGGGTCATTCAAGGCAATCACGATGTCATGGCCGTCAAGCCGCCTATCGACGATCACAGCATGGGCAGCAGCACCGCGCAGTGGACCTTTGCGCAATTGGACGCTTCACAGCGCGAGTTCCTTCAAGACTTGCCCCTCACGGCTGTGTCGGGATCTTTGTTGTTGGTCCATGCCAGTGCGCATGTCCCCGATCGTTGGCATTACGTTGACTCAGAACGTGCCGCCGATTTGTGTGCCGATCATGCGCTTCAAGACTTTGATGCACGCCATGTGGTGGTGGGGCACGTACATCAGCAAACGGTCTATTACCGCGGCACGGGGCACAGCATGATGCGCTTCGAGCCCACCGCGGGCGTGCAGGTGCCGATGCCCTCGCATCGCCGCTGGGTGGCCACCGTAGGCTCGGTGGGGCAGCCGCGCGATCACAAACCCGAAGCCATGTATGCGCTCTACGACGAGACCGCGGGGCGCATGACATTTCACCGTGTGGCCTACGATCATGCCGCGGCAGCGCAGGCCATTCGCAAGGCAGGCTTGCCCGATTTTTTTGCTGAACGATTGGCGTTGGGGCGATGAAACTTTTAAATCCTGGCCATTTGATCGATGGCTTTGAAATTAAAGAGTGCCTTCATGCAGGCGGCATGGCGCACATCTACACCGTTCAATACGCCTTGAGCGCAGACGGGACGCGCCGCGAATCAGAGTTTCCGATGGCCATGAAAATTCCGCGCATGACAGCAGGCGATGGCGCAGAAAATATTGTGAGTTTTGAGGTGGAGCATCAAATCTTGCCTGCCATTTCGGGCACCCATGTGCCGCGTTTTGTGGCGGCTGGTGACTTGTCGCGCACGCCGTATTTGGTGATGGAGTATGTGCAAGGGTCGACCCTCGAAACGTGGGCAGAAAATTTTCACAAAGAGCCGTTTCAAACAGACTTGCACGACAGAGCCATTGCCCGCTTGGGTGCTGAATTGGCACACGCAGCGCACAGTTTGCACAAACAAAATGTGTGTCATTTAGACCTTAAGCCCGCCAATGTGTTGATACGGCCCAATGGCAAAGTGGTGTTGCTCGATTTTGGTTTGTCATGCCACGCACACTATCCCGACTTGTTGGCAGAAGAATTGCGCAAGGCGGTTGGCTCGCCTGCATGGATTGCACCCGAGCAAGTGGTGGGCGTGCGCGGCGATCCGCGTTCCGATATTTTTGCCATTGGTGTCATGTTGTATGAGTTGGCCACAGGCGAATTGCCTTTTGGTGAGCCAGCGACAGCAGGCGGCATGCGGCAGCGTTTGTGGATGGACCCTGTGCCACCTCGCAAGCGCAACCCTCAAGTGCCGCCGTGGTTACAAGAAGTCATTTTGAAATGCCTGCACCCCGAGGCTGCCAAACGCTATCCCTCGGCAGCGCACTTGGCCATGGACTTAAGCCACCCCGATCAAATTCGCATCACCGAGCGCGGTCGGCAAATTCAGGGCACAGGCTTCAAAGAGCATTTCAAGCGCTGGCTCAAAGCGGCGGGCATGCACTACCAACCCAGCCCATTGCCGTCCAAGCAAATCAAAGAAGTACCCATCTTGATGGTGGCCTTGCCGCATGCCGATGTGAGCGATGCCACTTGGTATTCGCTGCGCGAAGCGGTGGACCGATCGTTGGGGATTCGTCCTGGTGCGCGCTTGGCCTGCGTCACGGTCATTTCGCCCGGCGATACCAGCAGTACTGAATCGAGCAAAAGTGAAAGCAGCGTGCACCGCATGCATCTGGCGCGCATGCAGCAATGGTCGCAGGGCCTTG
>JBDLWA010000251.1:0-3360 GCA_039804505.1 Pseudomonadota bacterium
ATGAGTTCACCGTCGAGTGGAAATCGCTCGCCCGGGCGAACGGCCAACACATCCCCGACCAAAATTTCGGCCACAGGCACATCGACTTCGCCGTCCTCACTGATCCAGTGGGCCTTGTCAGGCCGCAGGGCGTGCAAAGCACGGATCGCTTCGGTGGTTTGGCGCTTGGCCCTGACTTCGAGCCACTTGCCCAACAAGACCAAGGTGATGACCACAGCTGAACCCTCAAAGTACAAGTGGGGCGCATGGCCTTCGTGGGTGTTCATCCACAGCCAAACAGACAGCAACCAGCCGGCGCTGGTGCCCAGCGACACCAGCAGGTCCATATTGCCCGTCATGGCTTTGAGCGCGTGCCATCCTGCTTTGTAAAAACGTGCACCCAAAATGAATTGCACCGGTGTGGCCAAGGCAAACTGAAGCCAGGCGGGCAGCATCCAATGCTGACCCAAAGCATCGCCCACCATGGGCAAAACCAAGGGCGCCGACAGCAACAAGCCCCAGCCCACTGGGGCAAAGCCTGTCCAGGCCGTGGTTTGCGCGGCTGTTTCAACGGCTTGTGGCGTCAAGGGCTCATAACCCGCATCACGGATGGCGCGTCTCAAGCGGGCATCGGTGACCTCGTTCGATTGCACGGTGATGCGGGCCGATTCGGTGGCCAGGTTGACGGTGGCCGATTCAACACCCGGTACTTTGTTCAAGGCTTTTTCAACCCGCATCACACAGGAAGCACAGGTCATGCCGCCTATGCCGATGTCGATCGTGGATGCTTCATTCTTGATGTATGTCATGCCTTACTGCCGGTTATGGACTATGCTTTGAGCATACCCATGAGGGTTTCCTTGAAAGTGACATCATGAACCAAATTTTCACGGTCGAAGGCATGACTTGTGGCCATTGCGAGAAAGCAGTGACCAAGGCATTGTTGGCTTTGGATGCACAGGCTAAAGTGGTGATCGATCGAGCGCAAAACAAAGTGCAAGTAGAGTCTGAACAAGCCCGCGAGGCCTTGGCCCGCGCCATTGCCGACGAGGGTTACCGCGTCGATGATTGATTTTTAACCGCAAGGAGTATTTCATGACGACCAATATCGGTGGTGTTGAACGCATTGTTCGCGTGGTGGGTGGCCTGATTTTGGTGGCGCTGGCAGCCACGGGCCAAGTTGGCGCATGGGGTTGGGTGGGCCTGGTGCCCATCGCAACAGGTTTGAGTGGCTGGTGCCCGCCTTACAGCTTGCTGGGCATCAACACCTGCAAAAACCCCAAGGTTTAAGCCACAAGCCCGCTGCACGCGGACTTTGTTTTTTGGGGCATCATTGACTGCATGACTTCGATGCCCGTTTTTCATCCCCGTTCCGTTGATGCCCTGGTGGCCGGTCGCGCCACCCGCGACGGCGCTGGCGTGCGCCTGACCCGTGTGCTCACGGGTGAGTTGCAACAACGCCTCGATCCTTTCTTGATGCTGGACCAATTCGGCAGCAACGATCCCAAAGACTATGGTGCGGGTTTTCCAGACCACCCGCACCGGGGCTTTGAGACTGTGACCTACATGATCGCCGGCCGCATGCGCCACCGCGACAGCGCAGGCAACGAAGGCTTGCTGCAAAACGGTGGCGTTCAGTGGATGACCGCTGGACGCGGTTTGGTGCACAGCGAAATGCCCGAACAAGAGGAAGGCCTGATGGAAGGTTTTCAGTTGTGGCTGAACCTGCCTTCACACCAAAAAATGTGCACGCCTTGGTACCGCGACATTCAAAGCGAACACATCCCTGAAGTCACCACCGATGCCGGTGTGCTGGTGCGTGTGATTTCGGGCGAAAGCCATGGTGTGCAAGGCGCCATGCACCGCCCGGCAACCACTCACCCGACCGATCCCTTGTACCTGGACATCCATTTCACGGGTGAGCAAACTTTCACGCAGAACATCCCCACCGGTCACAACGCATTCATCTACGTGTACCGAGGCGCATTGGCTGTGCACAGCCAAGCCGGTGATGAAAGTGTTCCATTGCAGCGGATGGCGATCTTGAGCAACGCTGGCGATGGCGTGGTGTTGAAGGCCAGCGCTGGCACCAAGGCTTTGCTCATCTCAGGTCAGCCTCTGCACGAACCCATTGCGCAGTACGGTCCTTTTGTCATGAACACGCGCGAGGAGTTGATGCAAGCGGTAGAGGATTTTCAAGCGGGCCGCTTGGGCTGATGTGGGTGGCTTTGCCCATCTTTACAGAGGGGCAGCACTTCGCGAACAGGTCAGACACATGGGCCTTTCACACTTGCGCCATCCCACAACCGAAAGGCTTTCATGACACTGTTCCGCTCCACCTTGATCGCAGCCACCTTGCTGGCAGGTCTGTCTTCTTTGAGTTTTGCCCAAATGGATCCCGGAACTGGCGGGTTAGGTCACGAACACATGGGACAAAAACATGAACGTACAGTGCAACGTCATGCCCAGCACTTGGCAGAACTCAAAACCCAATTGAAACTGGACGCAACGCAAGAAAGTGCCTGGACCACGTTCAGCCAGTCGATGCAGCCGCCCACCACCTTGCCTGTTCGTCGTGACCGTGCTGCCATGGAAAAATTGAGCACACCTGAGCGTTTGGATGTGATGCAAAAACACCGTGCGCAAATGGACGCCCAAATGCAAAAGCATGTTGAAGCGACCAAAGCGTTTTACGCTGTGCTGAGCGCTGATCAGAAAAAATTTTTCGACAGTGAAACCGGCAAATTCATGTCACATGGACACAAGGAACACCGCCATCCACGTTGAGCTCTCCACAGAACTTCAACTTTGATTTTCCAAAAGGGCAGCCCAAAGGCTGCCCTTTTTTGTCTTGACTTGCATCAAGTGCCCAGCAGTGATTCATCGTTAAGCTGGGGCCATGACCGAACCCCATTCCCCTGTGACACCCCAAAACAGTCCATCTGTTTTTTTGCCGCCCGTCTTGCCCATCTTGTACGACCAGCCTTTGCAATGGCTGGCCTTGGGTTTCAAAGACTTTGCCAGATCACCCCTGCTGAGCACTTTGCATGGCGTGGTCATTGCGGCTTGGGGTGCCATCATCACTTGGGTGGCCCATGACCAGTTTTGGTTGTTGGCAGGTTGCTTGTCTGGCTTCTTGGTCATCGCACCGGTATTGGCCACCAGCTTATATGCCATGAGCCGCGCAATGGAACGAGGCGAAGTGGTCAACTTTGCCTTGCTGTTCAACACCTGGACCCAATGGCAATTGCGGCTGCATCAGCAGCCTGATGGCTACTGGAGTTTGATCCGCTTTGGCTTGTTGTTGGCATTGGCCGCAACAGGTTGGGTGATCACTTCGGCAGCTTTGATCACTTTGCTGGCCCCTGTTGCCATCCACAC
>JBDLWA010000252.1:0-5020 GCA_039804505.1 Pseudomonadota bacterium
GGAGGAGAAGGTTGCGGTCATGCTTCAGGGCCGGACAGGCCCGTTCGAAGTTGAAAACGCTGATTGTAAGAACCTTCTTCAGGTTCTCAAGCGATGAGGTGTGACGGCTTTTGAGCCAGTCAGTTGGGGACGGCCACTTGCTCGAACCCTTTGCAGACATTCTGCAATGGCGTCCGCTGGATGGACATGACGTATCTCCGACCCGATGCTGAGTTTGCCCCCACTTCCGGCATCGCTTGCTTCCAGATAGCACCACCAGCCAGTCTCCAACTTCGCCAATCTGGGATTGCCATAAAGGCTCAATTCTTCCAAATGATTGTCCATGCTCTTTTCAAAATCATGGCCGAAAGTGCCTGGCGCTCTGTTCTGAGCAGCGCGCCGAGTTGAATTTCGGAAAATATTGAAAATATTCATAAATTAATTAATAAGCATTGTTTAATTGGAGAATTCTTTGTATTTGCAATAAACGACATGATAATTGTAATGTGAATTAACAAAAATACTGATTTGAAATTACGTTGAATGCCTCTCAAAGCTTTACTTTCGAGACATGTCCTCGGTCAAAGAGTCAGAAGCTTTCGCACAACGCCTCCGGGTTGCACTCGAAAGTTGTGGCGTGCGTCTGTCTCCATCGGTCGTCGCCAATGAATTCAATCTTCGCTATTGGGGACGCAGCATCACCCCGCACACGGCCAGGAATTGGTTGATGGGGAACTCTTTACCGACGCAAGACAAGCTACGGGTATTGGCTGAGTGGTTGCAAGTCAGTCCCGATGAGTTGCGATTTGGCAATCAAGTCGCAAAAAGCAAGGACAGTGCTTCATTGGCCATGGATGGTTTGTTGAACTTGGCGGACCGTGAAATGCTGAGCCGTTATTTGGCCTTATCCGTGGCTGAACGCAAAACAGTTCGGGATGTGGTGGAGGCGCTCACCTTGGCGGCGGGCGTCAAAAATTCCCAGTGAAGCTGTGGCACCCTGCAAACAGTGCAGCAGACCTTGCCGTTGCACACCACGGCTTAGCCCTCATCCGTTAGACTGAATCCTGATCGCGAATCAGCACATCAGGAGACAAACGTGACCTTCAATCGCCGTGAGTTCATCGTCGGCAGTTCCGCCTTCATGGCCGTGCCTCAACTGGTTCATGCACAAGCGCTTGAAAAGCCCAAGCTCACCATCGCGGTGGGAGGCAAGAACCTGTTTTATTACCTGCCTTTGACCATTGCCGAGCAGCTGGGCTACTTCAAGGCCGAAGGTTTGGACGTGACCATTGTGGATTTTGCGGGTGGCTCCCGTGCTTTGCAGGCGGTCGTGGGTGGAAGTGCCGATGTGGTCTCCGGTGCGTTTGAGCACACCATCAATATGCAGTTCAAGGGCCAGCCCATGCGGGCCTTTGTTTTGCAAGGCGCGGCGCCGCAGATTGTGTTGGGCGTCAATCCAAAGACCATGCCCAATTTCAAATCGGTGGCCGACTTGAAGGGTAAAAAAATCGGTGTCACAGCCCCAGGCAGCTCCACCAACGTGTTGGCCAATTTCGTATTGGCTAAAGCAGGGCTCAAGCCCAGCGACGTGAGCTTTGTGGGTGTCGGTGCTGGCAGCGGCGCCGTGGCCGCCATGCGTGCCGGGCAGATCGACGCGATGAGCAACCTGGATCCGGTCATCACCTTGTTGACCCGTTCGGGCGACATGAGGATCGTCACTGACACGCGCAACATGGTTGAAGCCGAAAAGGTGTTTGGCGGTCCCATGCCTGCTGGCTGCCTGTATGCGCCCCAGCCCTTCCTGGACAAAAATCCCAACACAGCGCAAGCCATGGCCAACGCCATGGTCCGCGCCAACAAATGGATTCAGCAAGCTGGCGGCGGTGACATCATCAAGGTTGTGCCCGAGAGCTATTTGCTGGGGGACCGGGCCGTGTACATCGAAGGGTTCTTGGCCGCCAAGCAAGCCATGTCGGCTGATGGCAGCTTTCCGGCCAAGGGGCCAGAGACCGCCTTCAAGGCCCTGGCCAGTGTGGATGACAAACTGGCCGCAGCCAAATTGAATCTGAACGCTGTCTACACCAACGACTTCGTCAAAAAAGCCAACCTCAAATACCCCAAGGGCTGATGTGAACCTGCCATCGATCGCGCTGCAGGGCGTGGCCTGCACCTTTGTCAGCCCCGATGTGCCGGGGCAGCGTTACACCGCTGTTGAAAACGTGTCCCTGACGGTGGCCGATGGCGAATTTGTCAGCGTGGTGGGCCCCACGGGTTGTGGCAAAAGCACCTTGCTCAACATGGCGGCTGGTTTGCTGCAACCGAGCCAAGGTACGGTGCAGATTTACGGCGAACCCCTGACCGGCGTGAATACCCGCGCTGGGTACATGTTCCAGGCCGAAAGCTTGATGCCTTGGCGCACCGCTTTGCAAAACGTGATGGCGGGTCTGGTGTTTCGCGGGGTGGACAAACCCAGTGCGCAGGCGCAGGCCGAAGACTGGCTGCGCCGTGTGGGTTTGGGTGGCTTTGGTGACCGTTACCCACACCAGATGAGTGGTGGTATGCGCAAACGCGCCAGCCTGGCGCAGACTCTGGTGATGGACCCGGACATCGTCTTGATGGACGAGCCGTTTTCCGCGCTGGACATCCAGACCCGGCAGTTAATGGAAAACGAGCTGCTGGCGCTGTGGCAGTCCAAAAAGAAGTCGGTGTTGTTCATCACCCACGATCTGGACGAAGCGATTGCCATGAGCGACCGTGTGGTGGTCTTGAGTGCCGGGCCGGCTTCGCACCCGATTGGTGAGTTCACCATCGATTTGCCGCGCCCGCGTGATGTGGCCGAGATCAAGATGACGCCCCGTTTCATGGCGCTGCACCAAGCCATCTGGGCAGTGCTGCGCGAAGAAGTCCTCAAGGGTTATCAACAACAACTTCAAAAACCGCGCTGAGTGAACCACATGATGTCCTTTGTCTGGAACCTCATCAAACCGCGCAAAGCCACTTTGCGCCTTTGGCAGTTGGGCTTGTTGGTGCTGGTGTTTGCTTGCTGGCATGTGCTGACTCAGCCTGGTTTGATCCCGCCCTTCATGTTCGACAACGACCGGCAGGCAGCATTTTTCTTTGGGGAACCGGTGCAAATTTTCGAGCGCATCTGGGCTTGGTTTGTGGGTGATGCCAACATCTACCAACACTTGGGCGTCACCCTGATCGAGACCTTGTTGGCCTTCGCGATTGGTGCGAGCTCGGGCTTGTTGGGTGGTTTGTGGCTGGCGCTTTCGCCCATGGCCTCGGCCATTTTGGAGCCTTACATCAAGGCCCTCAATGCGATGCCCCGCATCATCTTGGCACCGATTTTTTCGGTTTGGTTTGGTTTGGGTATCGGCTCCAAAGTTGCTTTGGGTGTGACGCTCGTGTTTTTCATCGTTTTTTTCAACGTGTACCAAGGCGTCAAGGAGGTCAGTCCCGTGGTGCTGGCCAATGCCCGCATGCTGGGGGCCAGTCAACGCCAGTTGCTGCGCCACGTGTACCTGCCCAGCGCCACCAGCTGGGTGTTCAGCTCGCTTCACACCTCGGTAGGCCTGGCCTTTGTGGGCGCCGTGGTCGGCGAATACCTGGGCTCTAGTCAGGGCGTGGGCTATTTGATCTTGCAGGCCGAAGGCAGCTTCGACATCAACACCGTCATGGCTGGCATTTTGGTGTTGACGGCCTTTGCCTTGTTCATCGACGCCTTGGTTGGTGTGATTGAAAAGCGCTTGATGAAGTGGCAACCCAAAGTGGGAGAGACGGAAAAACTGTAGATGGCCTGGACGCGTGGATGACCTGTTGGTGTTGGCACCATGCAACAGTGCTCTACTCTGAGTTTAATTTAAACCGCTAAATATCTAAAAAAATTATATTTTTATACTTTTTATTTATTTTTAAAAAAGACTTCGTGGTTAAAATTTCATCCAAGCGAACTAGCTTTTGTTCGTGAAATCAAACTAAAGGTTACACTATGAAGAAAATCATTCGTATTTTGAGCGTATCAGCTCTGTTGGCTACTGCAGCGGTTGCGCAGGCACAGGTTTATGTAGAAGGTGGTGTGGCACCTTTGACGTTGAAGGACAATGAGGCTCCTGTCTTGAAAGCCAAACCAACTGTGCTGACGGGTATCGTGGGTTATGAAATCAATCCCAATGTGGCGGTTGAAGGATTCTTGGGACTTGGCTTGAATAAATCATCGGTGACTTTGGGTGGCGCATCCACCAATGTCGATGCGAAGATTTCTAGCTCGTATGGGGTTTTTCTAAAGCCCAAAGTCATGGTCAGCAATGAAGTTGAATTGTTTGCTCGTTTGGGCTACGCGAAATCCACGTTGAAACTGAGCACCCGTGGAGAGAGCGAAAGTCAAACTGAGGGTTCCTTTGCGTATGGCCTTGGTGGAAACTACTACTTGAACAAGCAGACTTATCTGACAGCAAGTTACATGAACTTGTACAGCAAAGACGGTACTAAAGCGACTGGATTTAACTTCGGCGTTGGCTACAAGTTCTAAATCTGACCGACTTCAGCGTCATGCATCCAAACAAAGCCGCCATAGGGCGGCTTTGTCTTTTGGGGTATTAGAAAGGCACAATCCGACCATGCCTGCAAAGCCCTCCGTCACCCCAACCAAAACGCTGTCTGCGCCTCAAAAGGCGCTGATCAAGCTGGGCTTGGTGCGTGACATTGATCTGGCTTTGCACCTGCCCTTGCGTTACGAGGACGAGACCCGCATCGTCAAACTGCGCGATGTGCGCGAAGGCGATACCGCACAGATCGAAGCCAGGGTGACGGCCTGCGAGATCACCATGCGCCCGCGCCGCCAGTTGCTGGTCACGGTGGACGACGGCTCCGACACCTGTGTGATGCGCTTTTTCAGTTTTTACCCTTCTCACCAAAAGGCGCTGGCGGTGGGCAACCGCATCCGCGCACGGGGCGAGGTGCGGGGTGGCTTCATGGGCCTGACCATGATGCACCCGACTTTCAAGGCCGCTGGCGGTACTTTGGCCGAGGCCTTGACGCC
>JBDLWA010000253.1:0-2695 GCA_039804505.1 Pseudomonadota bacterium
GGTTCGTGATTGGCCTTGAACCAAATTTCTTTGGGCACTGGCTGACCTCTGTGGCAAGTGTGGCAAGTCACACCCGTGTTGCCCACGTGCTGCTGCCAATCTTGGTTGATGTGCTTCGTCATTTGAATCATGCGACGCGCTACCACTTTGGTGTACTTGGAGTCTTCCGCAAAGTTGGCTGGATTGTGGCAATACAAGCAGCCCTCTTGTGGTGCCACCCAAGATGCCATTGACACCATCAACCGTGTGAACTCGCCCACGCTCAAATCGCCAAGTACTTTCACGTTTTTATAAACCGTAGAAGCTTTGGGACCCGATGGATCACCCGCTGGCAATGCAAACGGCGGCGTGTTGTTTTCAGCACTGTCTGCCAAAGCAGTTGGGTTGTAAATTTGAACCATGCCCGTGCCGCGATAGCCCCGTTGCACCGACTCCATGGGCGGTCTTTCGCAGGCTGCTAAGAGCAGACCTGCAATGACCATGATCAAGCCTTTGCAGCCGAGTCTAAAAATGTGTGCGTACTTCATTACTTAGCTCCCGACAACAACGCTGGATCGATCACCGGAGGGAATATTTCTGGATAAGGCGGTGCCACGCCATGTTTGATGGCCCACAAATACCAGTTGTCCACCACCGTGCCCGTTAACAAGATGCCGATGCCGCCTGTAATAGGGCACAACACTGCAAACCACCAAGCCCAACGGTGAATTGATTCCATCGTGGCGTTAAAGCCCATGGTCCAGCGCCAGAACAAAGCAGCACGCTCAGAAGCGGTACCGCGATCGGTAATTTGCTCAATCTCGCGCTCACCCCCAAAGCGTGTGACGGCCAAGATGGTGGCACCGTGCATGGCAAACAAAAGTGCTGAACCATACAAGAACACAATCGACAAGGCATGGAAGGGGTTGTAGAAAAGATTGCCGTAGCGCAACGAGAATGCTGCCGTCCAATCTAAGTGTGGGAAGATGCCGTAAGGCACAGCCTCACCCCATGAACCCATCAAAATAGGGCGGAACAGGCCCAAGACCAAATACAACCAAATAGCGGCTGCAAAAGCCCAAGCCACATGGGTTCCCATGCCCAGTTCACGTGCACGGCGATAGGTACGCGCCCACCAGAGGAAAAGGGAAGCCGTTAAAAAGATACCTGTGATGATCCACCAACCGCCTTGATTCAAAGGCGGCATTTGCAAACCATAACTAGGAGGTGGTGGCTCCAGTGCCAACCAGAAAAGTTGACGCACAAACTGGATCGGGTCGTAATTGACCGACGCCAGCATGTTGAAGCCAATGGTCACAAAAGCAATCAGGCCACAGATGAGGGACGCAAGGCCCAGGCCACCCAAATAAATGGGCCCCAACTGCGCATTGCCAATTTTGCCAAGCCAGTAAAAGAGAACGGGCTGACCCAGACGAGGACTGTTGCCATGACCCAAAGGCACACCCGGCTGAATGGGGCCAGTGGCTGTGACGGTGGTAAACAGGTTTTGATATTGAGGCATCTGACTTCTCCTGCTTATTTGCTAACGGGCCACTGTGACCAGATGGGCAGGTTCAACCACCAGCTCCACCACTCGGGCCAACCACGGCTCCAGAACGGGCCACTCAAAACAATGCACAGCGCGCTGAACAACACAGCGGCCAAGGCCAAGAACAAACCTAATCGGTGAATGCCCAAGGTGCCAATTGAATAACCAATGATGTCGCGGAAGAACGTGTCTTCGTGTTCTGGTGTACGCACTGTTTCACCAGGCGCAGGATTGGTCGACGACAAAATCAAACCACCGTGCAAAGACAAAGCAAACACGCTGGCAAAGAAGAAACTCACCGCAATCATGTGAGCGGGGTTGTAGTGGAAGTGCAAGTACTGGTAGCCCACGTTGGACACCCAATCAAGGTGGCTGTAAATGCCATAGGGGAAACCATGTCCCCATGCGCCCATCAAGACAGGGCGAATGACCACCAGAGTGACATACGCAAAGATGGCCACACCAAACGCAAACGGCACGTGATAACCCATGCCCAATTTGCGACATATTTCAATTTCTCGCAGCATCCACGAAACGAATGCGCCGATGGCACAAACCGTGATCAATTGCCACAAGCCACCCTCAAGCAGCGGTGCAAAGCCCAAGCCATAAGAAATATCTGGGGGGGCAATGCTAATTTGCCAAAGGTTCCAAGTCGGGCCCTGTGAAGCGCCCCACAAAATCATTGCTGTTCCGAGGAACGAAAAAAAGATCGTTGTGACCCCGAAGAATCCAACATAAAAGGGTCCAACCCAAAAATCGAACAAATCACCACCCACCAAGGTGCCACCTCGGACGCGATATTTTTTTTCAAAGTTCAACATGGCCATGGTGAGGTCTCCAACTCAAAAATCAAATGCAGATGCTGCTTGGAAGCAGTGCTTCTAAACAGCATCTGTCCTTCACTTCAATCTCAAGACTTAGCCGCAGGAACCGCAGCAGGCATCGGCGTGTTTTGCGCAGATGTCGCTACAGGTTTCTTGGCGCCGTCCAGCCAATTGAATTTGTTAGTACTCAACAGAATGAGGTGAATCATTGCTGCCAAGCCAAACAAGAAAATCCCTTGAACCACCATGGCTCGCAGGGGATCGAAAAGTCGCCAAATTCGCCACATGATGTATCTCCTAAATGATGTGGGACATGAAGGTATAAACCGCAGATTTCACA
>JBDLWA010000254.1:0-3052 GCA_039804505.1 Pseudomonadota bacterium
GGCAAAATCATTTACAGCTCGGACACGCAGACTTGGACACAAGCGACCAGCAACGCGTCTCAAAACTTCAATGCTGTGGTGGCCAATGGCAGCATCGCTGTGGCGGTCGGTAACAACGGCACCATCATGACCAGCAAAGACGCCATCACATGGACAGCAGCCACCACTGTACCCTCCTCGGCTCATTTGTATGGCATCACCTACACGGTATCTGGCATGTGGATGGCAGTTGGTGCGGCCGGCACCATCCTCACCAGCGCCGATGGCCTCACATGGACAGCCCAATCATCAGGCAGCACCGCCGATCTCAAGGCCATTGGTGCGATCGGTAGCACAGTCAGTGGCACCACCACATACACCTATGTCGCAGCGGGCCAAAACGGCACCATTCTGAAAAGCAATGACATGCTTGCCTGGACCGTGCAAAGTTCAAACACCACGGCCAACTTCAATGACATGTCATCCTTGGGCCAGTTCTTGTTGGTGGGCAGCAACGGCACTGTCATGACCAGTCTTGACGGCATCACATGGACACGCCAAAGCACGAATGTCAGCACCGCGTTGAACACCATTTTGAAAGCGGAAAATCAGTACCTCACGGTCAATACAAACGGCGGCATTCTTTATTCAAAGTAAAGTGATGCGTGCCCTGAACCAGGTGCAGGATTCTCGATGAGTCAAGCCATCAGAATCAAGCACCGAGCAAATCAAAAAGGCCTTCAATTGAAGGCCTTTTTTGTTGAGAACGACTTGACGTGAAAGACTTCAGGCTTCGATGTTGAGCTCTTGAATTTTGCGAGTGATCGTATTGCGGCCAATGCCCAACTTGACAGCAGCTTCAATGCGTCGACCGCGCGTGGTGGCCAAGGCCGCCTGAATCAACAAGGATTCAAATCGGCGTGTCAACACATCCCACACATCTTGGCGCTCAGTACCTAGCAGTTGCAATGCCTCTACCTCTAAGGCACTTTCCCAACCAGCATGTGCGCCTAAATTAACCAGGGCAGGCGTTGTATTGGGGGCCATTGACGCAGTTGCATAGGTCTGCCCGTCTATGGGCTGCGAGCTTTGTTGCTCAGAAATGTCAGCGCTTTGATTCACATGGCTGGGCGACAAAACTTCTGGGGGCAAATCTTTGGTTTCGATCACTTGAGCGGGTGCCATCACCGTGAGCCAATGACAAATGTTTTCAAGCTGGCGCACATTGCCTGGAAAGTTGAAGTGGCTCAACAGTTCAAGCGCCTGTTCTGAAATGCGTTTGGGCTCAACCCCCAATTGTTGAGCGCTTTGCAGCAAGAAATGTTTGGTCAGCACTTGCACGTCTTCACGTCGCTCTCTGAGTGCAGGCAATCGCAAACGAATGACATTCAAGCGGTGAAACAAGTCTTCCCGAAACACGCCTTCTTTCACGCGCTGCTCTAAGTCTTGGTGCGTTGCAGCGATGACGCGCACATTGGCTTTGACCGCACTGTGCCCACCCACTCGGTAGAAATGGCCATCCGACAAAACGCGCAACAAACGTGTTTGCAAATCGAAAGGCATGTCACCGATTTCATCCAAGAACAAGGTGCCACCTTCTGCTTGCTCAAACCTGCCGCGGCGAGAGGTTTGTGCGCCTGTAAACGCGCCACGCTCGTGACCAAACAATTCACTCTCGAGCAAATCTTTGGGAATCGCCGCCGTGTTGATGGCCACAAAGGGGCCATTGGCGCGTGGAGAATGTTTGTGCAATGCTCTGGCGACCAACTCTTTGCCCGAGCCCGACTCTCCTGTGATCATGACCGTCACGTTGCTTTGTGACAGACGGCCAATGGCACGAAACACGTCTTGCATGGCCGGTGCTTGCCCCAACATTTCTGGGGTAGCGGCCATCAATTCTTCAGCCACTTCTTCACGCTGACTTTCGTCGAGGGCGCGTCGAATGAGCTCAATGGCCTTGGGCAAGTCAAAGGGCTTGGGCAAGTACTCAAAGGCGCCGTTTTGAAAGGCCGAGACAGCACTGTCCAAATCCGAGAAGGCCGTCATGATGATAACGGGCAGGCCTGGCAATTTTTTCTTCACCTCGGTTAGCAAGTCCAATCCTGAGCCACCGGGCATGCGAATGTCGCTGACCAAGACTTGAGGGCCTTCACGACCTTCGTCGGTGTTCAGTGCTGCCAAGACTTCACGGGGGTTGGTGAAGCTGCGTGTGCTCAAACCCTCACGAAGCAAGGCTTTCTCTAAGACGAATCGAATGGATTGGTCATCGTCTACGATCCAGATAGGCTTCATGGGTCTTAACTTTCTTTAATAAATGCAAAGATCAAGTGACAAATCAAATGACTCATTCACCAACAGATCAAGGCAACGGAATCAAAATTTTGAAATCAGTTCGGCCAGGGCTGCTGTCACACTCAATCAAGCCTTGGTGTTGCTGAACAAAGGTTTGCGCCAAGGTCAAACCCAAGCCCGACCCACCTTCTCTGCCAGAAATCAAAGGGAAGAAAATTCGGTCCTTGATCGAGTCTGGTACACCAGGCCCGTTGTCAATCACATGCAATTCCAATGCCAGTCGATAGCGTTTTTTGCCAAAAGTCACTTGACGCGCAATTCGCGTCCTGAAAGTCAATTTCGCATCACCTTCACTGATGCGATCCGAGAGCGCCAAGGCCGCGTTGTGTGAAATATTGAGAACCGCTTGAATCAGTTGTTCTCGGTCGCCGCGAAATTCGGGAATAGAGGTGTCGTAGTCGCGAACCACCGCAATGCCCCTGGGAAATTCTGAAACGATGAGCGATCGGACGCGCTCACACACCTCGTGGATGTTGACATCACCCACTACATGCGGACGTCGGTGGGGGGCTAACAGTCTATCGACCAAGGTCTGAAGGCGATCGGCTTCCCGAATGATCACCTGGGTGTACTCGGTCAGATCTTTGGACTCCATCTCCATCTCAAGCAATTGGGCCGCCCCCCGAATACCCCCCAAGGGATTTTTAATTTCATGGGCCAAATTGCGAATCAGCTCTTTGTTGGCCTGCGCTTGGTCGATGAGTCGCTCTTCTCGATCTTG
>JBDLWA010000255.1:0-4444 GCA_039804505.1 Pseudomonadota bacterium
CTCACATTTCGCAAAGTGGTGACATTGCGAACCACGTCTTTCAAGTTTCTTTGAAAGAGTCCAACGCTAAAGACGCCGTCGTTGGTCAAGTAGTTTTCATAAGCAATGTCTAAACCCGTGGCCAGCTCTGGGACCAAGTTGGGGTTGCCAATGCGATCGGGCGACAGCATGGTGTTGGTGAAGTTGGTATTGGTAAAGCTACCATTGATTTGAGGGCGTGCCAACATCATGTTGAGGCCCGGTGCTTTGTAGCTGCGTGTCAAACTGGCACGGATCATGTCGCGACTTTTGGGATCGAACTTGTAGGTCACATGCGTCAGGGGGGACAGCACACTACTGGTGTTGCTGACGGGGTAGGCGGTGCTGGCACTTTCAGAGCTGATGCGTTCGTTGCGCAGGCCCAAATAAAGTTGCCACTGTGGCGAAATTTCCCACTCGTCCTGAATGTAGATAGCTTGCCTGCGAACTTGCGCGTCAAACGGCTGGCCTTCAAAGGCGGGTAGCAGGGCCGTGCCGTTGCCATCTGTGGTGGTGCGTCGTTCTTGACGTGTTCTGTTCTCTAAGTCCCAGCCAGCGGTGAGGGTGTGTTCTAAACCCAAGAGCTGACTGTACTTGCCCGATTGGCTGATGGATTCGTCTGATGTGTCGCCTAGGGTTCGAATTTGGGTAGCGCCTGCACGAATGTTTCTTGCATCAAATGCAGAGCGGGATTGCTGAATACCAGCCTTGATTTCGATGCGCTGATCTTCGCTGAAGCGGTTGATCCAGGTGAGGTTGCCCCGACGATTTTCCCAATAGCCATTTTGAATGGCATTGTCATCAAACACAGGGTTGCCCGCTAGGGTTTTGTTTGAAAATTCGTTACGGAAGTTCCAAAAACCCTTTTGAAAAAACGTTGCGACGGCAAGCGTTTGCTCATCGCTGAATTTGTAATTGAAGCGAGGTGCCAGGTTATAACCCCAGCCCCAAGAGTTACCCGTAGCCAGTTGTTCTGAAGTGGCAGGCAGCCCATTGCTGCCAGGCATTTGTCGCTCCACTTGGGTTTTAATTTGCCGATCCCACTCAAACAATGAAACGGGCAGAGACATGTTGAGAGGCCCCATCGAATCACTGATGGAATAATTAAGATTGGCGATGGGTCGATCGCGACCTGTCCCAACGCCCAACCTCAAATTACTTTGAGTTCTGCGCGGCGCTTCTTTCAAAATGATGTTGATGCTACCGGCGACGGCTTGTGCGCTTTGATCGGCGGTGGGCGCTTTGATCACTTCAATGCGCTCAATTTGCGAGGGGCTCAGCTGGTCTAAGTTGAAGCCTTGCGGTGCTGGATCGCCATTCAGCAAGATTTGCGTGTAACCAGCGCCCAGGCCGCGCATGCGTGGGCCGCCTGAGTCCACATTGACACCTGGCAGACGTCTCAGTACATCGAGCGTGTTGGTGTCGCCATAACGATCGAGTTCTTCGCGGCCATAGATTTGCTTGGCCACACTGGCGGCGCGTCTGAGTTCAGTCGAGCCTTGTTTGCCCACAATTTCAACGCGTTGAATGACGGTGGCTTGGTTGCCAGAAGACGTTTCCGATTGCCCGGCCACGCCAGCGTCTTGGGCATAAGCACCCAACTGAGCACAGAGCAGTGCAAGCGCGGTCATCTGAGCGAGGGGGGCGGAACGGGAGCGGTTCAGTGTTGGCTGTCGTGCGCAGTGGGAGAAGGGACTATTCATTGGACTTAATGGGTATGATTTTTATCGGCGTTCAACATGCGCAGCACTAGAAGCAACACTTGCCAGCCAGGCTAGTTGGATCAGCTAAAAATATAGCGCCAACCGTAAAACCTCGGGAATGTCGGGATACTGGCGCGCTTGAAGTGCTATTTAAAGCGCTTTTCTAGGCGATGCAGGACAGTTATCATGCATGAAATTTTGAGGGCGGTATCTGCGCATGAAGAAAAATTCAGCTTTGTTTTCCTGGATCGTTGGCATTTTGCTGTTGAGTGGCGCACAGAGCCAAGGCCAAATTCTGGGCTCTCGGTTTGCGGGTGTTGACGTTCCGCCACCCCTCAAGGCTCAAAATGTGCAAGACACCTATTGGGGCGTCAAAGTAGACGATCCTTATCGTTTTTTGGAGCAAGTCAAAGACCCGTCTGTGATGACTTGGATGAAAGAGCAGGCGGATGCCGCAGACAGCATTCTGAAGCGCATTCCGGGTCGCGCAGACATTGTGAAGTCCTTAAAAGACAAGGATGCTGTTGCAGGGACAGCCATTTCCGGTATTTACAGAACCAAAGACAACCGTTGGTTTTATTTAAAACGAGCCCAGGGCCAATCGCAAGCCCAGTTGGTGTGGCGCGATGGTTTAGAGGGTGAAGAGAGGGTCTTGGTTGATCCAGAACAAATATCCAAAGAAAAGGGCAAGCCACACGCCATCCAAAGTTTTCATCCCTCACCCGATGGCAAATTGCTGGCCTATGGCATGCATTCCTCAGGTGCTGAGATTGGCAATATGCATGTGCTCGATGTGGCCACAGGCCAGGCCATCTTGCCGCCCATTGACCGCGTGAGATTTGCGGGTGTGAGTTGGCGCCAGAATGGCAAGGGCCTGTTTTTCTCGCGTTTGCGACCCGGCTACGAAACGATGAAATCGACCGAGCGCTTTGCCGATACGGGGCGCTACTACCTAGACCTTGAAGCGCCCAATCCCGACAAACTCATTTTCAAGGCTTCGTTGTTTCCCGAACTCAAGCTGCCCAGCTTTGCCACAGGTTATGTTTTAGAAGTTCCTGGCACTGACCTGGCAGGCATGGTGGTGAGTTTTGGTGTGGACCGACGTTTAGCCATGTACGTGTCGCCTTTGGCCGCGGTGCTAGACGGCAAAGCGCAATGGCAAGAGGTGTTCAATCAATCGGCGGACATTCGCGAAGTTGATTTAGGGCACGGGTATGTCTATTTGCGCAGTGCACTGAATGCGCCCCGCTTTAAAGTGATTCGAATGAAGGTTTCAGACCTCGATTTGAAGCGTGCTGAAACCATCCTGCCAGAGACCGATGGGGTGTTGCGCGCCATCACTGTGACGCAAGATGCCCTTTACGTGACACGGCGAGAAGGTGTCAATACGGCCTTGCTTCGCTTGCCAGTGTCGAACCCCGGGAAGGTGGAAAAACTGGCGTTGCCATTAGAAGGCAATGTGACTGTTTCGGGCAGTGTGGAGCGCCCAGAGTTGGTCGTGGCCATTAGCAGCTGGACCCAAGCTTTGAGACGCTATGTGCTTTCTGCAAATACCGCTCAATTCACGCGCTTGAATTTGGCGCCGCCTGTTGAGCCTCAGCAAAACGTAGAAGTGGTGGCCAAAGAAGTGATGGTCACAAGTCATGATGGGGTCAAAGTGCCGGTGTCACTCATCATGCGCAAAGACACTGTGCTCAATGGTCAGAACCTCACCATTTTGTATGGCTACGGTGCTTATGGCACAACAGAGGAGCCCGCTAGAAGCAATGGGGTGATGGCCTGGGTGGAGCGCGGTGGTATTTATGCATTTGCACACGTGCGCGGCGGCGGTGCCTTGGGCAGCCAGTGGCATGAGGCGGGTCATAAAACCACCAAGTTCAACACATGGAAAGATGGCATTGCGGCAGCAGAGTGGCTCATTGCCAATGGCTATACCCATGCTGCCAAGTTAGGCATCTATGGCGGCAGTGCAGGGGGTATTTTTGTGGGCCGAGCCATGACCGAACGACCTGACTTGTTTGCAGCCGCAGTGCCCTCGGTGCCTGTGCTCGATATGGTTCGCTCGGAGCAACGGGCTAATGGTGTGGCCAATATTCCAGAATACGGCACCGTCAAAGTAGAAGCAGAGTTTCATGCACTGCTGCGCAACAGCTCATACCATGCCATTCAAAACGGCGTGAGATATCCTGCCACCATGCTGATGCACGGTGTGAACGATTCCCGCGTGGATGTTTGGCAAAGTTTGAAGTTCGCCTCTCGTTTATCCGATGCGCAAAAGGGGCAGCAGCCGGTGTTGTTGCGATTGGATTACGAAGCGGGACATGGCGCAGGTTCTGGGGCTGATCAAGCAATTCAAAGAATTGCGGACCTTCAGTCCTTCATGCTGTGGCAAATGGGGGTACCAGAGTTTCAACCCAAGCCTTGAATCGCATGCGTCTTGAAACATTCAAAAGAGCTTGGGGCATCCTTTTTGTGGTGCTTGCCTTAGGCTTGATGACTGGGTGTGCCAGCAACACCCGAAACATGGCGGGAAGCATCAGCCCTCACAACGAAAAATTCAAAGAGCCTGCGTGTCAGCGCTCCTTTGAACTGGCGGAATTGCACGATGACATCAAGTGGGCCAGAACCATTGCTACGCCCACTATCTTGTTGTTATCCGGAGGTTCTTATTTGTTGCCACTGATCGGTGCCAACATGGGGCTGGATGCGCTGGATCATTTAGA
>JBDLWA010000256.1:0-4038 GCA_039804505.1 Pseudomonadota bacterium
GTGGTCATGATGATGGGGCGCAAACGTTTACGGCCTGCCGTCATCAGGGCCTCTTCACGCTCAACACCTTCTTCTTCCAATGTGCGCGCAGCGTCGAGCAACAAAATGGCATTCTTGGCCACCAAGCCCATCAGCATGATCACACCAATGAGGCTCATGAGGTTCAAGGTGCCGCCTGTAAGTAGCAGCGCCACCACCACGCCAATGAGTGACAAAGGCAAAGAGAACATCACCGCCAAAGGCGCTGTGAACGAGCTGAATTGCATCACCAAAATAAAGTACATGAGGCCAATGCCAGAGATGAGGGCAATGCCCATCTCGGCAAACACTTCTTGTTGATCTTTGGAGGCACCATCCAGTTCAATGCCGTAGCCCTCAGGGAAGTTGATGCTCTTGGCAATCTTCAGCGCATCGGCAGTGACTTCGCCAGAAGAGCGACCTTGCACGTTGGCCGACACACCAATGGTGCGCTTGCCGTCGGAGTGCTCAATTTTGGAAGGCGCTTTGCCCATCGAAATTTTGGCAATTTGAGACAAGGGAATGACGGTGTTCATGCCGCTGACCGTAATGGGCAGCCGTTCGATGTTGCCAATGCTCATGCGGTCTTCAGGTGCCAAACGAACAGCCACATCACGTGACTCACCCGTGGGGTCAACCCAGTCGCCCACTTCAATGCCAGCAAAGGCCACGCGCAAAGCATTGGCGGTGTCTGTCACTGAAATACCCAAGGAATTGGCCAGACCGCGGTCCAGTTCAATTTGCAATTCATTTTGCGGATCTTGCTGTGACAAGCCCACATCGACAGCACCCGGTACTTGGCGCAATTGCGCCATGAAGTCGCTGGTAATGGCCAGCAGCTTGCGTGAATCGGTGCCGCTAAAACGAATTTGAACGGGCTTGGACGCACCGTTGGACAAGTCGTCTAGCACGGTGTATTCAGCACCCACCAGCTGAGAAGTGCGCTGACGCAGTTCAGCGGCAATGTCTTGTGCTTTGCGTTTGCGTTTGGTGCTGTCGCCGATGTCCACATAAATACGGCCACCCGTGGGGTTGACGTAGCTGTTGGTGGCTTTGGTTTCGGGCAAGCTGCGCGCCATCACCGCCGCAGCTTCTAGCTTCATGCGGGAGTATTCCAAATTGCTACTGGCTGGTGAGCGCACATCAATGGCCAAAGTTTTGCCATCGGATTTAGGCAAGAAACTAGAGCCCCCAAACTGAGCTTGCAAAAAGATAGCGCCAAAGAAACTGAGGACAGCAAAGGCCATCATCCAACGGCGGTGGTGCAAGGCCCACGCAATCACATTGCCATATCGGTCGGCTTGATGGTCAAACCAATCGTTGAACTGTTTGAGTTTTAAGCTGATGCCTTTTTTGGGTTGCAGGTGCGAGCCGGGAGGATCGCCCCAGTAGGCAGACAGCATGGGGTCGAGCGTGAAGGAAATCAGCAAACTGACCATCACAGAGGCCACCACCGTTAAGCCGAAGGGGCGGAACCATTCGCCCGATACGCCAGGCATGAATGCCACAGGAATGAACACAGCCACAATGGAAAACGTTGTGCCCGCCACAGCCATGCCAATCTCGGCAGTGCCGTTGAGTGCCGCTGTACGTCGATCAGCGCCTCGCTCCATATGCCGCACAATGTTTTCTCGCACCACAATGGCATCGTCAATGAGCACACCAATGGCCAAGGACAGGCCCAGCAAGCTCATGAAGTTAAGGGTAAAACCGCACAGCCACACTGCAATGAAAGCCGTGATCACGGAGGTGGGAAGTGAAAGAGCGGTGATGAGCGTGGAGCGCCATGAGTTCAAAAACACGTACACCACAAAAATGGTGAGACCTGCGCCAAATATCAAAGCGTCGACCACATTGTTCAAGCTGTTCTGTGCTTCTTTGCCGCCGTCTTGGGTCACTTCAATTTTGGTGCCTTCGGGCAAAGACTTGTTGATGTCTTCTGCAATCTTACGAATTTCATTGGCAACGCCCACAGTAGAGGCATCGCGCGATCGCGTGATCGACAAGCCCACATTGGGTTTGCCACTGCGAACGCTTAATGAGTTGAGTTCAGCAAAACCGTCGGTGACAGTCGCGACTTGACCCAAACGAATCAGTTCGTTGCCACTTCGCTTGATCACAATTTGATTGAACTCTGCTGGTGTTTCAATACGGCCCAACAAGCGAATACTTTGATCTTCCAAGGCGCCACGAACCTTACCGACAGGGGCTGTGGCGTTTTGGGTGCGAAGGGCATTGACCACTTCGGTCACCGACAAATTGACTTCGCGCAATTTTTGCGAATGAAGCAAGACGCTCAGTTCACGTTTTAGGGCGCCATTGACATTGACCTGCGCCACGCCAGGAATGCCGCGGAACTTGTCTGCTATTTGATCTTCTGCCAGTCGCGAAATTTCTGCATGGGTTTGACTTGATGAAGACAAAGCCAATTGCATGATGGGCTGCGCAGCAGGGTCAATGCGCAAGATGACAGGCTCACGGATCTCGGTGGGCAGCTTGTAGCGCACTTTGCCAATGGCATTGCGGACTTCGTCTGTGGCCTCGACCATGTTCTTTTTAAATTCAAAGAACACCAAAATATTGGCATTGCCTTCATTGGCGGTGCCGCGCATGTCTTTGATGCCATTGACCGATTGCAAGGCTTTCTCAATGCGGTTCAAGACCTCACGCTCAACCGTATCGGGCGATGCGCCTGGATAGCTGATGTCGACCACCAACAAGGGCATGTCTACATCCGGAATTTGGTTGACTTTGAGTTTCTTCAATGCCATGAGCCCCACGGCCATGAGCATGAGCAAAATAACGATCGTGACGACCGGCTTTTTAACGCTGAAGTTGGACAAAAACATGGTTTATTGGCCCACTTTAGCGGCTGTGTCGGCGCGCAACGTAAACGCTTGACCGTCTTTTAAGGAGCTGCCTGAGTTGCGCAACACTTTGTCGCCAGCGGCCAAACCAGAGGTCACCACCCATTGGCCCAGGCGCGTATCGCGGTCACCCAACTGAATGGCGCGCTTCACAATTTTGCTGCCATCTAGGACCCAAGCAAACACCTTGTCGCCTTCACGGCGCAAGCTGCTTTCAGAAATCATCACGGCGGGTTTGGTCAGCGTTTCGACCACACCCTCAGCGTAGAGACCCACCACGGGGGGGCGCTCTTTGCTGTTGATCTCCACGATGACCGACACTTGGCGAGTCACGGGGTTGGCGGCACCGTCAATGCGCTTCACCACACCTCGGCTGCTGAGCTGATCGCCATTTTGTGCCATGCCATTGATGCGAAAGCTCACGCGTTGTCCCACTTTGAGCACGCCCATTTGGTCGGCCGACACTTGGCCTTCAAAACGCATGCTGCTCGGGTCAATCACTTGAATCAGCTCTTTGCCAATTTGTGCGGTGTCACCAGCCGAGGCTTTGCGGGCGCTGACCACACCATTGAACGGTGCTCGCACTTCGGTGCGCTCCAGCTGTTGCTTGGCAGCCGCCACGCGCGCTTTGCTGGCCACGTGTTCGCTTTGTGCCGCATTGCGCTTCACTTCTGATTCTTCTAAGCCTTGCATGGAGACCATGCCTTGGGCTTGCAATGATTTGATCCGTTGATATTGACGTTCGGCACCGTCAAGCGATTGGGCGGCCGCACGCAAAGATTCTTCGGCTGAATTGAGGTTGTCGCGCAGGACGCTGCCATCCAAGGTCACCAACACATCACCCTTGCGCACGGCTTCACCATTTTCTTTGTGAACCTTGATCACCATGGCGCTAACTTCTGCGCGCAAATCAGCACGCATTTCTGGTTGCAAGGAGCCAGAAATCACGGGGCCGGTGCCGTGCTCGGCAGTCCCAAGTTGCAGGATGTCTTCATTGCCAAGACTGAGGGCAACGCTTTCAGCGGCCTTGTTGGCATCGGCTTCAGGTTTTTTACAAGCGACTAAAGCACTGCTGATGCACAGACAAGCAACGAGAGACAAAGCGAAAGGGAAACGACCCAAACGGGGGGAACGCATCATGGGAACTCCGACT
>JBDLWA010000257.1:0-3022 GCA_039804505.1 Pseudomonadota bacterium
GCAGGTGCCAAGCAGTCGCCTTTGTTTGAGTTGGGTGTGAGTTGCCCAAGATGCCACGCTCACACCACTGAGACGCAAAAGAACAGTGCGCGAGAGCGTCAAAAGCAATGGGAGATTGCCAAAGAAAGGCAGATCAATCACATTGGAACGCCACAGCGCCAAGAACGTCTGGCTGAGTTGCTACCCACCGACGCACCCATCTTGTATTCCTTCCGCAGATGTCCATACGCGATGCGTGCACGCATGGCGTTGCTGGTCAGTGGCATACGCTGTGAAATGCGTGAAATAGCCCTGTCACAAAAGCCAGAAGGCATGCTGGCCGCATCGCCCAAAGGCACAGTTCCTGTCTTAGTTTTGAAGGATCGGGTGCTCGATCAAAGTTTGGACATCATGCATTGGGCTTTGGGTCACAGCGACCCTCAAAATTGGTCGACCCGCAACACCCCCTCCGATGAAGAGGCCCTTGTCTTGGTACGTGTGTGTGATGAAGCATTCAAACGCAACTTAGACCGCTACAAATACCCCAATCGTTACGAATTGTCGTCCGGTCTTGAGCACCGAGATGCCGGTGCGGTTTACTTGAAGCAACTCAACGATCGCCTGACGCACGCAGCGTATTTGATGGGCTCAGCATTCACTTGGGTGGATGCTGCCATTGCACCCTTTGTGCGCCAATTCGCCAGAACAGATCGTGATTGGTTTGATGCGCAGAATTGGCCTGCGCTCAAAACATGGTTAGAGAATTTTGAAAACTCTGAGGCTTATTCAACGGTGATGCACAAGTACAAGGTGTGGCATCAAGATGCCAAGCCTGTGGCTTTTCCTGCAACGTCGTGAATAAATTGCGTGGTGAGTTCGGCTTGCGTGACAGGCAGCATGTGACCGCCACTGACCAAGGTCACTTGCGTACCACGAATGCGCTGGGGTAAATCTTCACCATTGAGTTTGCTGTCTAAGATTCGGTCTTCTCTGCCATACAACACACTGACCGGTGTGGTCATAGAGGCATAGGCCGCTTCAATCTCGGGCATGCTCCACCGCACGTTCTGCAAATCGGAGGAGGCAGCGATGAAGGTTTGAGGTTTGAGCGACAAAATGCCGCCGCCACGAATGGCAAAGTCGGCAGGTGCTTTTTCGGGGCCAAAGATCACTTTCAAGGTCTTTGAAATTTTGAACAAAGAGCCTGGAACAGCCACGGTCCAAGCCACCATTTTTCGAACTGAAGCTGACTGAATGTCGAGTGCTTTAAACACTGGCGATGGTTTGTCTGGCGCATGGGTCAAAGGTGCAATCAACGCCAATGCTTTAACCTTGTTGGGGTGTCTTTGAGCGGCCGCCAAGGAAATGGCGCCGCCTAAAGAGTGGCCCACCAAGACAGCTGATTCAATGTTCAGATGGTCTAGCAAACTCACAATGGTGTCGGCTTGAGCTTGAAGGCTGGCGTCTGCACCATGCTCTCGCGTGGAATAACCACAGCCTGGTCGGTCTACCGTTAGCACGCGAAAGTGTTGCGACAAAGGCTTGGCAACACCGTAGGTGAAATTTTGTAAATTGCCGGCCAGTCCATGGATCAAAACGACAGTGGGCCCACTGCCTTGGTCTAGGTAGTGAAGTCGAGTGCTGCCCAGCTGCGCAAACTGACCCACTGGTGGCAAGTATTGTTCTGCTTTTTTGTTGGAGAAGCTGGCGAACAGCACCAGTCCGAGGGTGCTCATGAACACGATAAAAATAATCCACAGGGCTAACATTGAAACATCCTTGGTGGGAAATTAGCTGAACTGCATGACGCCATCGTTGAGGCGCCCATATTTGATCAGCAAAATGTCTTTTAAATAGTTTTGATTGACTTGCCAAGGCGCACGCTTGCCTTGTTTAGGTAAAACTTGGCTTGCACGCTGAACATACCCAGATGTGAATGACAAATAATCTTGTGTTTCGACGGAGGGGTCTCTAACGGGCACAGCCTTTTGATAGCCTTTTTTGCGCATGTAGTTGAGCAGCCGGCAGGTGTAAACCGCGGTGAGGTCTGCCTTTAAGGTCCAAGACGCATTGGTATAGCCAAACGTCATCACTGCATTGGGCAGATCAGACAACCACATGCCGCGGTAGGCCATGGCTTGGGAGGCTTCAAAACGCTTGCCATCGACTTCGATTTGAATATCGCCCAATATGTTGAGCGACAGGCCGGTGGCGGACACAATGATGTCGGCCTGTAGTTTTTGACCACTGTTTAAAACAATGCCATCGGCTTCAATGCTTTGAATGGTGTCGGTCACCACGCTGGCTTTGCCATGTCGAATTTGTCGAAACAAATCACCGTCGGGCACTAAGCACAAGCGTTGATCCCAGGGCTTGTAGTTGGGTGAAAAATTCTGTGCCAGTTGGTCTGAACGCAATTGCAAAGCAGCCAACTTCACTAAATACTTTTTGACAAACTCAGGTTTTCTGCGAGCCAGTTGATAGGTGAGCATGCCCATCACAACATTTTTGGTGCGCGTCAGTTGGTACGCCAGTTTCATGGGCAGATACTTCTGCAACCACAAAGACACACCATCTTGGCCGGGGCGAGAAATGACATAGGTGGGGGAGCGCTGCAGCATGGTGACATGCGCGGCTGATTTGGCCATCTCGGGCACGATGGTAACGGCCGTTGCGCCACTGCCAATGACCACCACATTTTTTTGCGCGTAGTCTAGGTTGGCAGGCCAAAACTGAGGGTGAACCCATTGGCCTTTGAATTGCGCTTGGCCCGGAAAATCAGGCTGATGTCCAGACTTGTAACTGTAGTAACCACAGCACAGATACAAAAATCGAGTTTTGATTATCACAGGTTCTGTGGCACCGCGATGCGTGGCTGTCACGGTCCAACAGGCTTCTGCGCTAGACCAAGAGGCATGCGTGACAGCGTGCCCGTGGCGAATGTGTTGTGTGATGCCGTTTTCGTGGGCTGTTTCTTCAATGTATTGGCGAATGGTGCTGCCATCGGCAATGGATTTGGCATCGAGCCAAGGCTTGAAGGCAT
>JBDLWA010000258.1:0-3918 GCA_039804505.1 Pseudomonadota bacterium
TTGGTCGTCAACACCAACCAAGACGTTTGGGTCGAAAACGGGCTGATCAAATCGGTGGGACCTCACCAGCCCGATGTGTTCATTGCCGACAGCACCAAAGTGATCAAGGCAGAAGGCAAAACGCTCATGCCTGGCTTGATCGATTGCCATGTGCACGTGATTGCAGCCCACCTGAACCTCAACATCACGGCCAATCAACCCAATGTGTTTGCCACCTTGCGCGCCTTGCCCATCATGAAGGGCATGTTGATGCGCGGCTTTACCACGGTGCGCGATGCGGGCGGCGGTGATTGGAATTTGGCCGAGGCCACACGCACCGACATGGTGGAAGGGCCTCGTATTTTTGCAGCGGGCCGTGCGCTGTCGCAAACAGGTGGCCATGGCGATGGCCGTCCCCGCAGCGATGTGATTGAGCCTTGTGGTTGCTCAAGCCGTGTAGGCGCGCTAGCCCGAGTGGTGGACGGTGTCGACAATGTACGCTTGGCTGTTCGTGAAGAAATCATGAAGGGTGCGAATCAAATCAAAATCATGGCCTCGGGCGGGGTGGCTTCGCCCAACGATCCGATTCATTTTTTGGGTTATTCGGAAGGCGAAATTCGCGCCATTGTGGACGAGGCCGAACACGCTGGCACCTACGTGATGGCCCACGCCTACACCCCCAAAGCCATTTATCGTTCGGTTGACTATGGTGTGCGCAGCATTGAGCATGGCAATTTGATTGATGTCTCGACAGCACAATTCATGGCCGACAAAAACGCTTTCATGGTGCCCACATTGATCACTTACGAGGCGTTGGCTACCGAAGGCGCAAGCCTAGGACTCCCTGCGGTGTCGGTGGCCAAAATTGAAACCGTCAGAAGCCAAGGTCAGAAGGCCTTAGAAATTTTGGCCAAGGCAGGTGTGAAGATGGCGTTGGGTACTGATTTGTTAGGTGAATCGCATCGTCATCAATCAGAGGAGTTGAGAATACGTGCCGACATTCTGGGCAATGGCACGGCACTTCAACAGGCCACCATCAATGCCGCTGAGTTGATCAATATGCCGGGTCAGTTGGGGGTGGTCAAAGCAGGCGCCATTGCAGACTTGCTGCTGGTCGATGGCAACCCCTTGAACGATATCTCTTGCCTGTTGGGGCAGGGAGATCACATTGAAGCCATCATGAAAGACGGCAAGCTTTACAAGCAGGCTTAGTTGAAGCGCTTAGGTGTAGCGCTTAGGTGTAGCGCTTAGGTGTAGCGCTTGTTGCGCAAATTGTTTTTCATTTCGCGCAGAGCAGGCTGCAAGGCCTCGCCTATGCGCAGCGCCACGGTGGTGGCCAAAATATCGATGATCAGCAAATGCAGCAAGCGCGACACCATGGGGCTGTAGCGATCGTAGCTTTCGGGGTGGTCGGCCGTTAAATGAATTTGACCCGCTGTGGCCAGGGGTGAACCACTCGAGGTAATCACGATGGTGGTGGCACCACGTTTGCGCGCAATGTCGCAGGCATCCATCAAATCGCGCGTGCGGCCCGAATTGGAAATGACCACTACGCAATCGCCTTTTCCCAACATGGAGGCGCTCATGACTTGCATGTGGCCATCGCTGTAGGCAATGGTGTTCATGCCCAAGCGGAAAAATTTGTGCTGTGCATCTTGGGCCACAATGCCCGAGTTGCCCACACCATAAAACTCAATGCGTTTGCCGGTGGCATGCGTTTCAGCCAAGGCTTGCACCGCTTGGTCTAGTGCAAATGATGAGGCGTCGTTGCGGTATTTCAAAAACGCAGCCACGGTGTTGTCAATCACCTTGACGGCCACATCGTTGGTTTTGTCGTCGGCATCGACGCTGCGGTGAATGAAGGGCACCCCTTCGCTCACACTGCCAGCCAGTTTGAGTTTGAAATCGGATAGACCGTCGTAGCCCACGCTTCTGCAAAAGCGCACCACAGTGGGTTTGCTCACATGCGCGCGATCGGCCAGTTCGGTCACCGGCAAATTGGCAAACGCACGCGGGTCTTGCAACACCAACTTGCCAACGCGTTGTTCGGCAGGTGCTAAAGAAGGCAGTGAGGCTTTGATGCGGTCTAGCATGATTTAAGTTTCTTCAGACCAGCAGAAGCCGTCGCGGGCAATCATGGCGCTAGAGGCGCTGGGGCCCCAAGTGCCCGCCGCATAGTGGCGAGGACCTTGTGTGTCGGTGGCCCAGTGTTGCAAGATGGGTTCGACCCAACGCCAAGCTTCTTCTTGCTCGTCGCTGCGCACAAACAAATTCAAACGGCCATCGAGCACGTCCAGCAACAAACGCTCGTAGGCACCCACGCGCTCGCTGCCAAATCGCTTGTCGAAATCAAGGTCAAGGTGCACCGAGCTGAGGTGATTGGACGCTTGACTGCCCGTTTTGATGCGCTTGTGTTGGCCTTCTGCAAACAGGTGCAATTCCAAGCCGTCCTTGGGTTGCAAATGAATGATCAATTTGTTGACGCCACCGCCAGGTGCCTGAAAAATGGCATGCGGTGTGGGGCGGAAATTGATTTCAATATAACCCTCGCGTGATGCCAAGCGCTTGCCGGTGCGAATGTAGAAAGGCACACCCGCCCAACGCCAGTTGGCAATCTCGGTACGCAGCGCCACGAAGGTTTCGGTGGCACTGTTGGGGTTGACGCCGGTTTCTTCGTTGTAGCCAGGCACGGTGTTGCCATGAACATTGCCAGCGCTGTACTGACCGCGCACCACATGTTGGCTGAGCGTTTCTGCTGTCCAGGGTTTGAGTGCGCGCAAGACTTTGAGTTTTTCGTCGCGAATGGCATCGGCATGCGCGTTGATGGGCGGCTCCATGGCAATGGCACAGAGCAATTGCAATGCATGGTTTTGCACCATGTCACGCAAGGCGCCGGTGTTTTCGTAAAACGCACCGCGCTTTTCCACGCCCAGTTCTTCGGCAATGGTGATTTGAATGTTGGCAATGTGCTCACGGCGCCACAGGGGTTCAAACAAGGCATTGCCAAAGCGCATGGCAAACAAGTTTTGCACCGAAGGTTTGCCCAAGTAGTGGTCAATTCGGAAAATTTGGTGCTCTTCAAACACATTGCGCACGCTCTTGTTGATGGCGCGATTGGATTTGAGGTCGTGACCCAGGGGTTTTTCCAAAACGATGCGGGTTTTGGGTGTATTCAGCTTCGCCGCGGCCAATTGTTCACACACGGTGTTGAACAAGCTGGGGGCGGTGGCCAAGTACATCACCACATGGTCGGTTTCGCGCTCGGCCAGACGGGCGGCCAATTTGGCGTAATCGGCTGGATTGGACAAATCGACACGTTCATAGTGCAGCATGGCCTTGAATCGGGCAAACTCTTCGTCGTTGGGGCGTTTGGCGCCTTCAACTTGCTCGAAACGAGACTGAATGAGGGTTTGGTACTGCTCATCCGTCATGCTGTCGCGCGCAACACCAATGATTCGGCCGCCTTCGGGCAAGGTGCCGTGGCGGAAAGCTTGAAACAATGCGGGCATTAACTTGCGCCAAACCAGGTCGCCAGTACCGCCAAAAAAGACTAGATCAAAGGACATGTTTATTTGTTACATAAAAATGAGTTTGTAATGTAACTTTGTTTCATTGATAATTCAAGCCTTGTTTTAAATTTTTTGATATGAACCAACTCGACGCTCTCAAAAAACACACCACCGTAGTGGCAGACACCGGTGATTTCAAACAGCTGGCCCAGTTCCAGCCCCAAGACGCGACCACCAACCCGTCGCTCATCTTGAAGGCGGTGCAAAAGCCTGAATACGCGCCTTTGCTGTCTGAGTCTGTTGCCGCACACAAGGGGCAGCCCCTCGATGTGGTGATGGACCATTTGTTAGTGCGCTTTGGTTGCGAAATTTTGAAGACCATTCCGGGTCGTGTGTCCACTGAAGTGGATGCGCGTTTGAGCTTTGACAC
>JBDLWA010000259.1:0-3509 GCA_039804505.1 Pseudomonadota bacterium
CACCCCATGCATTGACGCGCTCGTCGTCGTCTTTCAAACCCAACATGCGCAACACAGCCAAGCCTTGCGCGGCAAAGGCTTCGTTCAATTCAATGACATCAATTTGATCCAGGGTCAAACCGGTTTGTGCCAGCACTTTCAAAGTGGCAGGTGCAGGGCCAATGCCCATCACACGAGGAGCCACACCTGCGGTGGCCATGCCCACCACACGTGCCCTAGGCGTCAAACTGTATTTGCCAGCCATGGTTTCGTTGGCCAACAACAAGGCGCAAGCGCCATCGTTCACGCCACTGGCGTTGCCTGCAGTCACGGTGCCGTCAGGACGGACCACACCTTTGAGCTTGGCCAAAGATTCGATGCTGGTTTCGCGGGGATGTTCGTCGGTGTCAACGATGATGGCATCGCCCTTTTTCTGAGGGATGCTGACGGGCGTAATTTCGCGGGCCAAGTGACCGGCCTTTTGGGCGGCCACAGCTTTCATTTGGCTGGCCAAGGCCATACGGTCTTGCGCTTCACGCTCAATTTTGTAATCGGTGGCCACGTTCTCTGCCGTCTCGGGCATAGAGTCCACACCATACTTTTCTTTCATCAATTTGTTGACGAAGCGCCAGCCGATGGTGGTGTCGTATACGGCATTGGCACGGCTGAAAGCAGATTCAGCTTTGGGCATGACAAACGGCGCGCGGCTCATGCTTTCCACGCCGCCGGCAATCATCAAACCCGCTTCGCCCGACTTAATGGCGCGTGAGGCAGAACCCACAGCATCCAAGCCCGAACCGCACAGACGGTTCAAAGTGGCGCCAGGCACTTCGATGGGCAAGCCTGCCAACAAGCTGCTCATGTGCGCCACGTTGCGGTTGTCTTCGCCGGCCTGGTTGGCGTTGCCGTACAACACGTCTGTCACTGCAGCCCAATCAACTTGCGGGTTGCGGGCCATCAAAGCGCGGAGCGGGATGGCACCCAGGTCATCGGTACGAACGCTGGACAAAGCGCCGCCATAACGGCCGAAAGGCGTGCGGATGGCGTCACAGATGAAGGCTTGGGTGATGTTGGCGCTCATGAAGGTCCTCTGATGGGGGTCTAAAGTTTTGAGAATTATGCAATATAGTGCATGTTTGAACAAATTTCAAGCCGTAGTTGCCCCGAGGCCAAGCTCTCAATGTCCTTGGGAGACAATGTTGGCATGCTGATACAACCCTCCCAAGCCGATGTCCGCCGCTTTTTCTGTGGCACCTACGCCAAGGCCAGATCGGGCGCCACCTTGGAGCCCATCGAAATTTTGGCCAGTCAATGGATTGACGAGCACCCCGAATACCACGCCGAGTTCTCAGACGTCGATGCGGCCTTGGCCAGCATGCTCAACGTTGATCCCGCCAGAGAGAATCCGTTTTTGCATTTGTCCATGCACCTGTCTATTAGCGAGCAGTGCAGCATTGACCAGCCGCGCGGCATTCGCCAGGCCGTGGAATTGCTCACCCACAAACGCAACTCCTTGCACGAGGCCCATCACGCCGCCATGGAATGCCTGGGCCGCATGATTTACGAAAGTCAGCGCTCGGGCCGCATGCCGGATGGCAATGTGTACATCGACTGCGTCCAGAAACACGCCACCAAGGACTGAGCCGCCGATGCATCCTAGGGCACCCGCGGCTCGGTCACTGAAGCGACATTCAGAGTGGTGAACCCCATCCCTCACCCCCCTGTTTCTCGCGCACAATCAAAACAACCTTAACCACTCTCGCTCATTCATTATGAAATTCCAAGGTACCGACAACTACGTCGCCACGCAAGATTTGAAATTGGCTGTGAATGCCGCCATCACCTTGAAGCGCCCTTTGCTGGTCAAAGGCGAGCCCGGCACCGGCAAGACCATGTTGGCCGAAGAAGTGTCTGAGGCGCTGGGCTTGAAACTCATTCAGTGGCACATCAAATCCACCACCAAAGCGCAGCAAGGTCTGTACGAGTACGACGCGGTCAGCCGTCTGCGCGACAGCCAGTTGGGCGACGAAAAAGTCAAGAACATCGAGAACTACATCATCAAGGGTGTGCTGTGGCAAGCCTTCACCTCAGAAGAGCCTGTGGCCATTTTGATTGACGAGATCGACAAGGCCGACATTGAGTTTCCCAACGACTTGCTGCGCGAAATTGATCGCATGGAGTTTTACTGCTACGAGACGCGTCAGCTGATCAAAGCCAAAACACGCCCCTTGGTGTTCATCACGTCCAACAATGAAAAAGAACTGCCCGACGCTTTCTTGCGCCGCTGCTTCTTCCACTACATCAAGTTCCCCGAAGCCGACACCATGAAGCAAATTGTGGACGTGCACTTCCCCAACTTGAAAAAAGAATTGCTGGCCGTCGCACTCAAAAACTTCTACGACGTGCGCGGTTTGCCAGGCCTCAAAAAGAAGCCTTCCACCAGCGAATTGCTCGACTGGCTGAAGTTGTTGGTGGCTGAAGACATTCCTTTGGAAGCATTGCAAAGTGCTGATCAAAAGGTCAGCGTGCCGCCTTTGGTGGGTGCCTTGCTGAAGAATGAGCAAGACGTCAGCTTGTTTGAAAAGCTGGTGTTCATGAACCAACGCAACCGCTAAACCATGTCGCGCAATTTGCTCGCTGAAGGTTTGTCAGACGCAGTCGGCTTTGTCGGCGGCGCATTGCTAGGCTTTTGGGCGGGGCGATTGATCGGTTGGAATATTTTTGCTGCGGGCTATGGCAACGACAGCATTGGCGGCATTGTGCTAGTGGGCTTGGGCGGTGGTCTGGGTTTGCAATTGGCCAGGCGGTGGCAAGCACATCAAGCAGCCTCAAAATCAGATGAACCGAACGATGCCTCAGGCAACGGCTCATCGAAAGATAAATGATGAGTACGACGCAAAACGCTTTCACGCAAACGGTTCACCTTAAAGGGCAGCATGCCGAGCTGGCTCCCTTGAACGCGTCGCATCACGACGATTTGGTAGAAGCGGTGAAGGACGGCGAACTCTGGCGTCATTGGTACACCGCCATACCCACGCCTGAAAAAATGGCCGATGAAATTGCGCGGCGTCTGAACTTGCATCAGCAAGGCAGCATGTTGCCCTTCAGCGTTCTGGTCAATGGCAAAGCGGTAGGCATGACCACTTACATGAACATCGACGCTGGCAACATGCGCGTAGAAATTGGTTCTACTTGGTATCGCCGCAGTGTGCAACGTTCCTTGGTCAACACCGAATGCAAACGCATGCTGTTGACTCATGCCTTTGAGCAACTTCATTGCAATGCTGTTGAATTTAGAACGCATTTCTTCAACCAACAAAGCCGTAGAGCTATTGAACGCTTGGGCGCCAAGCTCGATGGCATTTTGCGCAACCACCAAATCAATCACCATCCCGATGCCGCAGGCGCTCTGCGTGACACCTGCGTGTACAGCATCTTGAACACCGAGTGGCCTTCCGTGAAGGCCCACTTAGATTACCAACTCAGTCGTTCGCGCGAGGCCTAAAGCATGCTGATCGATTTCTTCTACA
>JBDLWA010000260.1:0-4218 GCA_039804505.1 Pseudomonadota bacterium
GGGCTTTGCCTGCTTCAGAACGATCAATTTCACGCAGCTGATGTAACGCTTTCTGCAGTACTGGATCGTCAACCCGCCTTTATTTTTGACAGTCTCAAGCTGGTGAACTTAAAAATGAAGCTTGGCAGCCTTGAAGAAGCTGAGAAAATTCTCAATAACTTCAACGATTCCCCCTCTGTGAGTGCACAATCGCTAGGGTTGTCGATCGTGCTTGCACACCGTCAAAATCAAACAGACAAAAAGTTGTATTGGGGCAAGTTGTTGGGACTCCATTTTTCAAATTCTGCGCAATGGCGCGCTTATCAGGAAGGGACATTGCATGACTGATTCAGTCGATCAGGCCACGATGCCACTTTTGCCGCCATCTCCTGGCGCTTTGATCAAGAGCGCCCGAGAAAAGTCGGGGGTTCACGTGGCCGTTATGGCGGTCAACTTAAAGGTGAGCGTCAAGCAAATAGAAGCACTGGAGGCTGACGACTATGAGAAGTTGTCCGAGCCTGTCTTTGCGCGCGCCCTGGCGGCCAAAGTTTGTCGATTGTTGAAAATGGATGCGGCCCCCATTTTGGCGCTGATGCCTGCGGCCACCAACGGTTTAAAACCTTTGAACATCATCGGGTCCGACAGCAGCAGAGCGCACCATTACCATGCCAATCACAGACTTTCGAATATTCAGTCTGGCTTCAAATTTTGGTTGATCGCCATCGTGCTGTGCGCGATCGCCGCAGGCCTTTATGGCCAAGAAATTCTGTCGCTTGTTTTACCCAAACCCGAGCCTGCCGTGGTCGAGGTCATGCCTGCCATGCCCCCCCTGCAAGAGGCCCCTCCCGCTGAGACCAATCCAAATGCCGAAACGAACCAGGCAACCGGCGGCCCATCGCCCTCAGGCATGCCATCTGTCAGTGCATCGATTCAGCCAAGTGCCAATTTGGGTGTGTCAGCGCCCATCATCGTGACGCCGGAGACCAACAAATGAAAGATCTCATCGCTATTCCATCCGCTGCACCGCTGCCACGCCGAAGCTTGCAGGCCCAAGTGGTTTGGGGGCAAAACATCGTTACGGTTGGAGGCTCTGCACCGGTGCGTGTGCAATCGATGACCAACACCGATACGGTGGACGTGATTGGCACGGCCATCCAAGTCAAAGAGTTGGCATTGGCCGGTTCTGAATTGGTTCGTATCACTGTCAATACGCCAGAAGCGGCAGAGGCGGTGCCCCACATCCGTGACCAACTCGACAAAATGGGCATCAATGTCCCCTTGATTGGCGATTTTCACTACAACGGTCACCGCTTACTCAGTGAACATCCGGCTTGTGCTGAAGCGCTTTCAAAGTACCGCATCAACCCTGGCAATGTGGGCAAGGGCGAGAAGCACGACGTCCAATTTGGCCAAATGGTTGAGGCGGCCATGCGTTGGAACAAGCCCGTCCGCATTGGTGTTAATTGGGGCAGCTTGGACCAAGAGTTGTTGGCCGAATTGATGGACCAAAACAGCCAACGTGCGCAGCCTTGGGAAGCACGTCAAGTGATGTACGAAGCCTTGATCACATCGGCCATTACCTCGGCCGACAAAGCCCACGAAATGGGCATGCTTCGCTCGCAAATTTTGCTGTCTTGCAAAGTGTCGGGTGTGCAAGACCTCATTTCGGTTTACCGGGCGCTGGCTCAAAGAACAGACTATCCCTTGCACTTGGGCCTCACAGAAGCCGGCATGGGCACCAAAGGCACGGTGGCTTCCACCACAGCTTTGTCTATCTTGCTACAAGAAGGCATTGGCGACACCATTCGGGTTTCGCTCACCCCACAACCCGGAGAAGCCAGAACGCAAGAGGTGGTCATTGCCTCCGAAATTTTGCAATCCTTGGGTTTGCGCATTTTTGTGCCCAGCGTGACGGCATGTCCTGGCTGCGGACGCACCACCAGCAGCACGTTTCAAGAGTTGGCCAAACAAATTGACGACTTCCTGCGCGCGCAAATGCCTGTCTGGCGCCATCGTTATCCCGGCGTGGAGAACTTAAAATTGGCCGTTATGGGTTGCATTGTCAATGGGCCAGGCGAGAGCAAACACGCCGACATTGGCATCAGCTTGCCAGGCACTGGGGAAGCCCCTGCGGCGCCTGTTTTCATTGACGGCGAAAAGAAACTCACGTTACGCGGCGACAACATTGCGCAGGAGTTTCAAGTGCTGGTCGAAAAATACATCGAAAACCGTTTTGGCAAATCCACTGAATCTGCCAATTGAATTCTTATGTCAGAAACAAAAACAACCGAAGTCAATTCAAAGCCAGCCGCATTTAAAAAGATTGCTGCCGTCAAAGGCATGAACGATGTCTTGCCTGGCGAGTCAGCCAAGTGGGAGTGGCTCGAGGCACAAGTGCGAAAGTTGATGGCCAGCTATGCCTATCGCAACATCCGTACGCCCATCGTCGAGCCCACCGCCTTGTTTGTCCGTGGCTTGGGCGAAGTCACAGACATTGTTGAGAAGGAAATGTATTCCTTTGAAGACCGCCTCAATGGCGAGGCGCTCACCCTGCGACCAGAAAGCACAGCGGGCGTTGTGCGTGCTGTGGTTGAACACAACCTGCTTTACGAAGGCGGAAAGCGACTTTATTACATGGGCCCCATGTTCCGGCATGAGCGTCCACAACGCGGACGCTATCGTCAGTTTCATCAAATCGGCGCGGAGGTTTTGGGTTTTCAGGGGCCGGAGATTGATGCCGAAGTGATTTTGTTGGCGCATGACTTGTGGCGCGCCATTGGCTTGAAAGACGTTCGCTTGGAACTCAATAGCTTGGGTCAACCGCCTGAGCGCCTGGCGCACCGCGCTGCCTTGATTGCTCACTTTGAACAACACCAGTCGGTGCTGGATGAAGACGCCAAACGTCGTCTCTACAGCAACCCTTTGCGAATTTTGGATACCAAAAATCCAGCCATGACAGCAGTGGTTGAATCTGCCCCCAAACTTATGGATTTTTTGGGTGAAGCCTCTTTGGCCCATTTCAATGCCTTGCGCCAAATCTTGGACGCCAACGGTGTTCAGTACACCCTGAATCCAAGGCTGGTGCGCGGTATGGACTACTACAACCTCACCGTCTTTGAATTCATCACGGACCAACTCGGCTCACAAGGCACTGTCTGTGGCGGCGGTCGATACGACTACCTCATCGAGCAAGTGGGTGGAAAGCCAGCCCCTGCAGTAGGTTGGGCTTTAGGCATCGAAAGAGTTTTGGCATTGCTAGAAGAGCAGGGCGCTGTCTTGCCAGAATCGGTACCCCATGCCTATGCCATCGTGCCAGAAGCGCAGAGTTTGCCTGCTGTTCTCAGCTATCTTCGACAATTCAGAGCACTGGGCGTCAATGTCCAAATGCACGCTGGATCAGGCGAAGGCATTGGCAGCATGAAAAGTCAATTCAAAAAAGCGGACAGCAGTGGCGCCCAATTTGCGCTCATTTTTGGCGCTGACGAATTGGCCAACAACACCGTCTCCGTCAAGTCACTGCGCGATGGCGGAGGTGCTCAACGCACTGAATCCTTAGACAATCTCAATGATTGGGGTCACACCCTACACACCCTACAATTGGCCTCTTGAAATAAAGCTGACTATGTCCTCACATCTCGATCTCGAAGAACAAGAACAACTTGACGAACTCAAGCACTTTTGGAAGCAATATGGCAATGCCATCACTTGGTTTCTGATTGTTGTCATGGGCTCTTATGTCGCCTGGAATGGCTATCAATATTGGGAGCGCCAACAATCCTCCAAAGCTTCAGCCTTGTTCGATGAGGTGGAGCGCACCGCTGCATCTGGCGATGCCGCCAAGTTAGAGCGTGCCTGGAACGACATGAAAGATCGTTTCCCTGGTACGACATTTGCCGCGCAATCGGCATTGTTAGCCGCCAAGGTCTTCCAGCAAACTGAAAAAGCAGACGCCGCCAAATCAGCATTGTTGTGGGCCAGTGAACACGCATCTGACGAAGCCAGTGCCCAATTGGCTCGCTTGCGTTTGGCCAATCTGTTGACGCAGCAAAAAGCTTATGACGAAGCCTTAAAGACATTGTCTAAACCTTTCCAACCCGCCTTTGCAGGTTTGGCTGCCGACATTCAAGGTGACATCGCTGTTTCTCAAAACAAGCCTCAAGATGCCATTCAAGCCTATGGCGATGCTTGGACCAAGCTTGAAGACAACCCTGAATATCGCCGCTTGGTCGCCGCCAAGCT
>JBDLWA010000261.1:0-5184 GCA_039804505.1 Pseudomonadota bacterium
GTTTCGTCCAAAGACACTGCAATGCTTTCGGCACTTAATTTCCGCAGGTTCAAACCTTTGAGTAAGGCTTTTTGCATGACTGCGTCAGTGCGTGGGCCTGTGACAACTTGCAAAGTATCAAAGGCAGATTTGTGCGCTAGCTTGCAACCCAGTTGTTCTAAACCTTCTGCCAAGATGGCCGTGAAACTGGCCACACGCTGTGCAATGCGCTTCAAGCCCACAGGGCCGTGGTACACGGCGTACATGCTGGCGACCACGGCAGGCAAAACCTGTGCGGTACAAATATTAGAGGTAGCTTTTTCGCGGCGAATGTGTTGTTCGCGAGTTTGCAAAGCCAAGCGGTAGGCGGGGTTGCCGTGAACGTCCACACTCACGCCGACCAATCGACCAGGCATAGAGCGCTTGTATTCATCGCGGCAAGCCAGGTAAGCCGCGTGCGGGCCGCCAGCGCCCATGGGCATGCCAAGGCGCTGGGTCGTCCCCACCACAATGTCGGCCTCGAGTTCGCCAGGGGGCGTGAGCAATGTCAAGGCCAACAAATCGGCGGCCACAATGAATGCCGCTTGCGCCGCATGCGCTTGCGCAATGTGGTCCTTCAAATTGTGCGCCATACCGGCGGTGGAAGGGTACTGGGCCACCACCGCAAAGTAGTCATGTTGCTGCATGAGCTCGGGTGCCATGCCCACCAACACGTTCAAGCCCAATGGGGCTGCACGTGTTTGAATGACTTCAATGGTTTGCGGATGGCAGTCGCTGGCCACAATGATGTTGTTGCTTTTGGATTTGACGGAGCGCTTGGCCAAGGTCATGGCTTCGGCGGCGGCTGTGGCCTCGTCCAACATGGAGGCGTTGGCAATGGGCATGGCCGTCAAGTCGCACACCATGGTTTGAAAGTTGACCAAAGCTTCCATGCGGCCTTGGCTAATTTCGGCTTGGTAGGGCGTGTAGGCCGTGTACCAAGCCGGATTTTCCAAAATGTTGCGCAAGATCACGCCCGGCGTGTGATTGCCGTAGTAGCCCTGGCCAATGAAACTCTTGAGAATTTTGTTTTGCTGCGCCATGGCCTTGAGCTCTGCCAATGCGTTGGCCTCTGTAACAGGTGCAGGCAACTTCATGGCTTGGCTGCGCGCAATCGAGGCAGGTACGATGCTTTCGATCAGTGCGCGGCGGGATGCCTCGCCAATGACCGACAACATGTGTTTTTCATCGGCCTCACTGATGCCAATGTGGCGTGCAATGAACTCACTCTCGTTTTCGAGTTGGCTTAAGGGGGCGGCAGATGACATCAACATGGTGGGGCCTTCAAACTCAAAGTGCAATCAAAACAAAATCAAAAATAGTTCAGTGGGACGCAGCAAACGAGGTGTAAGCCGTTTCGTCCAGCAAAGCGTCGACTTGTGAGGCATTTGACAACTTCACTTTGAAGAACCAACCTGCACCCAATGGATCGGTATTGGCCAATGAAGGATCGTCACGCAAGGCTTCGTTCACTTCGGTAATTTCACCGCTGATGGGCATGTAAACATCGGCTGCAGCTTTAACGGATTCCACCACGCCAGCCACAGCTTTTTGTTCAAAGCTGCTGCCAACAGCGGGCAACTCGACAAACACCACATCACCCAACGCATCTTGCGCGTGGTGCGTAATGCCCACCGTGGCGACATCGCCGTTGACCAAAATCCACTCGTGCTCTTCTGTGTACTTCAAACTCATTTTTCTCTCCTTCGTTAATGGGGGTCAGATCACAATTATTTTGCTTTGTTTTGAGGCAATCTCAGTTGACTGGCTTGTTCTTGTGATCGAGGGTCTTCAAATTAGCCACGGTAGTAGCGATTGGGGACAAAAGGCATGGCGCTGACGGTCATTGGCACTGCTTTGCCGCGCACCATGGCGTTGACCACCGAACCCAGCACTGCGCTGTCAACATCCACATAGCCCATGGCCACAGGCACATTGGCCGTTGGGCCTAATAAACCACTCGACACTTCGCCAATTTTTTGACCTTGCGTGTTTTGCAATTCGACATGCTCGCGCACTGGCACACGCTCTTGCGCAATCAGGCCCACACGTTTGCGGGTGAGGGGGCGAGTGCCGTCTAATTGGCCAAGCACCATGTCGGCGCCTGGAAAGCCACCCGCGCGCGCGCCACCACTGCGACGAACTTTTTGAATGGCCCAATTGAGGCCGGCTTCGATGGGCGTGGTGGTGGTGTCAATGTCGTTGCCGTACAAGCACAAGCCGGCTTCTAAGCGCAAGGAATTGCGTGCGCCCAAGCCAATGGCTTTCACTTCTGTTTGCGCCAACAAGGCGCGCGCAAAGGCCGTCACATCATCGTTGTGAACTGAAATTTCAAAGCCATCTTCGCCGGTATAGCCAGAGCGTGTGATGAACAACTCGGCGCCTTGCCAATTGAAAGAAGCCCCCGTCATGAAGACCAGTTTTTCTACGCCTGGCACCATGCGCGACAGGGCGTCAACAGCCTTAGGTCCTTGCAACGCCAAGAGCGCACGCTCGGGCATGGGAATCACTTGGCAACGCGTGCCAATGCGCGCTTGAATGTGCGCGATGTCATTCACTTTGCAAGCGCCGTTGACGATCACAAAAATGTCGGTACCACGGTTCACAAACATCAAGTCATCGATGATAGTGCCTTCATCGGTGAGCAACAAACCATAGCGCTGTTTGCCGACGGGCAAGTCGATGACATCGACGGGCATCAAGGACTCAAAGGCGGCTGCAGCGTCAGGCCCAACCAGTTGCAACTGGCCCATGTGGGACACATCAAACAGGCCCGCTTCGGCACGGGTATGGTGGTGCTCGGCCATCAAACCCATGGGGTATTGCACAGGCATGCTGTAGCCGGCAAATGGCACCATGCGAGCGCCAAGCTCGATGTGCAAAGCATTCAGGGGGGTGTTGAGCAAAACGGTATCAGCGGACAATTGAAATCTCCAAGGGCAAAGTCATGCCATGACCGAAATCATGGGTTGCCCTCGCTGTCCGCTTTACCTGAGCGATTCGCCGGTTGAGTCTTTCGATTGAAAGAGCCACTGCGGGTTGCGCCTTCGGTGGAGGGTTCGACCGGATGGTCCGCCCTCTCTCTCCAGTGAGGATGCGTTGATAACCAAAGTTAACAACGTTTGTCAGTCCTGGGTACCTGAGCGTTCAGAAATTTTGACATTTCCTGCGCCTTCGGTGGCGGCCTCAAAAAGGCCGCACTCTCCTGACAGTTGAAATTATAAACAGGTCTTTCGAACCCGCCTGCACTTTTTACATGCCGGAGTAGTTGGGACCACCGCCACCTTCTGGTGTGACCCAGACAATGTTTTGCGTCGGGTCTTTGATGTCGCAGGTTTTGCAATGCACACAGTTTTGCGCATTGATTTGCAGACGATCAGATTGGTCTTCGTTTTTAACGTACTCGTAGACACCGGCAGGGCAATAACGTGCCTCTGGACCTGCAAATCTCGCCAAGTTGATGCTCACGGGCACGCTGGCGTCTTTCAAGGTGAGGTGGGCCGGCTGGTTCTCTTCGTGGTTGGTGTTGCTAATGAACACACTCGACAAACGATCGAAGGTGAGCTTGCCATCGGGCTTGGGGTACTGAATGGGCTGGCATTCGGCCGCAGGCTTGAGGTAAGTGTGGTCGGCCGCGGCACGGCGAAGGGTCCATGGCACGTGGCCACGCAGCACGAACTGTTCAATACCGGTCATGAGGGTACCTACCGTGCGGCCTTTTTTGAACCACTGCTTGAAGTTGCGGGCCTTGTTCAGCTCGGTGTGTAGCCAGCTGTTTTCAAAAGCTTCGGGGTAAGCGCTGAGTTCGTCGTGTGAGCGGCCAGCTTGCAACGCGTCGTAGGCTGCTTCGGCGGCCAACATACCCGTTTTGATAGCGGCGTGGCTGCCCTTGATGCGGCTGGCGTTGAGGTAGCCGGCTTCGCAACCCACCAAGGCGCCCCCTGGGAAAACGGTTTTGGGCAGGGACAACAAACCACCGGCCGTAATGGCGCGCGCGCCATAAGAAATGCGTTTGGCGGGCGCAATGCCTTTGGCCTCGTCGCCTTCAAAGTACCAACGGATGTTGGGGTGTGTTTTGAAGCGTTGGAATTCTTCGAAGGGGCTGAGCCAGGGGTTGGTGTAATCCAAACCCACCACAAAGCCGACCACCACTTTGTTGTCTTCCATGTGGTACAAGAAAGAGCCGCCGTAGGTGTTTTCGTCGAGCGGCCAGCCTGCACTGTGCAAGGCCAAACCGGCTTGGTGACGTGCTGGGTCAACCTCCCACAATTCTTTGATGCCAATGCCGTAGCTTTGCGGATCTTTGCCGTCGTCCAATTTGAATTTGGCAATGACTTGTTTGCCCAAGTGGCCACGTGCGCCTTCTGCAAACACGGTGTACTTGGCATGCAGTTCCATGCCCAGTTGGAAGCTGTCGGTGGGCTCGCCATCTTTGCCGATGCCCATGTTGCCCGTGGCCACGCCTTTGACCGAGCCATCTTCGTTGTACAACACCTCTGCAGCCGTAAAGCCTGGGAAGATTTCAACGCCCAAGGCTTCGGCTTGTTCGCCCAACCAACGGGTCAGATTGCCCAAGCTGATGATGTAGTTGCCATCGTTGTGAAAGCAGGGGGGCAGTGCAAAATTGGGAACGCGTGTGGCGCCATTTTCTGTGGTCATCAAGAAGACATCTTCTGTGACCGGTTGGTTCAAGGGGGCGCCCATTTCTTTCCAATTGGGAAAGAGTTCAGTCAGGGCGATGGGGTCCATGATGGCGCCCGACAAAATGTGGGCACCGGGCTCGGAACCTTTTTCCAAAACCACCACAGAAACGTCATTGCCTTTTTCTTGGGCCAACTGCTTTAAGCGAATGGCTGTGGACAAACCGGCGGGGCCACCGCCCACCACGACCACGTCGTATGCCATCGATTCGCGGGGACCGTGTGTGTTCAAAATCTCTTCGGGTGTCATTGAAAGACTCGCATTAAGTTGAGGATTTGGTGAGCCTGTGTCGGCCGTGTGACTCATTTTAAGCGCGGAACAGGCAGAATCTGTCTCGCAAGAAACAGTGATATCCCGCCCCCCGTTTGTCCCAGATCAGAGACGTCAAGCATGAAATTCGAAATACCCGAGATCAAGAAAAAAGTTCACGAAATGATCATCCCTATTCGGTGGGGTGACATGGAT
>JBDLWA010000262.1:0-9430 GCA_039804505.1 Pseudomonadota bacterium
ACAATTTGCAAAAACAAGATGCTGAAAAAAAGTGGTTTAACAGGTAGCCAATCGAGCAAACGCCCCACCACCAATTGGGCCAATGACGCCACAGCGTAAATCAGCGCCAACAAAACCCCCAAGCGCGAAGGGTCCGAAACCAATCCATCCAAGCGCTCTGCAAGCAACTGCGCATTGCCATTGGTGGTGATGTTGAACAACAAGCTGGTGGTCGTAGAGGTGGCCACCATCACCACAAAAGTGCGCCACGCCAAATGCTTGGGCAATTGAACCACCGTGGATTTTTTCTTGGAGGGTGCCACGGTCTCATGGGGTGCTGACATGGCAAACAACACACCGCACACGATGGAGACTACGCCTGGCACCCAAAACGCCACACGCCAGCCCTGCCATGCGACCAAAAATCCTGTCGACAATGCGGCCATGGCAATGCCCAAATTACCGGCCAGGCCATTCACACCAATGGTCAAACCTGGTCGCTCAGACTTTTGCACCAGCATGGGAATTCCCACTGGGTGATAGATGGCAGAAAAAATCCCCAAGACGGTTAATGCGATGGCCATTTGAAGTGGCGTTTGAGTGAAACCCACCGCAATGGCGGACAAGCCCATGCCAAAATAAAACACCAGCATCATTTGGCGGCGCCCCCATAAGTCGCCCAAGCGGCCTGCTGGGATCGATCCCAGTCCGAACATGACAAATGCACCGACGGTGTAAGGCATCATGTCCTCCCATCGACCCACACCGAAATCTTGTGCAATGGCACTCACGGCCGTCGCAAAGATCAACAAAAACAAATGATCTAGTGCATGACCGACGTTGAGCAAAATAGAAGGCAGGATGGGCATGTGTCCTCACAAGCTGGGCAATGCCAGCATTAAACCTTGAAATCCAGACGCCGAGGTGACCCCTAGGGGTCAGTCCAAGGGAATATCCTGTGCACAAATTCGTGAAATTCTCATAGGCTTGTAGCTCATTTTGATTGTGGAGTTCACATGGCATCTTCTCAAACCTCTTCATCCCCAAAGAAGTGGCTCTCTGCTTTAGCGGTGGCCCTTGGATTTGCTGGCTTCATCGGCACGGCCAGTCCTGTTTTGGCACAAAGCTATCCCAACAAACCCATTCGTTTGGTCTGTCCCTTCCCTCCTGGGGGCGCTGTAGACATTGCATCCCGAGCCATTGCGCTTGAATTGGCCAAAAATTTAGGCCAACCCGTCACGGTCGACAACAAGCCTGGGGCCGGTGGCAACATTGGTAGCGCCGAAGTCGCCCGCTCTGCGCCCGATGGCTACACCCTGCTCATGACCACCAGTGGTATCCAGGCCATCAACCCCGCTTTGTATGCCAAGATGCCATTCGATCCCAGTAAAGATCTTGCACCCGTGTCGATGTTGGTGTCTTTGAACAATGTGTTGGTGCTGCACCCCTCTGTGAAAGCCAACTCGGTCAATGAAGTCATTGCCCTCGGCAAGGCGCCCAACAGTGCCCTCAACTACGCTTCCAGCGGCAGTGGCACCAGCACCCATATGTCTGGCGAGATGTTCCGTTCTCTGTCCAACATTCCCATGACTCACATTCCCTATAAAGGCAGTGCGCCTGCCATGAACGATTTGTTGGGCGGTCAGGTCATGATGATGTTTGACAATATCCCCTCTGCCTTGCCACACATCAAAGCCGGCAAACTAAAAGCACTGGCTACTACCGGCGCCAAACGCGACCCCTCTTTGCCCGACGTTCCCACCATTGCTGAAGCGGGCCTGACTGGCTATGAATCAGGTGTTTGGTTTGGTCTCATGGTGTCGGCCAATACCCCCAAAGAGATTGTCAGCAAACTCAACGCGGAAGTGATCAAAGGCAGTAAGTCACCTGACTTTGTGAAGCGCATGACTGAATTGGGCTACATCATTCATGGCACCAGCCCAGAGACCATGGCCGACATGAACAAAGCGGAAGTGCAACGGTGGGGCCCTATTGTCAGAGCCTCGGGAGCGAAAGCTGACTAATCAGACTCAAGCTGACTAAAACAGACTAGCGCTTTTTTTCACTTTCTATTGCAAGCAATCGCCATGGCAAATGCTCTCAAAATCGTTTTTCATGGCGATAACGCTGCTAACTTTCGGACCGATTTAGAAGGACTCCTTCAGCACCCGCACCAGATTGTGTCTGTTGCGCAGGCACTAGATCGCGCTGAAGATATCGCGCATTTTCAAACGGCCGATGTGATTGTGGGCATCACCTTAAATGACAGCATGCCTCGACCCCAAAGCATGCGTCTTTTTCAAGCGCCCTCCGCAGGAACCGATGGCATTCAACGCCATTGCTTGCCACCCAAGGCCATCCTTGCCAATTGCTTCGGCCATGAAAACGCCATCGCTGAATATGTGATGGCGGCTCTCTTGTCACGACACGTCCCTTTACTGCAAGCCGACCAAGCACTGCGTGAAGGTCAATGGCATTATTTTGCTGGGCGACCTGGAGCTCTTCGAACTGAACTGGGTTCGCAAACCATTGGCCTGCTGGGCTTTGGCCACATTGCCAAAACATTGGCGCATCGTGCCAAAGCGTTTGGCATGCGTGTTGTGGTGGCAAACCGAAGTCAGGTTCAAAGCACCGACGTCGATGCGTCATTTGGCTTGGACAACTTAAACGCTTTCATGGGGTCTTGTGACGCTTTGGTGGTCACCTTGCCTTTGACCGACAACACAAAAGGTTTGGTCAACGCGCAAGCCATCCAAAGCATGAGGCGCGATGCCATCTTGGTCAATGTGGGGCGCGGCGCCGTCATCGATGAGTCTGCACTCTATGAGGCTCTTAAAAATCAAGTCATTGCCGGTGCGTTGATCGACACATGGTATCAATACCCAAGCTCTGAGACAGCCACTTGTGCGCCCTCGCAATATGACTTTGCCAGTTTAAAAAACGTTGTCATGACGCCCCACATGTCTGGATGGACAGAGGGCACCGTACAAAGACGAAAACAAACGATCGCCGACAACATCAATCGATTGTGGGCGGGCCAACCCTTGCTCAATGTTTTGTCGGACTCAGCTTCAGCGCACTGACTTTTAAAAGTTTTACTAGGCGCTTTGCCGCGCCACAATTTCAAAGCCTAGGTCTAATTGCGGCTGTTCTGGCACTTCGCCATGAATGAGTTGCAGCAACATCTTGGCTGCTGCTTCTCCCACTTGCGCACGCGGCGTTCTGACGGTTGTTAAGGGCGGCCACATTTGATCACTGCCCGTTAAATCGTTGAATCCAGCAATGGCAATTTGCTGAGGGACGGCAATCGACATGCGCATGGCTGCCAACAAAGCGCCCTGCGCCAAATCGTCGTTGCAAAAGAAGATGGCATCGACCGAGGGACTTTGTTTCAAGATTTGCTCGAACATCAAACCGCCTAATGCCAAAGAAGATGGGGCCGGGTTGAGCCATTCCAAATTGGCATCGTACAAATCGACTGACTTCAAGGCTTTGCGCCAACCCCACAATCGTTGCATCACGCGAGGATCGAGTTGTGCCGCCGCAAACACAATGCGCTTTTTACCTTGACCCAAGAGGTAATGGGTCATGGCTTCCCCTGCCTCTGTTTGCCTAAAACCAACGCAATAGGGAATGTTTTTGTCAGCGGGCTGGTCTTGTCCTGCAGTATCTAAGTCCTGAACTTCGGACGGCAAGTCCATTAAATGAACGCACGGAACATTGCTTCTAGCCATCAATTTTTGTGTGGCTGGGCTGTGATCCAAGCCCGTGATCAACATGCCTGCAGGGCGATGGTGCAATTGCTCACGCAAGAGTTGTTCTTCCTCACCTGCGTTGTAGTGCGTTACACCCATCAGGGTTTGAAAACCTGCCCCGCGCAAAGTTCTTTGAGCCGCTTCCAACAAATCGACAAACAAGGTGTTGGACAACAAGGGAATCAAGATGGTGACATGGTCACTTCGTTGTGAGGCCAGTGCCCTGGCAGCGGGATCAGGGACATAACCCAGCTTGTCTGAAACAGACACAACACGAGCCACCAAATCGGGGTCGACAGCCCTTTCTCCCCTTAAGGCGCGTGACACCGTACTGGGACTGACGCCTGCAGCCTGCGCCACATCGCTCAGGGTCACGCGGCCTGTTGAACGGTGGTTTTTGGGTCGGGCGGCAACAGGTTTCAAGGGTTTTTACCGTAGGTTAAATGTTGTTCTCCGCGCTAGGATAGCGCTATCCAAAGAATTTAACCTAAAAAGATTCAAACCATTTGCCATCGATTTCCCTAATGAAAATTTGATTGCAAGACTGTTCTCTTTTTTTAACCTTTCGGACAGCGCTGTCCAAAACCATTCAAACCAACGCCAAAATTCATGTCAACAGAAGTGCAAGCACTGCGAATCATTGTGATGGGTGTTTCTGGCTCCGGTAAGTCCACCTTGGCACAAAGCCTCAGTGCAGCGCTTCAACTTCGCATGAAAGATGGCGATGAACTGCACTTGCCTCAAAGCGTCGCCAAAATGAGTGCTGGCATTGCCCTGCAAGACGAGGACCGTTGGCCGTGGCTGGAACGCATTGCAAGCTATCTTCGTGACTCGCAAGACAACACGGCACAAGGCGGCATCGTTGCATGTTCAGCCCTCAAGCGTATTTACCGCGACCGCATCCGTCAGCACGCTGGCCCCCTGGTATTTTTGTTTCTAGATGGGCAACCCGACCTCATTCGCCAACGAATGCAACAACGCGTTGGCCATTACATGCAAGCAGGCTTGCTAGACAGCCAGTTGCAAACTTTAGAAAAGCCCTCTGCCGATGAGACGGATGTCATCACGCTGTCCATTGACCAACCCATCGAGCAAATTCTTCAGCAGGCCCTTCAAAGCTTGAAGGACGCGCCGCTTCACGCCCTCCCCTGATTTACCCACCATAGGATTTACATGTTCATTCGCTGCGCATTTTTTCAAGGCAACGTCAAACCTGGCAAAGAGCAGGCCTTCAACGATTACATCCGCAAAGAGCTTGTGCCTTTGTGGACACGCTTCCCAGGTGCCCAAGAAGTCCGTGTCTTGCGCCAAGTAGAGAGCGACGTGGCAGACCCTCACTTTGGCATGGTGTTGTCTGTTCGCTATCCCACCCGTGAATCGATTGAAATTGCTTTGGCATCGGAAGTTCGACTGAAGAGTCGCGAAGTGTCCAAAGATTTGATTGCCATGTTTGATGGCACCGTATTCCATACCGTGTTCAGTGCTGACGAATATGCACTGCCCACCGATTGATTTTTCACCCACGTCAAACCACAGGAGACATCACCATGAAAATTTCTCGCATTCTAGTTGCTTGCTTGATCGCTAGCATGGGCTCGGCTGCTTTTGCTGCCAAGTTCAACCTCAAGATGGGCCACGCTGTGAACACCACAGACGGTCAACACGCTGCTGCGCTTAAATTGGCCGAGTTGGTCAAACAACGCACCAACGGTGATGTTGAAATCACCATCTTCCCCGCCAACCAATTGGGCAATGACGCCGCCATGATCAATGGCGTACGCGGCGGTACCATCGACATCGTGTCTAGCGGCGCATCCAACTACAACGGCATTGTGCCCAACACCGCTGCCATGGAATTGCCCTTTGTCTTCCGCAATGCACAGCACGCCTACCATGTGCTGGACGGCGCTGTGGGCACAGGCGTTTTGAACGAACTCGCCCCACACGGCATGAAAGGTTTGGCCTATTGGGAAAACGGCTGGCGCGCTTTCACCAACAACAAGCGTCCTGTCAACAAGCCTGACGATTTGAAGGGTTTGAAAATTCGATCAACGCCTAACCCCTATCACATTCAAGCTTTCAAACTCTTGGGCATGAACCCCGCGCCCATGCCCATTGCCGAGTTGTACACCGCTTTGGAAACAGGCACCTTTGACGCACAAGAGCACCCCATCAACGTCACTTGGTCTTCTAAGTTCTACGAAGTGCAAAAGTTCTTGACCGTCAGCAATCACGTTTACTCTCCCCTGATTGTGGCCATGAACAAAGGCAAATTTGATTCATTGCCAGCCAACTACCAAACCATTGTGGTTGACGCTGCACGTGAAGCGGCGAAATACCAACGCGACTTGAACGCGCAAAACGCGGGCAAGGTGGTCGCTGAGCTGAAAAAATCAGGCATGCAAGTGATTGAGAACGTCGACATGGCACCGTTCCAAAAGATTGTGTCGGCAGAAATTGCCAAGACATTTGGTGAGAAAAATGGCCCAGCCTTGTTGCAAGCCATCGAAAACACCAAGTAATTTGCAGTCCTAAAGCCCTCTTCATTTGAAGGGGGCTTCTTTCTTGTGTTTCCCTATGAAAAAAATCAACGACTTGTTCTTTAAGCTGGCCGAGTTCACCTTGGTCATCATGTTGTCGACCATGGTCATCATGGTTTTTGGCAATGTGGTTCTTCGTTATGGCTTTAACGACGGCATCATCAGTTCGGAAGAGCTGTCACGTTTTCTTTTCATATGGATCACATTTCTGGGAGCGATTGTCACCATGCGCGACAACGCACATTTGGGACTCGATTCTGTTGTGAGAAAACTCAGCCTCACGGGCAAAAAAATTGCCTTTGGTATCTCAAATGTCTTAATGCTCATTTGTTGTGCCCTGATGTTTTATGGCACCTTCAAACAGCACGGCATCAATGCCACCACACGCTCTGCCGTCACTGAGCTTCCTATGAGCTGGGTTTATGGTGTGGGCTATCTCACCAGCATTGCCATGGGTCTGATGATCGTTGGCAAATTGGTCAGTCTGGCCAAAGGTGATTTCAATGAGGCCGATTTAATTCAAGTCACAGACTCAGAAGAAGACGCCAAACCCCACATGCAAGAGGCTGCCAAATGACTGTCTTCGTTTTCATCGCGTCCTTGCTGGCAGCCATGGCCTTGGGCATGCCCTTGGCCTTTTCACTCATTGTGTCGGGTGTGGCACTCATGCTGCACCTCGACAACTTTGACACTCAAATTGTGTCGCAGAATTTAATCAATGGCGCCGACAACTTCCCACTGATGGCGGTCCCCTTCTTCATGCTGGCAGGCGAACTCATGAATGCTGGCGGCATGAGCCGACGAATTGTCAACTCCGCTTTGGTCTGGGTGGGCCACTTCAAAGGTGGCTTGGGCTATGTGGCTGTGTTTGCCGCCATCATCATGGCCAGCTTGTCGGGTTCTGCTGTGGCTGACACGGCTGCCTTGGCTGCTGTGCTCATGCCCATGATGCGCGATGCCGGTTACCGCATGGACCGGTCTGCAGGTTTGATTGCAGCCGGCGGCATCATTGCGCCCGTCATTCCACCGTCGATTGGCTTCATTTTGTTTGGTGTGATTGGCGGCGTGTCCATTTCCAAACTTTTCATGGCGGGCATTTTTCCGGGCATCATGATGGGTGTGGCTTTGCTGATCACATGGTGGATTGTGGCTCGCAAAGACGACGTCAAAGTCACCGAGCGCGTACCCATGAAGGAAAAAGTGCGTGTCACCATTGATGCGTTCTGGTGTTACCTTTTGGCCATCACCATCATTGGTGGCATGAAGATGGGTGTCTTTACCCCCACCGAAGCTGCGGTGGTGGCTGTGGTCTATTCATTGGTCATTGGTCTGTTTGTCTACCGAGAGATCAAATTGAAAGATCTTTATGGCATCATTTTGGCTGCCGCTAAAACGTCCTCTGTGGTGATGTTCTTGGTGGCCGCAGCACTGGTCTCTGCATGGCTGATCACAATCGCCAACATCCCTGCGCAAGTGGTTGAAATGCTGCGTCCTTTCATTGGCAACCCAACCCTTCTCATGATCATGCTGATGTTGATGGTCCTGGTAGTGGGTACAGCGCTTGACTTTGCACCCACCGTGTTGATCTTGACCCCGGTCTTGATGCCATTGGTCCGTGAAGCAGGCATCAACCCAGTCTATTTTGGTGTGTTGTTCATCATCAACAATGCCATTGGTTTGCTCACACCGCCCGTGGGCACCGTGCTCAATGTGGTGTGCGGTGTTGGACGAATTCCCATGCACGAAGTGATCCGAGGCGTCATGCCTTTCTTAATTTCCCAAGTCGTGGTCATGGGCTTGCTGGTTGCATTCCCCATCTTGGTATTGGGTCCTCTCAAATGGCTTTCTAGTTAAATTCAATCATGACAGTTCTTCAATCATTTCAACTCAATGGCAAACTGGCCCTCATCACAGGGTCGTCTGCCGGCATCGGCTTTGCCCTGGCTCGCGCTTTGGGCGAGGCCGGCGCCCATGTGATCATCAATGGCCGCAACGCTGGCAAAGTTGCTGCTGCGGCCAGCACACTTCAGGCCGAAGGCTTGAAAGTGAGTGAGTCCGTGTTTGACGTGACCAACGCATCAGATGTCACCCAAGCTGTTGAGCGCATTGAGTCAACTCTGGGTCCCCTGGATATTTTGATCAACAACGCTGGCATGCAAATTCGCGGCCCCTTGCATGAGTACAAGGACGAAGATTGGCACACCCTGATGCGAACCAATCTTGACAGTGTGTATTACGTTGGCAAAACGGTGGCGCAAAAAATGATCCCCCGTGGCCGCGGCAAGATTATCAACATTTGTTCAGTGCAAAGTGAACTGGGCCGCCCTGGTATTGCACCCTACACGGCCAGCAAGGGTGCCCTCAAAATGTTCACCAAAGGCATGGCCATCGATTGGGGTCAATTTGGCATCAACGTCAATGGCATTGGCCCCGGTTATTTCAAAACTGAGCTGAATCAAAAATTGGTGGACGACCCTCAGTTTTCCTCTTGGTTGGTGGGGCGCACCCCCAGTCGCCGTTGGGGAGATGTTGAAGATCTGGGCGGCGCAGCGGTCTTTTTGGCCAGCGATGCCTCCAAATTTGTCAATGGCCATATCCTCTATGTGGATGGCGGCGTCACCGCTACACTCTAAGCATTCCCGTTTAAAGGCTATTTCATGCGCGCGATCATTTGTCACTCTGCCAAAGATTTAAGAATCGAAACCACCGAGCTGCCCACCATGGGAGCAGATCAGGTGCGTGTCAACGTTGCTTTTGGCGGCATTTGCGGATCCGACTTGCATTACTACCAACATGGTGGTTTTGGCACTGTTCGCATCAAACAGCCTATGGCCTTGGGCCATGAAATTTCGGGTGTGGTCGATGCTTTGGGTGCCAATGTCAAACACCTCACAGTGGGTCAGCGCATTGCCATCTCTCCCTCACGCCCTTGTGGCAGCTGCCGCTTCTGCCAACTGGGGCAGCAAAACCATTGCTTGAACATGCGCTTTTTTGGCAGCGCCATGCCCTTCCCTCACATTCAGGGGGCGTTTGCCGAGCAGCTCATCATTGAAGGCTATCAAGCCCACCCCATTGAAAAGCACCTCAGCCTGTCTGAAGCCGCCTTGGCCGAGCCTTTGTCAGTGGGCTTGCATGCCATTCAACGCGCCGGTGGCG
>JBDLWA010000263.1:0-5902 GCA_039804505.1 Pseudomonadota bacterium
CCGCAGGCGCTCAAAGCCACCGCACAAACCCCAAGGGTTTGCGCAATGACTAAAATTCTCAAAACTTTGAACATGTGACGGATTGTAATGACCGACCTCGAATTTCTAGATACTGCCGAACGTCTTTTGTCACGCATTGAGACCAGCTGTGATCGCATCAACGATGAAACCGATGCAGACATCGACAATCAGCGGGTAGGCGGCATGATCACGATCACCTTCAGCAACCGCAGCCAAATCATTGTGAATTTGCAAAAACCCTTGCACGAGGTGTGGCTGGCGGCTAAATCGGGTGGCTACCACTACAAATTCAAAGACGCACAGTGGCTAGACACCAAGGGCGAGGGTGAGTTTTTTGAAAACCTCTCGCGCTTTGCGTCTCAGCAATCGGGTGTGACGTTGGCGTTTTGACGCTAGGCCAGCAGATCAATTGCGGAACAAATCCATAATTTTTTTCCGCTCATCGGCCTCAGGCAATGCGCCGCCTTTTTCATTGCCAAGCCCCAGACTGGTGACACCGCCGTTCTTGGCATATTCCTCAAAATACCATTCGCCATTGACATGCAGCACCCCTTCAGGGGCAATGGCATCTGAGACGGGCAATGATTTGAGTGCCGTTTCCATGAAGTTGATCCACACGGGCAAGCTCAAGCCACCACCGGTTTCTCGATCGCCCAATTTACGGGGTGTGTCGTAACCAATCCAGACCACCGCCGCTAACTTGTGGTGATAGCCCGCAAACCACGCATCCATCGAGTCATTGGTGGTGCCCGTTTTACCGTAGATGTCGTCGCGTTTCAAAGCGACGCGAGCCTTGGCTGCGGTGCCGGAACGTGTCACCTCTTGCAGCAAGCTGGTCATGACAAACGCATTGCGCGGTGAAATGGCCCGGTGTGTTTCATCCATGGGGGCGGGCGGACTGTCCACCAAAATTTTGCCCTTGTGGTCGGTCACACGCGTGATCATGTGGGGCTGAACACGAATGCCCCCATTGGCAAACACCGAGTAACCCGTGACCATTTGCATGGGCGTGACAGAGCCGGCACCCAAGGCCATGGTGAGGTAGGCCGGATGTTTTTCTTCATCAAAACCAAATTTGGTCACCCACTCTTGCGCATTGCGCGTGCCCACCGATTGCAGGATTCGAATGGAGATCATGTTTTTGGATTTGGCCAAACCTTTGCGAATGGTCATGGGACCCTCAAAGGTTCCGTCGTAGTTTTTAGGTTCCCAAGGCTGGCCACCTGTGACGCCTGCGTCAAAGAACAAGGGCGCGTCATTGACCACCGTGGAGGGGGTGAAACCTTTTTCTAGCGCAGCCGAATAAATGAAGGGCTTGAAGCTAGAGCCGGGTTGGCGCCACGCTTGAATGACATGGTTGAATTTGTTTTTGGCAAAGTCAAAACCACCCACCAAGGCTTTGACGGAACCGTCTTGGGGGCTAATGGCCACAAAGGCCCCCTCAACTTCGGGCAGCTGTGTAATTTCCCACGTGCCTTTGGGCGTGAGCACCACGCGAATCACAGCACCGCGTTTGATTTTGATGTTGGGGCCGGCTTTGTCAGACAAGCCCGATTGCGCGGGCTTCAAGCCTTCACCCGTAATTTCAAGCTGCTCGCCATTTTGGCGAATGGCCACGATCTTTTTGGGCGAAGCTTCAAGCACCACGGCCGACATCACATCACCGTTGTCGGGATGATCTTCCAACACATCGTCGATGGCTTCTTCCATCTCTTTGGGCGTGGTGGGCAAATCGATGAACTTTTCGGGGCCACGGTAAACCTGGCGCCGTTCGAAATCCATGATGCCTTGACGCAAGGCTTGGTATGCCGCATTTTGTTCGGTGGATTGAAGTGTGGTGTACACATTCAAGCCACGTGTGTAGGTTTCTTGGCCGTACTGCGCAAACATCAGCTGGCGCACCGTCTCGGCCACATACTCAGCGTGAATTCGATTTTTGTCGTTGATGGGTCTAATTTTGAGAGGTTCTGCTTTGGCCTCTAACGCTTGCTTGGCCGTGATGAAACCATTCTCTTCCATGCGCTCAATGATGTAGAGCTGGCGTGAACGCGCGCGTTTGGGGTTGCTGATGGGGTTGTAGGCCGAAGGCGCTTTGGGCAGGCCTGCCAACATGGCCGCTTCGGCAATGCTGATGTCTTTCAGGGGCTTGCCGAAATAGGTTTCAGCCGCAGAAGCAAAGCCATAAGCGCGATTGCCCAAAAAGATTTGATTCATGTAGATCTCAAGAATCTGATCTTTGGTGAGCAAATGTTCTAGTTTGAAGGTGAGCAAAATTTCATAAATTTTGCGGGTGTAGGTTTTTTCAGTCGACAAGTACACATTGCGAGCCACCTGCATGGTGATGGTGGACGCGCCTTGGCTTTTGCGTTTGCCCAAGTTGGCAATGCCTGCTCGAATTAAGCCCAAGTAATCCAAGCCCCCGTGTTGATAAAAGCGAGCGTCCTCAATGGACAGCACAGCATCTTTCATCACTTGCGGAATTTCTTTGATGGGCGTGAGGTTGCGTCTTTCTTCGCCAAACTCGCCCATCAAAGCGCCGTCGGCGGTGTAGATGCGCAAGGGCAGCTTGGGGCGGTACTCTGCCAAGTCCGATGTGTCGGGCAATTGAGGATAAGCCATGACCATGGCAACGCCCACCACCAACACAACAGACAGCAAGCCAGCTGCCACCAATCCACCCAGCCAGAGGCAAACCTTGAGCGCCCAGTGCAGTCGCGGCGCTGGTGCCAAATCGGGTTGTTCAGGGCTTGAGGTGTGGGTGTTTTTGGACATGTTTGAAGCGGGAAAAACCGCTGACCGCATTATAAAAACTGCAGGGCAGATGGCGGAATTCGAATGTTGCGGGAAGCAACTGGAATGGCAGGAATTGTAGTCTTTTCGGCTACAGAACGCGGGTTCAATGGACTGAATCTTTGTTCAGATGGGAAGTCTATTTTGTTATCTGTCATTTCACGCTGGCCCAGGGCTCCCATTCTTTGGGGCGCCTACGCAGTTTCTCCACGCCCCATACCTTCAGGGGAGGCTGGCATTGCAAGCAACTCGGTAAGCCATGAAGGCAGCGATACGTGGGCTTTGTTTGGGGTGCAAAAACAAGTCGGTCTTCGCGCAAAACACGCCCTGATGTGTGCGCCTGTGACCCTCAGTTTGAGCGAGCAACTTGCTTTTGTGAAAGCCAATTTAAGTCAATCTCCTGTCGGTCAAAAGAAGGTCGATGTCATGCACCGCCCCGGTGTTGCGCTCATGCTGCCGCCGCATCAGGTTCATACTTTTCAAATGCCCTGTCTGCCTGAGTGGGGGCGCCAAGACATGCGGGCTGAATGTTGCTTAGAAGCGGCCCACTTGTTGGACCAGCCCTTGGCTGAATTGGCGGTGGCCTTTGAATTGCAGCTCAGCCCTGAAGGTCGCCTGGTGTTGGCGGTGATGGTGTGCCAGCAAGCGCAGGTCAATGCGCTCCAAAGTAAGTGGCTGGCGCTGGGGCTGAACTTGAAATTACTGACGGCCCATTCAAGACGTTTTGAGCAGTCTGGGTTTTGGCATTTGTCGTCTTCTCAGTTGGTGCAACTTTGGCAGGTGGTCGATTCATTCGACAGCCATCAACCGCCCATGCCGGTGTTGATATGAGTCATTTTCTGGCACCGCAAACCCATCATGAACAGGGCGTTTGGCTGCTTCGATCTGTGGGGGGCGTTTGCGGCTTGCTGATCAGTTTGTTGACCATCCGTTGGCAAGAACAAAACGCGCACGACCAGGGTCTTCAACTGGTACAAGAGAAGGCGCAAGTTCAGTCGAACGTGAATCAAATTGTCATGCCATCTTCGGAAGGCGATTCAACGCGTGGGGTCAATGCAGTTCAGTCAAAACATGCGACCCATGCGGCTGCCACAGAAATGCGCCAACGCCTCCAATTTTTGGCCCATCGTCAAAGTGAGCGCCAAAGTTTGAGTGCGGTTCAAAGCTATTTGTTGCAAGGCCGCGCGCATCACAGCCATGCCAAAGTGGAACTGAAATTGTTGGAATGGCAAGAAGGAAAAATGGTGTGGGAGGGACAGGTTATGTCGGCTCAAGATTTAGCGCCTTTGCATCAGCGCTTGCTGACGTTTTCTAATTGGCAAGAAGTGCCCACTTGGCCTCAATTTCAATGGGTAGCACCCACTGCGCAAGCGATACCGCCCGACTCACCACGCTACGCCTTTCGAATGCAAGCGCAACTCAAGTCTTCTTCGAGCGCTGCATCTGCACCTCAAAAGCCTCAGGCCTTGCACCATGAGTGATGTTGATGTGTTGCATCACGTGGCTCGTGCCCTGCGCTTGTTTTGTTTTCGTCTGTGGCCTCGTCTTTTTGTGCGATGGATCAATCAAACACGCTGGTCTGCATTTTCATGGCGCCTGTTCAATGTTCTTGGGCCACTGTTGATCGCCATGGTTTGTGTTTCAAGCGTTTGGTATGTGGGTGTTCATGAGCTGGGGTGGGTGAGTCATCAAGTGCGTTGGTTGAAAGCCCAAGAAGACCTGGATGTGCTGCGCGTATCTTTGGCTGCACGTCAGCTGAAAGCTGCCAGTCTTGCCACTCAGCAGGCTCAAGAGCGAGACACTGAATTGACGCTGCTGTCGCAAATCGATGAGCTCACATTGCCATGGCCTAACTCTAATGTGCGTTTGATCCTGCTGAATCAAGTTGAAAAAATGGCGAGTCAGAAAGGCTTGCATCTTTTGCAGCTCAAGATGCTCAAGCTCAAAGAAGTTCACGGTTTTGAAGCTTCGTCGCTTCACTTCAGCCTTCGAGGAACCGCCTGGGCCACGGAAACCTTCTGGCGATGGTTGGATCAAAAACTACCCAATGGGCAGTGGCTCTATTTGAAGTGGTCGCCAACGCCTGATGGCCGATACGCATTGGAGGGTCAAATACAAATGCTTTGGGACGCGCAGGATGCCATGACCGATACCGGCGTTGAAATGGCTTGGCGTGATGCCCATGAACTTGCGGCCAAGGTGGCGGAAGAAGCCCTTCATGTTTTGCCACATCAATCCCAAACAACGATGCGAATAGTGGGTTCAGCTCAAGCCAGTGGCCCCTTGGGTGAGGCTTTGTCTTGGGCCTTTGTGCAATCTGACGCCAAAGTTCATGTGGTGAAGTCGGGACACAACTTGGGCATTGAAAACAGCAAGGTTCAATACGCCAATGGCGCAGGCCTCTGGCTTCAGGATAGAGATGGTCAAACAGCCATCCCTTTGGCGTGGGCACAAGCTCCGAATCCTGCATCAAATGCGATTTCAAATTTTGCCTCGACTTCAGCGCCTGTAATGGCACCTGTTTCGGATCGGCTCAAGCCATGAATGCGCTTGGCGTTGGCCTGCTTTCCAGAAGGATATTTGTGTTGACTTTCTTGGTCTGCATAGGTTCGGCTCAAGCCGTAAGTCCCGATGCTGAAGAAAAATTGAAATGGACGTTTCAAAACATTGAGATCAAAGCGCTCTTGCAATCTTTGGCAGAAATAGGGAAACACAATTTGATCGTGGCCGAAGGTGTCACAGGTCCTGTCAGTTTGCACTTGAAAGACATGACCTGGCGAGAGGCTTTGGAGGTTGTGGTTCAGTCCAAGGGTTTGGTGGCCACCCACCGTGAGGGCGTGCTGTGGATCACTGCCAAGTCCGAAACCTCCGAGAGCTTGCAAGCCCTGGCCATACCACTCAAATACGCCAAAGCCTTGGACGTTGCGCAGCGATTGCAAGCCAGCAGTTCGGCAGGTGCTGGCAATGCGGGGCACCGATGGTTGAGCGCTAGGGGCACGGTGATGGCCGAGCCCAGAACCAATCAACTTTTCTTTTTGGACACCCCGGCTTACCTCAAGCAAATCCAAGATGTTGTGAAGTGGCTCGACAT
>JBDLWA010000264.1:0-8347 GCA_039804505.1 Pseudomonadota bacterium
AAATCCGGGGTGTCGACATTTTTTACCAAATCATTGGCGATCAAGGGCCTTGGTTTGCACTGTCGACGGGTGGCCGAAGAAGCCACAACGAATTTATTTCGCTGGCCCAAAAAATCGCCGCAGGTGGTTACCGGGTCTTGCTCCACGATCGCCGAAACACGGGTGCATCGGAAGTTCGGATAGAGGGCAGCGAGGGTGAAGAAATCATTTGGGCCGATGACCTGGCCGAACTCCTCCAGCATCTCGGGGCAACGCCGGCTTTTTTGGGCGGCGCATCTTCTGGCGCCAGACTGTCCATCTTGGTGGCGCAACGCCATCCTGAAATTGTCAAATCCTTGGTGCTGATTCGCGTCACGGGGGGTGACACTGCCGTCAGAAGATTGCCTTCCAAGTACTACCAAGTTTTCATTGATGCGGTCCGCAAGGGCGGCATGAAAGCCGTTTGCGAAACGCCTGATTATCAGGAGCGCATCAAGGCGCGACCTGACAATGAGGCGATCTTGATGCGCATGGACCCTCAAGATTTCATCCGGGTCCAAGAAAATTGGCTGAAGATTTTCACGAGTGGGCCGTCTTACCCTGTGATGGGCGTCAATGAAGAAACGCTCAAAGCGATTCAGGTTCCTGTGTTGGTCATACCGGGCAACGACAAAACACATGCCAGTGTGAATGGCATTGCTGCAGCCAAATTGATGCCGCACGCGCAGTTGTTTCAACTGCCCATTGAAGACCAAGACATCGATATCATTTCTTTTGGTGAATGGGTGCACTTAGAGCCTGCCATCGCCACTCGGGTTTTGACGTTTCTCAAAGGTGTGACCTCATGAAAATTCGACGCGTGATCACGGGACATGATGCCAACGGCAAAGCTGTTGTCACCCACGATGAGTTGTGTACCAACATTTTGTCGCGACGAGACTTCCATCAAAGTTGTGTGGTGTGGTCGACGAGCCAATTGCCGGTCGATAACTTAGACCCGACCGATGGGTATACAAGGGACGTGTCGACGCTGAGCAAGGAAGACACGGTTTTTCGGATTGTTCAATATGACCCAGGTGTTGCACCCAGAAATCACCGCACTGAAACCATCGACTATGCCGTGGTGATGTCGGGGGCCATCGACATGGACCTGGATGGACAGACCGTTCATTTGCAACAAGGCGATGTCTTGGTGCAAAGGGGCACGATCCACAATTGGGTGAACAACGGCACGGTGCCCTGCGTGATTGCATTTGTATTGATCGCCGCCAAGCCCATCGACTTAACCCATCAAACATTGCACGCTCATGGCTAAATTCATTCCACAATGCTTGCGTTTGATTCAGCCAACATGGCTGGTGTTGTCAGCGCTGACGCTGTTCATTTCATGCGGCGCACAAGCGCAAAGCTACCCCACCAAGCCCGTCAAAATGGTGGTGCCTTCAGCACCGGGTGGCGGCACAGACATCATTGCACGCTTGCTTGCGAAAGCATTCACCAGTGCGTTCGGCCAGAGTTTTTTTGTAGAAAACAAACCTGGTGCTGGCAACATGATCGGCATTGAAGCTGTGGCCCATGCGCCTGCTGATGGTTATACCTTGTTGTTTGTTCCCAGTCCTTTGGTCTTGAACCCCATTCTTTACAAAAAGGTCAACTACGACCCTGTGAAAGATTTTGCGCCCATCTCTTTGGCGGCCACTGCGCCCAATATTTTTGTGGTTCACCCCGGTGTGAAGGCCAACAATTTGAAAGAGTGGATTGCACTGGGCAAAAAAGACAACAACGGATTGACGTATGCCAGCGCGGGTGTGGGCACCTCGCCACACATGTCGATGGAGTTGTTCAACTACATGGCGGGCATGCAGTCCTTGCACGTGCCCTACAAAGGAACTTCACCGGCAGTGACTGACCTTTTGGGTGGGCAAGTCAACGGCATGTTCTCGAACGCGCTGACCGTTATGCCTCATCTCCAGTCTGGCAAGCTCCGACCGCTGGCAGTTTCTGGTAGCAAACGTTTGGACATCTTGCCCGATGTGCCAACGGTCATGGAGGCGGGCGTGCCCAACTATGTCGCTTTGCAGTGGTATGGGCTGGTTGCGCCGGCGGGCACATCACAAGCCATTGTTCAGGCCATCAATGCAGAAATGATCAAAGCATTGCAAAGCAAAGAGATCAAAGAAAAGTTGGCCGCTGAGGGCGCAGAGCCGGTGGGCAGCTCATCGCAAGAGTTTGCGAACTTGATCAAGGGTGATTATCAAAAGTGGGCGGGTGTGGCCAAACGTGCTGGCATTGAGCCGCAATGATCAACACCCATGTCAATGAGGTGGGCTGAAATGAACTGAAGGTGTTAGCGGTTTTTGATGCCGCCCACCACACCTTCGCTGGGTGTCAGCAGGATGTCTTCTTTGCGTCGGCGAACCCCCATGGGAGATGCAGCCAAGCCTTTTTGCGAGGCCTCAATGTCTTCGACGCTGGGGTAGTCACCCAGCAGCCAATAATCAAAAACACGTCTGGCAATGGGCGCTGCTTGTGCAGCACCAAAGCCGGCGTTTTCCACCACAATGGCCAGCGCTATTTGGGGCTCGTCAGCAGGTGCAAACGCCATGTACAAAGCATGGTCGCGTTGATGCTCTTCCAGTTTGCTGGCGTTGTACTTGTCTTTTTGGCCAATGGTGACGGCTTGAGCTGTGCCTGTTTTGCCCGCACTTTGGTAGGGCGTGCCTGCAAACACTCTGGCAGACGTGCCTTCTTTGGCCACACCAATCAAGCCTTGCTTGACCACGACCACATTCTCGGGCTTGAAGCCTAAATTGAGGGGCTCCTCACCGGCCACGCTTCGGTCTACACGTGCAATGGGGTCTTGTGTGGCCATGACCAAGCGAGGTTTGCGCACCACCCCGCCATTGGCCAAGGTGGCCGTTGCCGTGGCCAATTGCAGCATGGTGAAGGCGTTGTAACCTTGGCCAATGCCCAGAGAGATGGTCTCACCGCCGTACCAACGTTGCTGTTCGGCTTTCTTGTAGGTGTTCTTTTTCCATTGGGTGCTTGGCAGCACGCCTCGCACTTCACCTGGCAAATCGATGCCCGTGATTTGGCCAAAACCCAAGGGCTTCATGAAGTCGTGAATGGCATCCACGCCCATGGTGTTGGCCAGTGAGTAGTAGTACACATTGCTGGACAACACAATGGAGCGAACCATGTCAACAGGCCCAAGGCCTGTATCGCCGTGGCTGCGGAAGGTGTGACCCCCGTAGTTCCACGAGCCTTGGTCGTTGATGATTTCGCTGGCGCTGCGTTTGCCTGTTTCAAGTGCTGCCAACGCCATGAAGGGTTTGTAGGTGGACCCCGGTGGGTAAGTGCCGCGAATGGCCCGGTTCAGCAGAGGCTTGTCGATCGACTCACTCAAGGCTTTCCAACTTTCGCTGTCGATGCCATCGACAAATAAATTGGGATCGAAGGTAGGCTTGCTGACGAAGGCTAAAACTTCGCCAGTGCGTGGGTCCATGGCCACCAACGCACCGCGCCGTTCGCCAAACAAGTCTTCCACCATCTTTTGCAATTTGATGTCAAGCGACAGCACCACGTTTTGGCCTGGCGTCGCAGGTCTGCTGGCCAGTCGCCGGACGGCTTTGCCACCTGCCGAGGTTTCGACTTCTTGCACACCGGTGATGCCGTGCAGTTCTCGCTCGTAGCGCTGCTCTACGCCCAACTTGCCAATGTATTGGGTACCACGGTAGTTGCCTTCGTCATCGCTCTCTTCAATTTGTTCTTTTTCTTTTTGGTTGATGCGGCCGATGTAGCCCACCACGTGGCTGGCCAAATGGCCATAGGGGTAGTTGCGAAACAAGCGCGCTTTGATTTCAACACCGGGAAAGCGGTAATGCTGCGCAGAGAATTTGGCCACTTCTTCTTCTGTCAGGCGTGAGCGAATGGGCAGTGAGTCAAAGTTCTTAGACTCTTCTCGCATGCGTTTGAAGCGACGCCGGTCGCGCAGTGGGATGTCAATGATCTCGGACAAACTGTCGATGGTGGCTTCGAGGTCCTTCACGCGTGAGGGTGTAATTTCGAGGGTGTAGGCCGAGTAGTTGTTGGCCAACACAACGCCATTGCGGTCCATGATCGTGCCGCGGTTGGGCACGGTGGGCAAGACAGCCGTGCGATTGTTCTCTGCTTGTTCCAACAAGTCCTCGTGCCGAACGACTTGCAAATAAAACAGTCGGATGCCCAACAAAGCGAAACACAAAAGCACCACGCCTTGTAGCACCACCACGCGCGTTTGAAATTTGAAAATCTCAAACTCGGTGTTGCGCAACTCGCTTAACGAGGGCAGGTGCAGCGCCATGATTTAGATAGGGCGATTGGCGTCAGGGTCGTGTGCTCGACGCTGTGGTGCCAACAAAATAGAGGTGGCTGCAGGCCACAACAAGGTTTCCAGGATGGGCGAGAGCAGCAAAGGCCAACCCGGAAAATCATTTCCAGTGGTAAGGCGAATGATCCAACCTGTCGCTTCCGCCAAAAAAAGGAAAGGAATGATTTGGATCATTTGTTCTTTGATGGGAAACCACAGCAGTCGCCGATGCAAAGTGAAAGCGCAATAACTCAAGATGACATAAGACAGCGCATGTTGCCCCATCAGGGACGACTGTTGCACGTCGGTCCAAAGGCCCAAGCAAAAAGCAATGCCAATGCCCACGCGCCGAGGTTGATGGATGCCCCAGAAGAAGATACAGACGGCCAACAGGTCCGGCAGCCAAATGGCCTGTGTCAAACCTAACATCATGTTCAACACCAAGCAGATCAGCAGACTGGCACCAATGAACCAAGGACTGACTGGCAGCAACAGGGCTTCACGACGCGACATGATCATGGTGTTTTGCCTTTTGTCGCGGCCAGAGCGCCAATGGGTTGCAATACCAACACATGCCGACCTTTCATGTCAGCCAAAGGCTTGGCATGAATGCGTGCGAAAGAAATATCGACCCGCCTTTCGATGTGCGAGATGCGAGCCACTTGCAGGCCGGCAGGGTACACGCCATCGATGCCACTGGTGGTGAGCAAGTCGCCTTCTTTGACGTCAGCACCGGCAGGCACAAATTTAAGTTCGATTTGTGGAATGCCACCCAAGATATCGCCGCTTGCGATGTTGCGTGCACCTGTGCGACTGTTGAGCACAGGAATATTTTGATCGCGGTCAGTGAGCAAAGTCACTTCGGCAGACAAGGGGTACACGCGAGTGACTTGGCCTAAAACGCCGCCCGTGTCGACAACGGGAGATCCTAGCGCCACATCTTTGAGTTGACCCTTGTCAATCACGATGCGTTGGTTGTAGGGGTCGGGCACATCAAACAAAACTTCAGCCACTTGCGAGGGCGTGGCCACACTGCTTTGCAGTCCCATCAGCTGACGTAGGTTTTGGTTTTCAAGTTGCAACTGCTCAACTTGTTGTGCACGCAATGATTGCAGCAAGACTTGCGACTGGGCCTGCTTCAATTTTTGTTGCGCATCGTCCAAGCTTTCAAAGTGCTGGCTCACAGATGACAAAGCTTGTCCAGGTTGCAGCACCAACCACTGAACGGGCAGGACCAAGCTGGCAAGGCCGGCGCGAATGGGTTTGGTAAATTGAAGTTGTTTGTCGCCAAACATCAGCACCACCGACAAGGCGCCGAAAAAAATCAGTTTGGTCAGGGGCGCAAACCCCACCCTGAAGAAAGGTGGGGGGCTGCGGTCAAGAGACTCCAGCGCCATGCGTTGCGCCAGTGTTATTCACTGGTGAAGATGCTGCCCAGACGGTCCATGCGTTCGAGGGCCATGCCGCAACCGCGGGCCACGCAAGTGAGGGGGTCTTCTGCCACCAAGACGGGCAAGCCCGTTTCTTCGGACAGCAAACGATCGAGGTCGCGCAGCAATGCGCCACCACCGGTGAGCATCATGCCGCGATCAGAGATGTCGGCGCCCAACTCGGGAGGGGTTTGCTCGAGCGCTGTTTTGACAGCTGACACGATGTTGTTGAGCGGATCGGTGAGCGCTTCCAAAATTTCGTTGCTGCTGATGGTGAAGCTGCGGGGCACGCCTTCAGACAGGTTGCGACCTTTGACTTCCATTTCGCGAACTTCACTGCCGGGGAAGGCAGAACCAATGCTTTTCTTGATGGCTTCAGCCGTGGGCTCGCCAATCAGCATGCCGTAGTTGCGGCGGATGTAGTTGATGATGGCTTCGTCAAATTTGTCGCCACCCACGCGAACGCTGCCTTTGTAGACCATGCCGCCCAAGGAAATGACGCCCACTTCGGTGGTGCCGCCACCAATGTCGACCACCATGGAGCCAGAAGCTTCTGACACGGGCAAGCCCGCGCCAATGGCCGCAGCCATGGGTTCTTCAATGAGGTACACCTCGGAGGCGCCAGCGCCCAAAGCAGATTCGCGAATGGCACGGCGCTCTACCTGAGTAGAGCCGCAGGGTACGCAAATGATGATGCGGGGGCTGGGGCGGAAGGTGCTGCGGGGGTGCACCATGCGAATGAATTGCTTGAGCATTTGCTCGGTGACCGTGAAGTCGGCAATCACGCCGTCTTTCATGGGACGAATGGCTTCAATGTTGCCAGGGACCTTGCCCAACATGGACTTGGCCTCGTGACCCACGGCTTGCAAAACTTTTTTGCCTTGTGGGCCGCCTTCGTGGCGAATGGCGACCACTGAGGGCTCGTCTAGCACAATGCCTTTGTCGCGCACAAAAATGAGGGTGTTGGCTGTACCCAGGTCAATGGCCAAATCGGTAGAAAAATAGCGGCGGAACGAGCTGAACATAACAAATCCTAAACAACTGCAGTCACGATGCGGCTGACTGCGGTTTTGGGGGGCATTGAAGGGAAAAATTTGTGGGCTTGAACAAGCTTTTTTGGAGAGCTTGCACCTAACGCACGATAATAACCGATCGCTTGAAAAAAAACGCTAAAAGAAGCCCCAAATTTGAGGGCTTCAGCGCCAGTAAAGAGCCCGTAAAGAGTTAATTTTTATGTCATTGACCGTCCAAGATATTGACCGAATTGCCAATTTGGCTCGGTTAGAGCTCCCGCCCGAGGAAGGCCAACGCATGTTGGACCAAATCAACGGCTTTTTCACCATTGTGGAAGCCATGCGCGCCGTGGATACCACCGGTGTTGAGCCGCTGCCTCACCCCATTGCCACCATCCAAGAGGTGGCTTTGCGCCTGCGCGACGATGTGGCCAGTGAGCCCAATCAGCGTGAAGCCAACCAACAAAGCGCACCTGCGGTCGAACGCGGTCTGTTTTTGGTTCCCAAAGTGATTGAATAAGGGGCCAACATGACTGCATTTCACGACATGACCGTGGCCGCCTTGGCAGCCGACCTCCAAGCCAAAAAAGTCAGCGCGACCGAGGTGGCGCAACACTTCTTGGCCCGCAGCCAAGCCGACACTTCGGGTGCTTTTTTAAGCTTTAACCCTGAAGCCACGCTGGCCCAGGCCAAAGCCGCTGACGCGCAATTGGCCGCGGGCACCGCTGGCCCCTTGGCCGGTGTGCCCATGGCGCACAAAGACATTTTTGTCACCACCGACTTTCCCACCACCGCCGGCTCCAAGATGTTGGAGGGCTATCGCTCGCCGTTTGACGCCACCGTGGTGCGCAAATTGGGCGTGCAAGAGGGCGGTGCGGGCATGGTCAACGTGGGCAAGCTCAATTGTGATGAATTTGCCATGGGCTCTTCCAATGAAAACTCGGCGTACCAGTCTGTGACCAACCCTTGGGACACATCCAGAGTGCCGGGCGGCTCTTCTGGTGGAAGTTCTGCTGCTGTGGCGGCGCGCTTGGTACCTGCTGCAACCGGCACCGATACGGGCGGTTCCATTCGCCAGCCGGCCAGCTTTTGCGGCATCACGGGCATCAAGCCCACCTACGGACGCGCCTCACGCTACGGCATGATTGCCTATGCCTCCAGCTTGGATCAAGCCGGCCCCATGGCACGCACCGCTGAAGATTGCGCACTCATGTTGTCGGCCATGTGTGGCCCCGACTTAGACCGCGATTCCACGTCGCTCGATGTGCCAGCAGAGAATTTTGCACGCGATTTGAATGCGTCATTGGATGGTTTGCGCATTGGCATTCCCAAAGAATTCTTTGGCGAAGGTTTGGCGCCAGGTGTGCGTGCCGCCGTAGATGCTGCATTGAAAGAATACGAAAAACTGGGCGCTAAGTTGGTGCCCATCAGCTTGCCGCGCACAGAGCTTTCAATCCCTGTGTACTACATCATTGCGCCCGCTGAAGCGTCCAGTAACTTGAGTCGTTTTGATGGTGTGAAGTTTGGTCATCGCACCAAGGATTACACCGACTTGGTGTCCATGTACAAACGCTCAC
>JBDLWA010000265.1:0-5217 GCA_039804505.1 Pseudomonadota bacterium
AAATAACCACCGCCACCAACATCAAAACAGGCGCTTCGTTGAACCAGCGGTACCAAACGTGGCTGTACGTATTTTGATGGGCTTCAAACTTTTTGAGAATGCGGCCGCACAGATGGTGGTAACCCACCACCAACAACACCACCGCCAATTTGGCATGCATCCAAGCATTGCCAGGTCCCCAACCAATGCCGATGCCCCACCACAACCAAATGCCCAAAGCAATGGCAGGTATCGACAACAAGGTGGTGAATCGCAAGAGTTTGCGGGACATCAGCAACAGCCGGTCGCGTTCTGCCGTTGAATCCTCTGGCACCATGGCCAAATTGACAAATATCCGAGGCAAATAAAACAGGCCGGCAAACCAGCTGGCCACGAAAACAATGTGAAAGGCTTTAATCCAGAGCATTCTGAGAGTGTAGCCCCGTCAATTGGGGCACGACAAGTTTTGCGCTTGGATTTGCAACAAGATTTCTCACGCTTCTGTCGAATTGGATTCACCGAATGACACAAAGATCAGGCACAATTTTCCAATGACTCCCATTCACACGCCCTACCCCCTCAGCCGTCCCCGCCGTTTGCGTCGCACGGATTTTTCTCGCCGCATGGTTCGTGAGCATGCCCTGACCGTCAACGATTTGATTTATCCCGTGTTTGTGCTCGACGGCAAAAACCAACGTCAAGCGGTTGGCTCCATGCCCGGCGTAGAGCGTTTGAGCTTGGACTTGCTGCTCCCCGTGGCAGAAGATTGCGTGAAGCTAGGCATTCCCGTTATGGCGCTTTTCCCCGTCATCGACAGCACCCTGAAAGATCCCGAAGGCAACGAAGCGCTCAACCCAGAGGGTCTGGTACCCACGGTGGTACGAGCCTTGAAAAAGAACTTTCCGGCGTTGGGGGTGATGACGGATGTAGCGCTCGACCCCTTCACCAGCCACGGTCAAGACGGCTGGCTCGATGAAGACGGCTACATCTTGAACGATCCCACCGTGGGCCAATTGGTCAAGCAAGCCATGGTACAAGCCGACGCCGGCGTCGACATCGTGGCACCCAGCGACATGATGGATGGTCGCATCGGCGCCATTCGCCAAGCCCTTGAAGCCAGGGGTCATGTGCACACCCAAATCATGGCCTACAGCGCCAAATACGCCAGTTCTTTTTACGGCCCGTTCCGCGACGCTGTGGGCTCAGCTGCCAACTTGGGCAAGGGCAATAAAAAAACCTACCAAATGGACCCCGGCAATACCAACGAAGCTTTGCGTGAAGTGGCCTTAGACATCGCTGAAGGCGCGGACATGGTGATGGTCAAACCGGGCATGCCGTATTTAGATGTGGTGCGCCGCGTCAAAGATGAATTTGGCGTGCCCACCTTTGCCTACCAAGTGTCGGGCGAATACGCCATGTTGAAGGCCGCCGCACAAAATGGTTGGCTAGACCACGATGGCGTGATGATGGAAAGTTTGTTGGCCTTCAAGCGCGCTGGTGCTGATGGCATCTTGACTTACTTTGCACGCGATGCGGCGCGGCTGCTGTCCAAAGCCTAAGCAAGCTGCGCATAGACAGACCGCCGCCTCTCACCCGACCTTCACCACTTTCTATGCGCGTCTTCACAGTCAATGAAAACAAGGTTCAAGCGGCGTTGTCCATGCCGCGCGACTTGCCGGCCAACGGCTATGTTTGGATTGCTTGTTCCAGAACTTATTTCGAGTCAGAACAAAATCAAGTCCAACAAACGCTGCAGGCGTTGACCGGGCATCACCTGCTTGATTTGCATCTTTCCGATTTGCTCAATGGTCAATTGCCTTCGCGCTTTGACTTAACGTCCTATTACGATGTATTGGTGTTTCGCAGGCTAGCCAGCGCCACGCGTGAATCAGAACCGATCAACTTAAGGGCCGGGCAAGCACAAAAGGGCAAATTGTCGGGTCCACCCGCCTTGAGAAGAATAGATACCAGTCCCATTGGTTTTGCAGTGTTTGACAAAGTACTTCTCACCGTTCACCCAGACGACTGTGCAATTCGTGAAGCCTATGCGACGCGGCTATTAGCCGCCAGTGACCAAGCACAAGGCGTAATGGCAGCAACCCTCGCAAGCGAAGTGGTGCGTGCTGAATCAAATGCCCAGGCCGACGCCACCGACCATCGATCAGCAGGCGCGCGCGGTATCCCCGTCAGCCCCGCAGACATGATGCTTCGCATGGTCAGCCAAGTGGTCGACGTGTACTTGGATTTGCGCAGAGAACTCACCAAACAGTTGGACCATTGGCAAGCCGAATTGATCAACCCCGACACGCGGTTCAACAATTGGTCCGCTCTATTAGAGGCACGATTGTCTTTGCATCATCTGGATGAAATTTGTGAAGACCAACGAAGCGCCATGCAAAACTGGCTGGAGTCTTTGAACACTTGGACGCTGCCCACCAGCAGCAGCTTGATCAAAGAACATGAAATTTTGAAAGTGCGCAGCCGCGATGTTCTAGAACACATCGACCGCGTTGTTCACCATGTGCGCCGCCTCGAACAAAGCATTGAAACAGCCGTGCAAATTCATTTCAATGCCCAAAGCAATCGCACCAATGAAACCATGCGGACGCTCACCTCCATCACGGCCATTTTCTTGCCTTTGAATTTGATCGCCGCTATTTTTGGCATGAACTTTGAAGTCATCCCCTTGCTTCACAGCAATGCTGGCTTTTGGTGGGCCATCGGCAGCATGGGCCTGATCGCGTTGACCTTGGCTTGGCTGTTTTGGCGCAAGCGTTATTGGGCACGATCAGGTCGCTAATTTCTTGCTGGGTTGGTGCTTGTTGGGTGCTAAGCCTGCTCAGCCCAGGTGCTGCTGAAAAAACGCGAATGTTCTTTGCTGAGCCAACGCGGCAGCTTCTGCTTGCCAAGCACCTCGGTGATTGCAATTGAAGCCATGGTGCGCAGCGTAAGTGAACACCTGCGCTTCAGGATGTGCTGCTTTGAAAGCATTGACCGAGTCCATCGAAATCCATTTGTCTTCTTCAGCAAAGTGCGCCATCACTGGCACTATGGCTTGACGAGCAGACTCTGCTTCAGTAGTCATGCCGCCGCCGTAATAAGGCGCTGCGGCTGACAATCCTTTCAGCAAACAGGCTGCGCGCCAAGTCAGCAAACCGCCCCAGCAATACCCCACCACGCCCACCTTGCCGCCGCACACCTTGTGCGCATGGTCGATGCTCGCTTGAATGTCTTGCATTGCACCGGGTGCAGGCAAAGATTCAATGGCGGTTTTGAGTGCCATGCCAGCGCCCATATCAGCATCGGCATAGCCAAGTTCTACATTGGCTTGTGCGCGATGAAACATAGCGGGCGCGATGGCCAAATAACCTTCTTTGGCATAGGCCTCGGCCACTTCACGGATGTGTGCGTTGACACCAAAAATTTCTTGAATGACCACAACAGCCGCTTTGGCAGGGGTTGCAGGTTCTGCCACATACGCTGGAAACGAGGTGCCATCGGCAGCCGTCAGTTGAAGGGTGGTTCCCATGATTTTTTCCTAATGTATTTATTGGTCTGTGCTAGCGAGGGCCCGTTCAACAAAATCAAGTCTATCTTGACCCCAGAAAATCTCGCCGTTGAAAACATAAGAAGGCGCGCCAAACACACCCGCATCGATGGCCATCTGTGTGTACGACTCATAGCGCAGCTGTGTGGCTTGACTGAAGGCCTGCTCTAAGCAACTGGCGGGCAAATTTTGCTCGCTCAACAATTCCGCCAAAGTTTTTTCATCCGCAATATTGCGTTGCTGCGCCCACACGGCCGACAAAATAGCACCACTGATGGCCATGGCCGCTTGGGGTCCTTCGGTCATGTCAACAGCAATGATGAGTTTGGCGGCATCGTCACCACCCACCGGGAAAAAAGTGGGCTTCAAGTGCAAGGGTGCGCCTAGCCACTTGCTAAAGCGCGCCAGCTCCGTCAATCGGTAGGCTTGCCGTTGAGGGGCACGTTGACCCAGGGGCAGGCCGCCAGAGATGGGGAAAACTTTACCGCCCAAATCGATGGGCATGACTCGTACGTTGGCACCCGTTTTCGAAAGAATTTGTTGAAAACGCTGATGCCCCAAATAAGCCCAGGGACTTTGTGGGGCGAAATAATAGTCGACTGTGTGACTCACAAGAAGCTCCTAGTTAAGGTAATCTGCCATGCTGCATGCCTTGGCACCAGACAGTGTTTTAACCGTTTACTCAATATTCTGCAGGAGACATCAATGCGCAAAGTTGTTTTGGTCACAGGCGGGAGCCGCGGCATTGGTGCTGCCACCTGCGTTTTGGCAGCTCAAAAGGGCTGGGATATTGCAGTGAATTACACCGCCAACGTGCAAGCGGCGGACGCCGTGGTCCAACAGGTACAAGCGGCTGGTGGCCGCGCCATTGCAGTGCAGGCGGACGTGGCAGATGAAGCACAAGTTTTGGCCATGTTCAAAAAAGTACGTGCAGAACTGGGGCCCGTTCAAGGATTGGTCAACAACGCAGGCGTTGTCGATGTGTCTGCCAGGCTTGACGAAATGAGCATGGCCCGCTGGCGCCGTATGTTTGACATCAATGTGCTGGGGTCGATGCTGTGCGCACGTGAAGCCATTTTGCAAATGAGTTCTCGGCATGGCGGTCAAGGCGGCAGCATTGTGAACTTGTCCAGCGCTGCTGCGCGACTGGGCTCCCCTGGCCAGTATCTGGACTACGCAGCGGCGAAAGGCGCCATCGACAGCTTCACCCTGGGCTTGGCCAAAGAAGTTGCAGGCGAAGGTATTCGCGTCAACGCCATTCGCCCAGGTTTAATTGATACCGAAATTCACGCCTCGGGCGGACTTCCCAATCGCGTCAAAGACCTTGAGCATTTGGTACCCGCCAAACGCGGCGGGTCGGCCATGGAAGTGGCGCAAGCCATTGTGTGGTTATTGTCCGATGAGGCCAGTTACACCACCATGAGCTTGATCGATGTGTCGGGTGGGCGCTAATTTCAATAAGGCCGAAGATGACGGATACACCTGCCAACAAAATAATCTATTACTGGGAAGACATGCAAGCTGGCACCGAGCGTGACCTGGGAACGATCACGCCCACGCGCGAAGACATCATTGCGTTTGCCACGCAATTTGACCCACAGCCTTTTCACCTCGACGACGAAGCCGCGAAGGCTTCTGTGTTTGGCGGCTTGTGCGCCAGCGGCTGGCACACCTGTTCTATGGCCATGCGC
>JBDLWA010000266.1:0-16433 GCA_039804505.1 Pseudomonadota bacterium
GCAACAGCGCCTGTCCAGCCAAAATAGCGATTGCCCAGGGTGATGCACAAATTGGCCACATTGGGCCCCGGCATGATTTGAGCCACAGACCATTCTTCAACAAATTGAGCCTTGGTCAGCCATTGGCGACGTTCAACCAGTTCATGTTGAATGATGGCCAAAACACCCCCAAAGCCTTGCAAAGCAACCACTGTAAAGACAATGAACAGTTCGGTTTTTGACTGCGGGTGTTTGAGTGCTGTCTCAGCGCTGATTTCAGAGTTCATCGTTCATTATCCCAGTGCAATCGTTTCATCGGGCATGTGCCAGACCAACTTTCCGTGGCCCTGATCGTTCAGTGACTTCACCCATGCGTCGCTGCCCATCTGAGGCAGTTCGAACTCAAATACCACCCAGTTGTCATGCGACACATGGACGATGGCAACATCGGCCTTTTCGGCTTGGCGCCTTAGCCAACCTTCCAGATCGTAGGGGACCGTGCAATTCAGCCGTATTTTGCGAACAATGGGTATTTTCTGGGCATTGAGCAAAGCCTGCGCCACGGCGTCTGTATAGGCCCGGACCAAGCCGCCAGCCCCCAATTTGACGCCACCAAAGTATCGCACCACAGTGGCCAGAACGCCTTCTAGGTCTTGATGCCGCAGCACTTCTAGCATGGGCCTGCCAGCGGTGCCACTGGGCTCGCCATCGTCTTGTGCTGCCGAATCACCCCCAGCCAGTAGGGCCCAACACACATGAACAGCATCGGGGTGGCTTTGTTTGAGGTGTTGAACCACGGTCAAGGCTTGAGCCCGATTGTCGATGGGCTGAACACATGCTAAAAAACGACTCTTTTTGATGAGCAGTTCATGGTTGACGGGGGCTTGCAATGTCAAGGGCATGGTCAGATTATCAGTCGAGAAAGACCTTTTAAACGCGTTGCCCCTTGAGAGGCTCTAAACTATGACATTCTTTGATTTCCTGCCCCATGAACGCACTGGTTGACGTCTCCTTTTTTCCGCGCAATGCCAAACCCCTGAACAGCTATCGCAAGTTCTGGGCGTCACGATTTGGCACCGCGCCTTTTTTGCCCATGAGCCGCGCAGAAATGAACCAGTTGGGATGGGACAGTTGCGACATCATTTTGGTCACTGGCGATGCCTATGTCGATCACCCCAGCTTTGGCATGGCCGTGATTGGTCGAATGCTAGAGGCGCAAGGGTTCAGGGTTGGCATCATTGCCCAGCCCGATTGGCAAAGCGCCGATCCCTTCAAAGTTTTGGGCAAGCCCAATTTGTTCTGGGGCGTGACCGCGGGCAACATGGACTCCATGATCAACCGCTACACCGCCGATCGCAAAATAAGAACGGACGATGCGTATACCCCAGGTGATGAGGGTGGAAAACGCCCCGATCGTGCGGCCATTGTTTACAGCCAACGTTGCCGCGAAGCTTTTCCCGATGTGCCCATCATTTTGGGCGGCATTGAAGGCTCACTCCGCCGCATCGCGCATTACGATTATTGGTCGGACAAAGTTCGTCGTTCTATTGTGGTCGACAGCAAATGTGATTTGTTGTTGTATGGCAATGCCGAGCGTGCCGTGGTTGAAATTGCGCACCGATTGGCAGCGCGTGTTCCCGTGCAGGACATTGTGGATGTACGAGGCACGGCCTTTGTTCGCCGTCAAACACCCGAAGGGTGGTTTGAAATTGATTCCACATCGGTCGATACACCTGGCCATGTGGAAGCGCACGTTAATCCTTACCTCATGATTTCAGAGCAGGCTCGTGAAAACGGTGCCACCTGTGCGCGAGAGGACGAGGCGCAAACTGTGGCCGATCAGCAGAATGCAAGTTTCAAGGCTGTTGAAAAACCGCTTCAATTTGTGCCCAACCCAAATCTACCCGCTATGACGGGTAAGGGCCAACACAAGGTTCCCCCGCGCGATCGCAGCGTGATTCGTTTGCCCAGTTATGAGCAAGTCAAGTCAGACCCTGTGCTGTACGCCCATGCCAATCGCGTCTTGCACCTTGAGACCAATCCCGGCAATGCACGTTGTTTGGTGCAAGCGCATGGCGAGGGCAACACGGCACGCGATGTTTGGATGACACCGCCCCCCATTCCGCTCACCACCGCCGAAATGGATGCGGTATTTGACTTGCCTTATGCACGCAGCCCTCATCCCAGTTATGCCGATGAGAAGGGCTCACACGACGGTGCGACCAAAATTCCGGCCTGGGAAATGATCCGCTTCTCAGTGAATATCATGCGCGGCTGCTTTGGCGGTTGTACCTTTTGTTCCATCACTGAACATGAAGGTCGCATCATTCAGAGCCGCAGCGAAGCGTCTGTCTTGCGTGAAATTGAAGAAATTCGCGACAAAGTCAAAGGCTTCACGGGCGTCATTTCCGACTTGGGTGGGCCCACTGCCAATATGTATCGACTGGGTTGCAAAAGCCCCGAAATTGAGGCGGCTTGTCGCAAACCTAGCTGCGTTTTCCCGGGTATCTGCAGCAACCTCACCACCGACCACGGGCCCCTCATTCAGATGTATCGCAAGGCGCGCAGCCTCAAGGGCATCAAGAAAATTTTGATTGGTTCTGGCTTGCGTTACGACTTGGCCGTACAAAGTCCTGAATACGTTAAAGAGTTGGTCACGCATCACGTGGGGGGCTATTTGAAGATTGCCCCCGAACACACGGAGTCTGGCCCCTTGAGCAAGATGATGAAACCGGGCATTGGAACTTACGACCGTTTCAAAAGCATGTTCGACAAGTTCAGTGCCGAGGCGGGTAAGAAACAGTTCTTGGTGCCTTACTTCATTGCTGCGCATCCAGGCACCAGTGACGAAGACATGATGCACTTGGCCATTTGGCTCAAGAAAAATGGTTTCCGAGCCGATCAGGTTCAGACCTTTTATCCAAGTCCCATGGCGTCGGCCACGGCCATGTATCACAGCACCAAAAATCCTTTGCGCAAAGTTACGCGTGAAAGTGAAAAAGTGGATGTTGTCAAAGGCGAAAAGCGTCGTCGTTTGCACAAGGCTTTTTTACGCTATCACGATGCCAAGCATTGGCCCTTGTTGCGCGAAGCCTTGAAGGCCATGGGCCGCAGCGATTTGATTGGCAATGGCAAACATCACCTCATCCCCACGTGGCAACCCCTGTCGGATGATTATCAAAGTGCAAGACGCAAAAATAGCACGCCCAGCACGCCTAGCAAAGCGCCGCGCAAAGGCAATGTGTTGACGCAGCACACAGGTTTGCCGCCACGCAAAAAAAGCTAATGGGTGTCAGTTAAGTTTTGTTTCAGCGCCGTATACCATTGCGGCACTGCGTAGCTTACGCTTGCAACACGTTGAGCAGTTCAGTTTCAATGGCAATCTGCTCACGATTGTGTTGAAGTGCAGCGCCTTCTATCAGAAACGTGTCTTCTACGCGCTCACCCAAAGTACTAATCTTGGCCAGCTTTAAGCTGATGCTGTGCTTTGCCAATACAGACGCAACGCTGTAGAGCAAGCCCAACCGGTCACTGGCAGAAATGGCCAACAGCCAGCTTTGCGCTTTTTCATCCGGATGCAGCGTAATGCGGGGGGCAATCGGGAAATTCTTCACTCGCCTTGAGACCCGGCCTTTGGTGGGAGCAGGCAATTGGCCTTTTTGGTCAATGGTGCTGGCCAGTCCCGACTCCACCATGGTGATCAATTCACGGTAATGCTCAGGCAAAAGTGAGGTCACCACTTGGAAGGTGTCCAAGGCGTAACCGTTTTTGGCCGTGTGAATTTTGGCATCCAAAATACTAAAACCTGCTTGGTCAAAATAGCCACAAATGCGCGCAAACAAATCGGTTTGATCTTGTGTATAGACCAAGACTTGCAGGCCTTCGCCAATGGGTGAAATTCGTGCACGCACAATACTTTTTCCACCGAGTGGCACCACGGGGGCTTCCCCTGTTTTGCCCACATAGCGAGAGAGTTGTCTGGCATGCCACGCAATTTCACTGGCCTCATGTCGCATGAAGTAGCCTACATCGAGTGTGTCCCACAACGCTTTCTGGCCTTCATGCGGTTCTGCATGCAGCGCCAGTTCAACCAAGGCATCACGTTTGCGTGCTTCAATTTCGGCATTGGCATCTGGCGCACGGCCACCCAACATGCGTAGCGTGTAACGGTACAAATCTTCTAGAAGCTTGGCTTTCCATGCATTCCAAACCTTGGGGCTGGTGCCGCGAATATCGGCAACTGTCAACAGGTATAGAGCCGTCAAGTGCCTTTCATTGCCCACACGTTTGGCAAAGGCCGCAATGACATCGGGATCGCTCAGGTCTTCTTTTTGAGCCACATGGCTCATGGTCAGATGTTCGTTGACTAAAAAGGCAATGAGTTGTGCATCCTCTTTGTCGATGTTGTGTTGACGACAAAATTGTTTCACTTCAACAGCGCCCAATTTTGAATGATCGCCGCCACGGCCTTTGGCGATGTCGTGAAATAAAGCCGCCGAGTAAAGTATGTAGGGCTTATCCCAGCCAGCAGCCAACTGTGAACAAAATGGATATTCATGCGCGTGATCGGCAATGAAAAACCGCCTCACATTTCGCAGCACCATCATGATGTGTTGGTCAACGGTGTACACGTGAAACAAGTCGTGCTGCATTTGTCCCACGATGTTTCTAAACACCCACAAATAGCGGCCCAGCACCGAAGTTTGGTTCATCAATCGAAACGCATGCGTAATGCCTTCGTCCTCTTGAAGAATTTTGAGGAAAGTAGCCCGGTTAACGGGGTCTTTCCTAAACTTAGCATCCATCACATTGCGCACGTTGTACAAGGCCCGCAGTGTTTTGGCAGAAAGGCCTTTCACACCGTGCGTTTGTTGGTACATCAAAAATGTTTCCAGAATCGCGTGCGGCTTCTTTTGATACAGGTCGTCTTGCGCAACTTCTAAGAGACCACTTTTTTCATAAAAGTTTTCATTCAAAGGCCGCAATTCAATGCGAATGTCGCCGCGTTGCGCTTGCAAATATTCTTCAATGTTCAGCAGCAAAATTTGGTTCAACTGGGTAACCGCTTTGGCAGCCCAGTAATACTGACGCATCAACACTTCACTGGCGCGTTGCGTGGGCTTGCCATCCGGAGAACTCTTGGCGGTGTAGCCAAACGATTCAGCCAAAACATGCTGAAGGTCAAATACCAAACGATCTTCACGGCGTTTGGCCAGCAGGTGGAGGCGAGCACGAATCAAACTCAGCACGGCTTCGTTGCGTTTGATTTGTTTCACTTCTAGGGGTGTGGCTAAACCTTTTTTGGCCAAGTCATCCCAGTTGTTGCCCAAGCCTGCTGCTTTAGACACCCACAGAATGATCTGCAAATCTCGCAGGCCCCCAGGTGACTCTTTGCAATTGGGTTCGAGGGCGTAGGGGGTATTTTCAAATTTGTTGTGGCGCTGCTGCATTTCAAGTGTTTTCGCCACAAAAAACGCTTGAGGATCCATCGCCTTGTCATAGCTCGATGTGAACTGGCGGTACAGTTTTTGGCTGCCTGTGATGTAGCGGCTCTCGAGCAAAGAAGTTTGAATGGTGATGTCTTTTTCAGACTCCAGCAAACAGTCTTGAAGCGTGCGAACACTTGAGCCAATTTCTAGGCCACTGTCCCAGCAACTACCAATGAAAGCTTCAATTTTGGATTTGAGATCGGACGAGTCATCGGTGTTGGCACCATCGGGCAACAAGACCAAGACATCGACATCGGAGGAGGGGAACAATTCACCGCGGCCATACCCACCCACGGCAATCAATGCTTCACCGTGTTCAAACCCTGCGTCATGCCACAGATGAGAAAGTAAGGCGTCGGCCAAGCGAGCCAAACGGCCCAAGGATCTTTTCAAACCCCTTCCACTGGCAGAGCTGTTGGCAATGTGCGCCCACAAGGCCTGTTTTTCCTGCCGATATTGGTCCCTTAATACCGACAAGTCAGCCATGGCATTAACCTTTGACGAAGGCGGGCACAGGGGGGCTACCCGCTGACAGTGTCAATACCTCATAACCCGTTTCTGTGACCAATATGGTGTGTTCCCACTGGGCAGACAAAGAGCGGTCTTTGGTGACAATGGTCCAGCCATCGCCCATTTCCTTAATCTCACGCTTGCCCGCATTGATCATGGGCTCGATGGTGAAGGTCATGCCTGCTTTGAGTTCATCCAAAGTGCCTGGTTTACCGTAGTGCAAAACTTGCGGCTCTTCGTGAAACACCTGACCAATGCCATGACCACAAAATTCACGCACGATAGAAAACCCGAGGTTCTCAGCAAATTTCTGAATAGCCCAGCCAATATCGCCTAAACGAGCGCCCGGCTTGACTTGCTCAATGCCATGCCACATGGCTTCGTAAGTGATGGCGCACAGGCGTTTGGCCGCAATGGAGGCTTCACCCACCAGAAACATTCGGCTGGTATCGCCATGCCAGCCATCTTTGATGACCGTAATGTCGATGTTGACGATGTCGCCCTTTTTGAGGGCTTTTTCGTTGGGAATGCCATGGCACACCTGATGGTTGATGGAGGTGCAAATAGACTTGGGATAAGGCCCATAACCTGGCGGTTGGTAATTGAGCGGGGCAGGGATACACCCTTGAACATTGACCATGTAATCATGGGCCAATTTGTCCAATTCATTGGTGGTCACACCTGGCACCACAAAAGGTGTCAAATAATCTAAAACTTCGGAGGCCAGTCGTCCAGCGACTCGCATGCCTTCTGCGCCTTGGGCGTCTTTAATGGTGATCGTCATGGGGCATGATTATCCCATTCAAGTGGTGAGTTTGTAAAAACAAGGGGGATCCAGCGGTTAAAATAAGCACTCGTTCAATGCCCCAGTCAGCGGTATTTGAGACATCTTTCCGTATGCCACCCAGCCCCAAGGCCACCCCGTGACCCTGCAAACTCTCATCCTCGACGGCGGAAACGCCCTCAGCCCATTTCGTGCTCAGCAATTACTGCCACGTCTTCAAACCCTGAACCCCCACATTGTTGGTTTAAGTGGGCAATTTCTTCATCTGGTGGCCAGTGAAGCGCCCATCGAAGGCAGCGCCCAAGAGGTGTTGCGTCAGTTGTTGACTTATGGTGACCCCTACCTTGTTCCTGCACAAGGGACCCCAAAAGCTCATTTCACAATATTCGTCTCACCTCGACTGGGTACCGTTTCGCCCTGGGCATCCAAGGCGACCGACATTGCGCACAACTGTGGCTTGCAGGTACGGCGAATTGAAAGGCTGGTGGCTTTCACTGTTGAATGTGCAGATGCTGCCCAACTCAACAACATCGATCAAGATCAGAAGTTGGCCTTGGCCGATGTGTTGCACGACCGCATGACCGAATCCATTTTGGCGCGCCGTGAAGACGCACTGGCTTTGTTCACAGAACTGCAAGCGCAATCACTTTTGCATGTCGATGTGTTAACCGGTGGTCGCCAAGCTTTGGTCAATGCCAATCAACAATTTGGTTTGGCTTTGGCCGAAGACGAAATTGACTATTTGCTTTTGTCTTTTCAACAATTGGGGCGAAACCCCAGCGATGTTGAATTGATGATGTTTGCACAAGCCAACAGCGAGCATTGCCGACACAAAATTTTCAACGCCCAATTCACCATTGACGGTCAAGCCCAAGCGCACAGTTTGTTTGGCATGATTCGCCACACCCACCAACAAAATCCACAACACACAGTCGTGGCTTATTCCGACAACGCGTCCATCATGGCAGGCCATGAAGTGGAGCGTTTTGTGGCCAAGCAGGGCGGTGCTTATGTCAAAGAACAAGCGCTTCACCATGTGTTGATGAAGGTTGAAACGCATAACCATCCCACCGCTATTTCTCCATTCCCAGGCGCATCCACAGGCGCGGGTGGCGAAATTCGCGACGAAGGTGCCACGGGTCGCGGCTCCAAGCCCAAAGCCGGCCTCACGGGCTTTACGGTGTCCAAGCTTTGGGATGGCGTGCATGGCAAGCCAGCACACATTGCCAGCCCCTTGCAAATCATGACCGAGGGCCCTTTGGGCGGCGCAGCCTTTAACAATGAATTTGGACGTCCCAATTTGTTGGGCTACTTCCGCGAATACGAACAAGTGGTTGATGGCGTAGTACGCGGCTATCACAAGCCCATCATGATTGCGGGTGGTTTGGGCGTGATCGATGACATCCAAACTCAAAAAATATTGTTTCCTGCGGGCACCTTGCTGATTCAATTGGGCGGCCCAGGCATGCTGATTGGCATGGGCGGCAGTGCCGCCAGTTCAATGGCGTCCGGCGCCAATGCAGCCGATCTGGACTTTGATTCAGTGCAACGTGGCAATCCCGAAATTGAACGTCGCGCGCAAGAGGTCATCAACCATTGCTGGATCATGGGCAAAGACAACCCCATTCTGGCCATTCACGACGTGGGGGCGGGCGGTTTGTCCAATGCCTTCCCCGAGTTGACCAACGATGCAGGCAGAGGGGCTCGGTTTGACTTGCGATCTGTGCCGCTTGAAGCGTCTGGTTTGTCGCCCAAAGAAATTTGGTCCAACGAAAGCCAAGAGCGTTATGTGTTGGCCATCGCGCCTGAGTCCTTAGAGACCTTCAAGGCTTTCTGCGAACGCGAGCGTTGCCCCTTTGCCGTGGTGGGGACTGCCACGGAAGAACGACAGCTGGTGTTGAACGATGCATTGGCCACAGACGATGCTTTGAAAAATCCAGTGGACATGCCCATGAATGTGCTGTTGGGCAAGCCGCCCAAAATGCATCGTGATGTTCAAAGTTTGAAGAGAAACATCACCCCCATCGATTTGACGGGTGTCTCTTTGCAAGATGCGGTGGTTCAAGTTTTAAGCCATCCTACGGTAGCCTCTAAACGATTCCTGATCACCATCGGCGATCGCACCGTGGGTGGCCTAACACACCGCGATCAAATGGTGGGTCCTTGGCAAGTGCCTGTGGCCGATTGCGCGGTCACGCTGGCCGATTACAAAGGCTTCCAAGGCGAAGCCATGAGCATGGGCGAGCGCACTCCCCTGGCCAGTGTCGATGCGGCAGCGTCGGGTCGCATGGCCGTGGCCGAAGCCATTACCAATTTGTTGGCAGCACCCATCGAGTTGGATCGCGTCAAACTGAGTGCCAACTGGATGGCGGCTTGTGGTGAGCCGGGCGAAGACGCCGCGCTGTACGACACCGTGAAAGCAGTGGGCCTAGGGTTGTGCCCAGCGCTGGGCATTTCTATTCCAGTGGGCAAAGACAGTTTGTCCATGAAGACGCAATGGTCTGATGCGCAAGGCCAACACAAAGTCACGTCTCCCGTCAGTTTGATAGTTAGCGCTTTTGCCAGCTTGCCGGATGTTCGTGGCACGCTCACACCGCAATTGAACGCAGTGCTCGATGACACCAGCTTGATCTTGATTGATTTAAGCAAGGGTCAACAAAGAATGGGCGGCAGCGTCTTGAGCCAAGTGCTGAATCAATCTGGTGACAGTGTTCCCGATTTAGACGATCCACAGCAATTGATCAATTTGGTCAAGGTCATCAACCTCTTGCGTGCTCAGGGCAAGATCTTGGCTTATCACGACCGCAGCGATGGTGGCTTGTTTGGCACGGTGGCTGAAATGTGCTTTGCCGGTCAAGTGGGTGTTGCTTTGAATTTGGATTTGTTGATCACCGAAGGCGATGGCATTTCAGACAGTCGCGCAGATCATGGCGATGCCAAAAACTGGGCTCAGCAGATCAGTGCGCGCCGCGATGAATTGACACTGAAAGCGCTCTTCAACGAAGAGCTGGGTGCGGTCATTCAAATCAACACCCAAGATCGCGCAGAGGTGATGCAAGCCTTGCGAGATCATGGCTTGTCTAAGTACAGCCACGTCATTGGCAAGACTCGTCCTCAACACGCGACCATTGCAAAAGGTGTGGGCGCTTTGAGCATTTGGCGCGATACACAAGAAATTTTCTCGGCCAAGTTGGAAGACTTGCATCAGGTGTGGGACAGCGTCAGTTGGAAAATTTGCCAACAGCGCGACAACTCTGTGTGTGCCGACAGCGAACATGCCCTGATCGGACACCCCAGCAACCCAGGCTTAAACGTTTCTTTGAGCTTTGAGCCCCATGAGAATGTGGCGGCACCTTACTTGCATTTAAGCCAACCCCGCGTGGCTATTTTGCGAGAGCAGGGTGTTAACTCTCACATTGAGATGGCCTATGCCTTTACGGAGGCAGGCTTTGAAGCACACGATGTCCATATGACCGATTTGCAATCGGGACGCGTCAGTTTGAAAGACTTTCACGGCTTGGTGGCCTGTGGTGGTTTTAGCTACGGCGACACCTTAGGTGCAGGCATTGGTTGGGCGCGCAGCATTACCTTCAATTCGCGCCTGTCTGACGAATTCAAAGCGTACTTCTCACGCACCGATACTTTCGGTTTGGGTGTTTGCAATGGTTGCCAAATGTTTGCCGAATTGGCCGACATCATTCCTGGCGCGCAAGATTGGCCTCGCTTCACCACCAATCAAAGCGAGCGATTTGAAGCTCGTTTGTCGATGGTCGAAGTATTGGCATCTCCCAGTTTGTTCTTTCAGGATATGGCAGGTAGCCGCATGCCCATTGCCGTGGCGCACGGTGAAGGCTTTGCCAACTTCAAATACCGCGGTGACGAAAAGAACGCCATTGCTGCGATGCAATTTGTGGACAACTGGGGGCAAGCCACGGAGGTCTATCCAGCCAACCCCAATGGCAGCCCGAACGGCTTAACAGCGGTGACCACTGCCGATGGTCGCTTCACAGCCATGATGCCGCACCCTGAGCGTGTCTTTAGAAATGTCCAAATGAGCTACACCTCTGGCGATGTTTCTGCGCACAGCCCCTGGTTAAGGATGTGGCAAAACGCGCGTCGCTGGGTTAAATAAGCCATCACTCGCCCAGAAAAAAAGCACTGAGACCTTTGGGTTTCAGTGCTTTTTTTGATGGGTGCGCTACACACCCATTTGCGTTTTATTGAATCTTGGCTTTGGCGCGCAAGTCTTCTTGGAACTTGGCCAACTTAGACTGCGTCAATTGTTGTGTGATCTGGGGTTTGACTTCTTCAAGCTTTGGCAATTGAGCTTCGCGAATGTCATCCACACGAATCACGTGATAACCAAATTGGCTCTTCACGGGCGCATCGCTCAATTGGCCTTTTTCTAACTTCACCATGGCGTTAGAAAACTCGGGCACATAGCTGGCGGCATTGGCCCAATCCAAGTCACCACCGTTGGCGCCGGAACCTGGATCTTTCGAAGCTTTTTTGGCCAAATCTTCAAACTTAGCACCTTTTTTCAAGTCGGCAATCAGGGCTTTGGCTTCGTCTTCTTTCTCCACCAAAATGTGACGTGCACGGTACTCTTTGCCGCCATTGGCTGCGACAAATTTGTCGTACTCAGCTTTGATTTCGGCATCGGTCACAGGATTCTTTTTCTGGAAGCTGGCAAACAACTCACGAATCAGCAAGCTCTGACGAGCCAATTCAATTTGTGCTTTGTAGTCTTCGCTGGCATCCAAGCCGCGCTTGCGGGCTTCTTGCATGAAGATTTCACGGGCAATCAGCTCTTCTTTGATCTGAGCCAAAATTTCGGGTGTCACGGGACGGCCAGAGCGTTCTACTTGCTGTTTCAAGGCTTCAACGCGTGAGCTAGGAACAGGCTTGCCGTTCACAATGGCCAAATTCTGCGCCCAAGCGGAGAAACTCAGTGCAGCGACCAAGCTCAAAGCTAATTTTGAAAGTTTCATTAGATTCCTCAATATGCAAGTCAAAGTTATTTGTTATCGAAATTCGATGGCCAGAGCATGCAAGCCTTGGTCCAAGAATTCTTGGAGCGAATCATACACAAGGCGATGACGCTGTACGCGGCTGATGTTCTCAAATTGAGAAGAAGCGATGCGAACCCGAAAATGGCTGTTCATGCCACTTTCATTGGCGCCTGAATGGCCGGCGTGGTGGGCGCTTTCATCCAAGACTTCTAAAAAAGTGGGCTGGAACTGGGTTCTCAGCACCGATTCAATGAGCGGTTGCCAAGACGAGTTGGCGGGCAAAGGGCCTAATTGGGTCATATTTAACTAGAAGAGTTGCCAGGACGATCGGCAGATGAAGCGTCTTCAGGGGGGATGTGCTTGGCAATGTAAATGCCCGTTCCCACGATGAAGGTGAGGGGGAACACATAGCCCCAAATTTTAAAGTTCACCCATTCTTCTGTTGAAAAGTAATAGGCGACGTAGGCATTAAGGGCCGACATGAAGAAACAGTAAAGCGTCCATGCCACACCCAGGGTATGCCAGTTTTGCGTCGGCAAATTGACTTGGGATCCCAGCATGGATTTTAAAAAATTCTTTTTCAAAACAAATTGAGCAAACAACAAGCCGAGGCCCATGCAAGCGTAAAGCAGGGTGGGCTTGAATTTGATGAACCGTTCGTCATGCAGCACCAGCGTGAGGGTGCCGAACACCAAGATCAACCCTAAAGTGACTTTCTGCAATGTGGCCAATTTGCCATCCATCTTGAACATCACCCAACTTTGAACGAGGGTGGCGGCCATTAGCACGGCGGTGGCTGTATAGATGGTGCCCAGCTTGTAGGCCGCAAAAAACAAAAGAATGGGAAATAAATCGAGCGCTAATTTCATCTTATTTTTTTTCGAAATTCAAAGAAGCCGAGTTCATGCAATAGCGCAGGCCCGTAGGCTCGGGGCCATCTTCAAAGACATGTCCCAAGTGCGCACCGCATTGCGCACAAACGCTTTCAACGCGAAGCATGCCATGGCTGCGATCCACTTTTTGGGCCACTGCGTGTTCATTTGCAGCTTGGTAAAAAGAGGGCCAACCACATCCAGCATCAAATTTGGTGTCGGCATCAAAAAGCACCGCGTCGCAGCAAATGCATTTGTACTGGCCTGGTTCCCAGTGTGTTTCGTATTTGCCCGTGAAGGGCCGTTCAGTCGCCGCTTTTCGCGTCACTTCAAAAGCCAAGGGTTCGGCATTCCTAGCACGAAGCCAAGCGCGCCATTCGTCGTCGTTCTGAGGTAAGTTATTGGTTGGCATAGCAAGATCCATTCAAACTAAGAAGAGCAACTGATTTCAATGTCGGAAGCCCAAGCAGGCGGCAAGTCGGCGTAGCGGTCAAACTCAGCTTGTTCGTCAAACGGGGACTTTAACAAGTTGAAGAGTGTATCCACCTCTGAATGGTCGCCTTGTTTGGACTTTTGAATGGCCACTTCTACCAAGTGATTGCGCAACACATATTTGGGGTTGACACCCAGCATGCGCGAGACCGCGCTGCTATCGTTTTGAATTTGGAGTTGCGACTGATACTGTGCCTGCCAGGCTTTAAAGGACGCACGATCTAAAAATAAATCTTGCACCGCTTGCCACTCTGGCGCCGTTGACTCGGAATGGGGTGCTGCATGACTGAGTCGACGCCATAAAAGCGTGAAATCAGTCCTTTCAGAGCCCATCAATTTGAGCAAATCTTGGATCAAGCCCATATTGGTTTTGGCATGTTCGTCGGTTAGATTTGACAATCCCAACTTGCTTGAAAAATGCTCGGTCCAATGCGCTGTAAAGGCTTCTTTATAGGGCTCCAGCGCTTTCATGGCCAGCGCTTGGTCTTCGATCAGTGGCATCAAGGCTTGGCCTAAACAAAACAAATTCCAATAAGCAATTTGAGGTTGTTTGTCGTAAGCGTATCGACCTTGATGGTCGGAGTGATTGCAAATGTGTTGAGGATGAAAACCATCGAGAAATTGGAAGGGACCGTAATCCAAGGTCAAACCCAAGACGCTCATGTTGTCCGTGTTCATCACGCCATGGCAAAACCCCACAGCTTGCCATTGCGCCAACAAGCTAGCCGTTCTTAAACTCACCTGCAGCAGTAAATCGGCATAAGGATTGCCAAGGCTGTGTTCGAGTTCATCAAAGTAATGGGTCAACGTGAAATCGGCCAGTTGTTTTAATGCGTCTGTGCTGTCGGCTTGATTTGCAAAATGCTCAAAATGCCCAAAGCGAATGAAGCTAGGCGCAACGCGGGTGACAATGGCGGCCGTTTCCAATTCTTCGCGCAACACTGGCAAAGGCGAGCCAATCAATGACAGGGCTCGTGTAGTCGGAATGCCCAAGCCAGCCATGGCTTCGCTGCATAAGTATTCTCGAATGCTAGACCGCAAAACGGCACGGCCATCGCCCATTCTGGAAAACGGTGTTTTACCAGCCCCTTTGAGTTGAATTTCATAACTGCCTTGCGGGGTTTGAAACTCCCCCAAACTCAAAGCACGGCCATCGCCCAGTTGCCCCGCCCAGTGGCCAAATTGATGGCCGCTGTAAACACTGGCGGTGGGTTGCATGCCTTCCCACAAACCATTGCCACTGAAAACGGCTAAGGCTTCAGGGTTGTTCAACCATGCTTGTGGCAGGCCATAGGCATGCAAAAGCGCAGTATTCTGCGCCACCCAATAGGGGGCGTGGGCAGGCGAGGGCAGTACCTCCGCCGAAAAAGCGGGGTCTAAGTTAGCAAATCGATTGATCCAAGTCATGTTTGTATTGTCGATGCGTTTGGATGCACCCACCTAGACACAGGGTTTACACCCATCACACAAGAGTCATGCTAAAAAGCGCTCATTGTCATTTTTTCATAAGGTTAGACATGCTCGGACTCATGCAGCAGCAATCATTGCTTATTTCTTCCTTGATTGATTTTGCCGAACGCCATCACGGCGATGGCGAGGTGGTTTCTAGGCGCGTCGAAGGTGATATTCACCGTTACACCTGGGCCGATGTGGCGCGTCGATCACGTCAAGTTGCCAAAGCCTTGGATGCTTTGAAACTGGCCCAAGGTGACCGCGTAGCCACACTGGCCTGGAATGGTTATCGGCACCTAGAAATGTATTTTGGCGTGAGCGGTTCCGGCCGTGTTTTGCACACCTTAAATCCACGCCTGCATCCCGATCAAGTGGTTTGGATTGCCAACCATGCGGAAGATCAAATTTTGTGTTTTGACATGAGCTTCTTACCCTTGGTCCAAGCGGTTCATGCACGATGCAGCACCATCAAACACTGGGTGGCACTGTGCGACAAAGACAAACTCCCCGCCGATTCAGGTATTCCCAACTTGCTCAGCTATGAAGACTTGATTGGCCAACAATCAAGCAATTACGAGTGGCCGCAACTTGATGAAAATACAGCCTCCAGCATGTGTTACACCAGTGGCACCACGGGCAACCCCAAGGCGGCCCTTTACAGCCACCGCTCAACCTTGTTGCACGCCTATGCTGCTGCGATGCCCGATGTGATGTGCATTTCCGCCCGCGATGCCATCTTGCCTGTGGTTCCCATGTTCCACGTCAATGCCTGGGGCATTCCCTACAGCGCGGCCATGACGGGTGCCAAATTGGTCTTTCCTGGCCCCGCACTTGACGGCAAATCTGTCTATGAATTGATAGAGGCTGAAAAGGTGACATTTGCAGCAGGTGTTCCGACGGTATGGCAAATGTTGCTGGGACATATGAAGCCCGCCAACTTGCGTTTCTCTTCACTCAAGCGCACCGTCATTGGTGGTTCTGCTTGTCCGCCAGCCATGATTGATGCCTTCAGAGATGACTATGGTGTGGATGTTTTGCACGCTTGGGGCATGACCGAAATGAGCCCTTTGGGCACCCTTTGTACGCTGAAGAACAAACATTTAAGTTTGCCGCCAGAAGCGCAAATGAAATTGCGTTTAAAGCAAGGGCGAGGAATCTTTGGTGTGGACATGAAGATCGTCAACGATGCCGGCGAAGCATTGCCCCACGATGGCAAAACCTATGGCGATTTGTTGGTCAAAGGCCCCTGGATCATTCGTGAGTATTTCAAGCAAGAAGGGCCATCCCCCTTAGTGAATGGCTGGTTCCCCACAGGTGATGTGGCCACCATCGATGAAGATGGCTTCATGCAAATTACCGATCGCAGCAAAGATGTGATCAAGTCGGGGGGCGAATGGATCAGCTCCATTGACATTGAAAACATTGCGATGGCGCACCCTGATGTAGCGATGGCAGCCTGCATTGGTATGGCGCATCCCAAGTGGGATGAACGTCCTGTGGTGTGTGTGGTGAAAAAAACTGGCAGCAGTCTCACAGCAGCAGATTTGCTCAAGTTCTACGAAGGCAAAACGGCTAAGTGGCAAATCCCTGACGATGCGATTTTTGTGGACGCTATTCCCTTAGGCGCCACGGGGAAAATGTTGAAAACAAAATTGCGTGAACAATTGTCTGGCTATAAATTGCCTGGCGTCTGATGTCTGTTAAGTGCAGGGGCGAGTGGGTGAGTCACGTGGGCGATACCGCCTAGGGCAAACCCCGACCAAGAAAACTTACAAAACAGTTACGCTGAGCACCGTTAGAGTTTTTTCATAACAGTTGGAGCTAAATATGAAATTTGCAATTC
>JBDLWA010000267.1:0-3498 GCA_039804505.1 Pseudomonadota bacterium
TGCACATGCTGCGCAACCCCGAAGCCACCATCGACGAGTTGATGGAAATCATCCCCGCGCCCGACTTCCCTACTGCCGGCATCATTTACGGCATCAGTGGCGTCAAAGAAGGCTATCGCACAGGCCGTGGCCGTGTGGTGATGCGCGCCAAGTGCCACTTTGAAGACATCGACAAAGGCCAGCGCCAGTGCATCGTGGTGGACGAGCTGCCTTACCAAGTGAACAAGAAAACCTTGCAAGAGCGCATGGCCGAATTGGTTCACGAGAAGAAAATTGAAGGCATCAGCCACATTCAAGACGAGTCCGACAAATCGGGCATGCGCTTGGTCATTGAACTCAAGCGCGGTGAAGTACCTGAAGTGGTGCTCAACAATCTGTACAAACAGACCCAACTGCAAGATACCTTTGGTATCAACATGGTGGCCCTCATTGATGGTCAACCCAAGTTGTGTAACCTCAAAGACCTGATCAGCGTGTTCTTGCAGCACCGCCGCGAAGTGGTCACACGTCGCACCGTGTTCACACTGCGCAAAGCCCGCGAACGCGGTCATGTGCTGGAAGGCTTGGCTGTGGCCTTGGCCAACATCGACGAGTTCATTGCCATCATTCGCAATGCACCCACACCTCCTGTGGCCAAAGCCGAATTGATGACCCGCCGCTGGGACAGCAAGTTGGTTCGCGAGATGCTCACACGCACCCGCGCCGATGGCGGCGCTGTAAATGCCGACGACTACCGCCCCGATGGCTTGGAAAAAGAATTTGGCATGGGCAACGATGGCTTGTACCGCCTGAGCGACACGCAAGCACAAGAGATTTTGCAGATGCGTCTGCAACGCTTGACCGGTCTAGAGCAAGACAAGATTGTGGTTGAGTACAAAGAAGTGATGTCTGAAATTGAAGACTTGCTCGACATCTTGGCCAAGCCTGAGCGCGTGTCCACCATCATTGGCGAAGAGCTGGGTGAATTGCGCCAAGAGTTTGGCCAAACCAAAATTGGCGCTCGTCGCAGCTTCATTGAAAACAATGCACAAGACTTGGCCACCGAAGACTTGATCACCCCCACCGACATGGTGGTGACCTTGTCGCACAGCGGTTACATCAAGAGCCAGCCCTTGTCTGAATACCGCGCACAAAAACGCGGCGGTCGCGGCAAGCAAGCCACGGCCACCAAAGAAGACGATTGGATCGATCAGCTCTTCATTGCCAACACGCACGATTACATCTTGTGCTTCTCCAACCGCGGCCGTTTGTATTGGCTCAAGGTGTGGGAAGTGCCTGCAGGCTCACGCGGTTCACGCGGCCGTCCTATCGTCAACATGTTCCCCTTGCAAGAAGGCGAAAAGATCAATGTGGTCTTGCCGTTGACGGGTGACATGCGCAGCTTCCCTGCCGATCACTATGTGTTCATGGGCACCTCCATGGGCACCGTGAAGAAAACATCGTTAGATGAATTCAGCAACCCTCGCAAGGCCGGCATCATTGCCGTGGACTTGGACGAAGGCGACTTTCTCATTGGCGCAGCGCTCACAGACGGCAAGCACGATGTGATGTTGTTCAGCGACGGCGGCAAGGCTGTTCGCTTTGACGAAAACGATGTGCGCCCCATGGGTCGCAATGCACGGGGTGTGCGCGGCATGATGCTGGATGAAACGCAAAGCGTGATTGCCATGTTGGTGGCTGAAGACGAGCAGCAAAGCGTGCTGACTGCCACCGCCAATGGTTACGGCAAACGTACCTCCATCACTGAATACACACGTCACGGCCGTGGCACCAAAGGCATGATTGCCATCCAGCAATCAGAGCGCAATGGCAAAGTGGTGGCTGCCACATTGGTTCGCGCTGAAGACGAAATTATGTTGATCACCGACACAGGCGTGCTGGTGCGCACGCGCGTTTCTGAAATTCGCGAATTGGGTCGTGCCACACAAGGCGTGACCTTGATCGGCTTGGACGACGGCGCCAAATTGTCTGGCTTGCAACGCATTGTGGAGAACGATGCCAACGTGCAAGAAGAGGCTGGCGACAATGCGGCTGAGGGCGGTGAAGCAGCCAGTGGTGCGGACGAAAGCGGTTCTGCTGAATGACACGGCCCTTTAACTTTTCTGCCGGCCCTGCCGCCATTCCCGATGCCGTCTTGATTCAAGCCGCCAGCGAAATGCTGGACTGGCATGGCAGCGGCATGGGCGTGATGGAAATGAGCCACCGCGGCAAAGAGTTCATGTCCATTTACGAAGAAGCCGAAGCTGACCTTCGTGAATTGCTGGCCGTACCTGCTAATTTCAAAATCTTGTTCATGCAAGGTGGCGGCATTGCCGAAAACGCCATCGTGCCCTTGAACTTGTCGCAAGAAGGTACCGTTGATTTTGTGGTGACTGGCAGCTGGAGCCAAAAGTCTTTTAAAGAGGCGGCTCAATTTTGCACACCTCATTTAGCGGGCAGCGCGCAAAGCACAAAGTTCAGCACCATCCCCTTGCCTGCCGAATGGCAATTGAGTGCGCAAGCCAACTACGTTCACATTTGCACCAACGAAACCATCGATGGCGTGGAGTACCACACGCTGCCTGATTTAAAAGCGCTTGGCAGCAACGCCCCTTTGGTGATTGATTTTTCTTCGCACGTGGCGTCACGCAGCATAGATTGGTCCAAAGTAGGCTTGGCATTTGGCGGCGCTCAAAAGAATTTAGGCCCCGCAGGTCTAACGCTGGTCGTGGTTCGCGAAGATTTGTTGGGCAAAGCCATGAAGCATTGCCCCAGTGCCTTCAACTACAAATTGGTGGCCGACAACGGCTCGATGTTCAACACGCCACCCACCTATTCCATCTACATTGCTGGTTTGGTTTTCAAATGGTTGAAAGCACAAACAGAAAATGGCGTATCGGGTGTGGCTGCCATGGAACAACGCAACATCGCCAAAGCCCAGTTGCTGTACGACTATCTCGATCAATCTCAGTTGTACGAAAACCGCGTCGATCCTTCATGTCGTTCACGCATGAACATCCCCTTCTATCTGCGCGATGAGTCGCGCAACGAGGCCTTCTTGGCAGGCGCCAAAGCGCGCGGCTTGTTGCAGCTCAAAGGCCACAAGTCTGTGGGCGGTATGCGCGCCAGCATTTACAACGCCATGCCGCTAGAAGGCGTTCAAGCCTTGGTCGCTTACCTCCAAGAATTCGAAGCCACACAGGCTTGAATTAGCCCCTGGCTGCCTTTCATTCAAACTTGAACCACCATGACGCAACCTATTCAATCTGATGCACTGGGCGAATTGCGAATTCAAATTGATTCGCTGGATCAACAATTGTTGAGCCTCTTAAACCAGCGCGCCAAAGTGGCTGAAAAAGTGGGTGAAATCAAGCGCGCAGAAGGTTCGCCCTTTTTCCGCCCCGACCGCGTGGCGCAAGTCATTGCCAAAATTGAAAAAGCCAATCAAGGGCCTTTGCTCAATGCCCATGTGGCGTCCATTTGGCGTGAAATTATGTCGGCCTGTTTGGCCCTTGAAGC
>JBDLWA010000268.1:0-12801 GCA_039804505.1 Pseudomonadota bacterium
CATGGACGGCCCACGCCGCGCCATGATCAATGCGATGCGCAACGCCGGCGTGAATGCTGACCAAATTGACTACTTGAACGCACACGGTACATCTACACCTTTGGGTGATATCAACGAAACCAACGCCATCAAGGCGGCGCTGGGCAATCACGCCAAAAAGACGGTGGTCAGTTCTACCAAGTCCATGACTGGCCACTTGTTGGGTGGTGCCGGTGGCATCGAGAGCATTTTAACAGTGTTGGCCTTGCACCATCAAAAAGTGCCCCCCACCATCAACTTAGCCAACCCAGATCCTGAGTGCGATCTGGACTACTGCGCCAACACCGCACGCGATGTCAAAATTGATTACGCTTTGAAAAACAACTTCGGTTTCGGTGGCACCAACGGCAGTTTGGTTTTCCGTCGGATCTAATTCTTTTGAATCAAAACGCCCCATCGGTCGACTACCCGGTGGGGCGTTTTTTGTTGGGCAAAAGAAAACTCGCTCTGCTGGCTGTCCTCGCATCAAGCGCCATTGTGTGGTTTGTCTTTTTTGAAGGCTTGACGGGGTGGCGCGCAGGCTTGTGGTTAGGGTGTTGTGTGCTTGTTTTCTTGAGTTCACTTTTAACGTGGCGTCAAGCACAGGAGAAGTGTTGGCTCTCATGGAACGGCGATGCGTGGCGCGTTTTGAATACAACACCCAACGTCGCCATGGTGGGGGCCGGCCGGCAACGCTCAGGCACAACGCTCGAGTCTCAATTTCAAGAAGGTGCGGCCTTAACTGTCCATTTGGATTGGCAGAATTATTTGTATGTGTCGCTGACAACGCCGTCTCAAAGCAAAGCGTGGTTTTGGCTCGAGAAGGCATCATTTCCCGAACGTTGGCATGGCTTTCGTTGCGCTGTATATTCGCGTTCCTAATCGTTTCCGTTTTGTTCCCTTTGGGGTGAGTCAATTGGAGTGGCTGTCTTCTATGAAAACTTTGCAACTTAAAGCCCCACATGTTTGGGTGTCTGTTTTTTTGGCATTCAGTGTGTCCCTCAGTCTGCAACTTCCGCAGACGGCGTATGCGCAATCTGCCGTTGTCAAAGGTTTGCCCGACTTCACTGAGTTGGTAGAACAAGTGGGTCCTTCTGTCGTCAATATTCGCACGCTTGAAAAAAGCCGAGTGACCCAACTCAACGGCAATGGCATGGACGAGGAAACACAAGAGTTGTTTCGTCGATTCTTCGGCATCCCCATGCCCAACACGCCGCAAAATCCCAATGCCCCCAAACAAGCACCTCGGCAAGGACGCACGCCTGTCCCTGAAGAGGCACAGCCTAGAGGTGTGGGCTCTGGCTTTATCCTCACGTCCGATGGCTACATCATGACCAATGCCCATGTGGTGGAAGGCGCCGATGAGGTGTTGGTCACCCTGACAGACAAACGAGAATTCAAGGCCAAGCTCATTGGCGCAGACAAGCGCACCGATGTGGCGGTGGTCAAAATTCAAGCCACGGGTTTGCCAGCGATCAAAGTGGGCGATGTGTCGCGTTTGAAAGTGGGTGAGTGGGTCATGGCCATTGGTTCGCCCTTTGGCTTGGAAAACTCGGTCACGGCTGGCATCGTCAGCGCCAAGCAACGCGATACAGGCGATTACTTGCCCTTCATTCAAACCGATGTGGCCATCAATCCCGGTAATTCTGGCGGACCCCTGATCAACATGCGCGGCGAAGTGGTGGGTATCAACAGCCAAATTTACTCGCGATCTGGTGGCTTCATGGGTATCTCTTTTGCCATTCCCATGGATGAAGCTGTGCGTGTCAGTGAGCAACTCCGTGCCAACGGTCGAGTGACACGCGGCCGAATCGGTGTCCAAATTGAACCTGTGACCAAGGAAATTGCAGAGTCGATTGGTTTGGGCAAAGCGCAAGGTGCGTTGATCAATCGAATTGAACCGGGAGCACCTGCGGACAAAGCAGGTCTGGAGGCCGGCGATGTGATCGTCAAGGTTGATGGCAAAGCCATTGAGAAGTCATCTGATTTGCCTCGCTTGGTGGGCAACATCAAACCCGGTACCAAAAGTACTTTGACTGTGTTCCGCCGCGGTGCCACCCAAGAGTTGAGTGTTGTCATTGCCGAACTCGAACCCGAGAAAGTGGCGCAGAAAAATGCCAACAACGAAGAGAAGCCTAAACCCGCGACCTCCGGTCAAGGCTTGGGCTTGGTGGTTGCTGATTTGACGGAGTCTCAAAAATCCGAATTGAAAGTTAAAGGCGGCGTGAAAGTTGAGAGCCTGCAAGATGTCGCTGCGAGGGCGGGCCTGCGCGAAGGCGATGTGCTGCTTGCCGTGGGCAATCTAGAGGTGATGAGCGTGAAAGATTTCACGGCTGCCGTTGCCAAAATGGACAAGTCCAAGCCGGTCAGTGTGCTATTCCGCAGAGGCGAGCTCACGCGATTTGCCTTGATTCGGCCAAATCCCTGATCCATAGCTTGTCAAGAGTCCCTTTCAATCCACAGGGTTTTCCTGTATTTGAAAATATTTTTTACGTTTGTGCTCACTAACTTTTTGGATGCTTGTTTCACAAAAATGGTTAAAATCTGAGCACTTGAACCAAGAATGATGACAAAAATTGCAGGGGTGGGTTCACGATGTGGGATGTCCCACATCAGTCCACCGGTGATCCACAGAACACCCACAAGTTATTCATTGAGCGATTGCCTAAATTGTGAATAAGTTGTTAATAAGTTTTCTGTTGCGAGCTTGCAACGACCTGCAAAGTGGTGTTTTGGGGCTGTACGTGTTGGGCTTTTTGCCTACAATGAAGTCCCAACTATCGCAGTTGCCATTGATTGTTGGTTCAGGGCGCGTCCTCATTCGACGCGCCCTTTTTTCTTGTCTAGTCCTTTGAATCTCACACACTTGTAGCTGGTCCTTGATGAATCACATCAGAAATTTCTCCATCATTGCGCACATCGATCATGGCAAATCGACGCTTGCCGATCGCCTGATTCAACGTTGTGGGGGCTTGCAGGAGCGCGAAATGGAAGCGCAAGTCTTGGACTCCATGGACATTGAAAAAGAACGTGGCATCACGATCAAAGCGCAAACAGCATCGCTGCAATACAAAGCCAAAGACGGTCAAATTTACAACTTGAATTTGATTGATACACCCGGTCACGTCGACTTCTCTTATGAGGTTTCACGCTCCCTGTCGGCGTGTGAAGGTGCATTGTTGGTGGTCGACGCCAGCCAAGGTGTTGAAGCACAAACCGTGGCCAACTGTTACACCGCGCTCGACCTCGGCGTGGAAGTTGTGCCGGTTTTAAATAAGATGGATTTGCCGCAAGCGGATCCAGAAAATGCCAAAGCTGAAGTGGAAGATGTGATTGGCATCGACGCCAGCGAAGCCATTCCATGTTCAGCCAAAACGGGCATGGGCATCGAAGAAATTCTAGAAGCCATCGTTGCCAAAATTCCTGCGCCCAAAGGCAATCCCAATGCGCCGCTGCGCGCCATGATTGTCGACAGTTGGTTTGATACCTATGTGGGCGTGGTCATGCTGGTGCGTGTGGTTGATGGTCGCTTGGGCAAAGGCGAGCGTTTTAAAATGATGGCCACAGGGGCTGTGTATAACGCAGACACCATGGGCGTTTTTACACCGGGTAATGAGCCCCGCGACAGTCTCGAAGCTGGACAAGTGGGCTACATCATTGCAGGCATCAAAGAGCTTCAAGCTGCCAAAGTGGGCGACACCATCACGCTTGAAAAGAAATTGCCCAACAACTTGGGCCCTGCAGAACAAGCCTTGCCTGGTTTTAAAGAAATTCAGCCGCAAGTGTTTGCAGGTTTGTATCCCACAGAAGCCAATCAATACGACTCACTCCGTGATGCTCTAGAGAAGCTCAAGCTGAACGATGCGTCTTTGCATTACGAAGCCGAAGTGTCACAAGCTTTGGGCTTTGGCTTTAGGTGCGGCTTCTTGGGCTTGTTGCACATGGAAATTGTGCAAGAGCGACTCGAGCGCGAATTTGACCAAGACCTCATCACCACCGCGCCTAGCGTGGTGTACGAAGTGGTGAAGGGCGATGGCGAAGTGGTCATGGTGGAGAACCCCGCCAAAATGCCTGACCAAGGCAAGATGCAAGAAATTCGCGAGCCCATCGTCACCGTGCATTTGTACATGCCCCAAGACTATGTGGGCCCGGTCATGACGCTGGCCAACCTCAAGAGGGGTGTGCAAATTAATATGGCGTATCACGGCCGCCAAGTGATGCTGACCTATGAAATGCCATTGGGCGAAATTGTGTTGGACTTCTTTGACAAGTTAAAGTCGGTGTCCCGCGGTTATGCCTCGATGGACTACGAGTTCAAAGAGTACCGCGCCTCAGACGTGGTCAAGGTGGATATTTTGCTCAACGGCGAAAAAGTGGATGCCTTGTCGATCATTGTTCACCGCACGCAAGCCGCTTACCGCGGCCGCGCCGTGGTGGCCAAAATGCGCGAAATCATCAGCCGTCAAATGTTTGATGTGGCTATTCAGGCGGCCATTGGTGCCAACATCATTGCCCGTGAAACAGTCAAGGCGCTGCGCAAAAACGTGCTGGCCAAGTGCTATGGTGGCGACATCACCCGCAAGCGCAAATTGCTTGAAAAGCAAAAGGCGGGTAAAAAGCGAATGAAACAAATTGGTTCGGTTGAGGTGCCACAAGAGGCATTCTTGGCCATTCTGCAGGTAGAAGATTGATGCAAGTCATAACGGCTTTTATATTGGCTGCGTTTTGCAGTTATGCGGGTGCTTGGTACATCGGCATGATTGAAGGCAATTTTGCCTTGCTCATGTTCATGGCGGTTGTGATCACGGGTGTCTATTGGGTCGCTGAGCGGTTTTATTTCTGGCCACAGCGCCAGAAAGCGGCAGCGCAACTTGAAAACGATCGTTTGAAGCGCCAACAAGACTTGTCCAAAATGGGCATCGACCGCGTTGATACCGATACCGGTGAAGCCCGTGAGCGTTTGTTGATGCAGCCTTGGTGGCTAGATTGGACAGCCGGCTTGTTTCCGGTCATTTTGTTCATCTTTTTGTTGCGCTCCTTTTTGTTTGAGCCCTTCAAAATTCCGTCTGGTTCCATGATTCCCACCTTGTGGATTGGCGATTTGATTTTGGTGAACAAGTTTCACTATGGCATTCGCTTGCCAGTGCTCAATGTCAAAGTGACACAAGGCACCCCCGTGGCGCGTGGCGATGTGATGGTTTTCCGTTATCCCCCGCGTCCCAGTGCCGACTACATCAAGCGTGTGGTGGGCATCCCGGGCGATGAAGTGGCCTATTTGAATAAAAAACTGACCATCAATGGCCAAGCTGTTCCGACAGAAACCCTGCCAGAGTTCTTTGATGAATCGGTCATGCGCTATTTCAAGCAATACAAAGAAAAATTAGGCGAGAAATCGCACAATTTAATTGTGGATGAAGACCGTCCTGCCTTTGTGCCCGGTGCTGATGATTTCACGTTCAGAGACCACTGCAACTACACCATCGAAGGCGTGGTGTGCAAGGTGCCTGAAGGCCATTACTTCATGATGGGCGACAACCGCGACAACTCCCTCGACTCACGCTATTGGGGCTTTGTGCCCGATGCCAACATTGTTGGACGGGCGTTTTTTGTTTGGATGAATTTCGGCAACTTGGGTCGAATTGGTTCATTCAATTGAAACTTGCCCTATTGTCCGTAGCCCCCTTCATTTACCCATGTCACAGGCCTCCGCTTTGAAAGACGATTTAAGTCAACTGCAAGCACGACTGAAGCACAACTTCAATGATGTGCGATTGCTGCAGCGCGCCGTCACACATCGAAGTTTTGCTTCAGATCACAATGAGCGACTTGAGTTTTTGGGTGATTCGGTGCTTAACTTGGCTGTTGCTCACCTTCTTTTCGCCCAATTGAGCAACTTGCCTGAAGGCGATTTGTCTCGCGTTCGCGCCAATTTAGTCAAGCAAGAAACGTTGCACCAATTGGCCTTGAGTTTGGAAATTCCCCCATGTTTAAAGTTGGGTGAAGGCGAGTTGAAGTCGGGGGGGCAGCGTCGCCCATCCATTTTGGCGGATGCGCTGGAAGCCATCATTGGCGCTGTTTTCTTGGATGCTGGCTACGAAGCGGCAGAAAAATTGGTGCATGGTTTGTTTACCAATGTGGAGATCACGCCACAAATGCAAGCCGCTGCAAAAGACCCCAAAACAGAATTGCAAGAATGGCTGCAAGGGCGCAAATTGCAACTTCCTCAGTACAGTGTGGTGTCCACCTCCGGGGCGGCACACCGACAAATTTTTGATGTCGCTTGCGACATCCCCGAACTCAGTCTCTCACAACACGGTAGCGGTCCTTCGCGCCGTGCAGGTGAGCAAGCCGCGGCAGCTGCCATGCTTGAAATTTTGAAAGTCAAGGCACGCGGATGAACACAGAAAACAACCCCGCCCAACGATGCGGCTTGGTCGCCATTGTTGGCAAACCTAACGTGGGCAAATCGACCTTGCTCAATGCACTGGTGGGTCAAAAAATCAGCATCACGTCTCGCAAGGCGCAAACCACGCGCCACCGTATCACGGGCATTCGCACTGAGGGCCCCACGCAGTATGTGTTTGTGGATACACCTGGTTTCCAAACGCGCCACAACACAGCGCTGAACAAGTCTTTGAACAAAACAGTTCTGGGCGCCGTGGGCGATGTCGACTTGGTCTTGTTTGTGGTCGAAGCCGGGATGTTCAACACCGCCGATGCCAAAGTCTTGGCATTGCTAAAACCCGATGTGCCTGTTTTGCTCATTGCCAATAAATTGGATGCCATCAACCGCCGTGAAGACTTGGCGCCTTGGCTCAAAGAGATGCAAGAGCGCCATCCGTTCACCGAGTTTGTGCCCATGTCCGCTAAAAACGCCAAGGACATTGAGCGCTTGATGGGTTATTGCGAGAAGTATCTGCCCGAGCAAGCGTGGTGGTATGCCGAAGACGAGCTCACCGATCGCAGCGAGAAGTTTTTGGCCAGCGAAATTGTTCGCGAAAAATTGTTCCGCTTTACGGGTGACGAGTTGCCTTACACGTCTACCGTGGTCATCGACAAGTTCGAAGAAGAACCCAGTCGATCTGCCAACCGCATGATTCGCATTGCCGCCACCATTGTGGTGGAACGCGAAGGCCACAAGGCGATGGTCATTGGCGACAAAGGCGAGCGCCTCAAGCGCATTGGCACTGAAGCGCGTCAAGAGTTGGAAAAACTCATGGACGCCAAAGTGTTCATTGAGTTGTGGGTCAAGGTTCGCTCTGGCTGGGCCGACGACGAAGCGCGTGTTCGCTCCTTCGGTTACGAATAAAAAGTGCAGGCCATGGCCGCAGTCTTGAAACGAATTTCGGATGAGCCGGCCTATGTGCTGCACCGCTACGATTGGAGCGAGTCCAGCCTCATTCTCGAAGTGTTGACACGGCACCATGGCCGAATCGCCTTGGTGGCCAAAGGCGCCAAAAAACCAAGCTCATCTTTCAGGCCCGTTCTGTTACCCCTGCAAGCCATTCAAGTGGCCTATGGCGGCGATGCAGACATCCGCACCTTGAAGTCGGCCGAGTGGGTGGGCGGACACGTCATGCCCACAGGCGATGCATTGCTCTCGGGTTACTACCTGAACGAGCTGCTGATGCGTTTGTTGGCGCGAGAAGATCCGCACCCGCAGTTGTTTGATGCCTACGCAGCCACGGTGCGCGTCATGGCCACTGAGCCGGGCGAATTGCTGCAAGCCTCATTGCGCGTCTTCGAGCTTTTGCTGCTCCGTGAAATAGGCTTGCTGCCTAGCTTGAATTGCCAAACCTTGACGTTGGCAGATTTGGACCCACAGCAAGAATATTGCCTGGTGCCCGAAGGGGGCTTGCGCACAGCACACCGTGACGATCGACATGCTTTGACAGGCATGCAATGGCTGTCTCTTCAAACGGCCCTGGACGGTGATTCAGCTTTTACAGACACTTTGCGATTGAGCTTAGACATGCTCACCCCCTTGCGCACCCAACTTCGCACCTTACTCAATTACCATTGCGGTGTCGGTACCCTCAAGACCCGTCAAATGATGATCGACATTCAAAGCTTGTGAGCCCTTCATGACCCATCCCTCTCAAACGGCCTTGTCCGTCAATGTCAACAAGGTGGCGCTGCTGCGCAATTCACGCCACTTGGGTATTCCCAGTGTTGTGAAAGCGGCGCAAATGTGCCTAGCGGCTGGCGCGCAGGGCATCACCATTCATCCACGGCCTGATGAGCGACACATTCGCGCCTCTGACGTGGTGGAACTGGCTGAATTGATGAAGCGTTGGCCAGACCGTGAGTTCAACATTGAGGGCAATCCGTTTCACCAGTTGATGGACTTTGTCAGAACCTACAGGCCCCACCAAGTCACCTTTGTGCCCGACAGCGAAGGGCAATTTACCAGTGACCATGGTTGGTCCTTTCCCAAAGATGCCGTGCAACTCAAGCCCTTGATTGACGAGTGCAAAGCCTTGGGGGTTCGCGTGAGTTTGTTCATGGACCCCGAACCTGCGCAAATGCAGGCAGTACACGCCGTGGGCGCAGACAGGGTGGAGCTTTACACCGAGCCCTATGCCGCCACTTTCGGAACACCCGCCAACGCGGCTTGCTTGGCAAAGTATGTTGATACCGCCAAGGCAGCCTTGGCCCTGGGGCTGGGTGTCAATGCCGGTCACGACTTGAACCAAGACAATTTACCTTTGTTTTCCAAATCGGTTCCCGGCCTCTTAGAAGTGTCGATTGGTCACGCCCTGATTGCAGATGCCTTAGAAGTGGGCTATGCCGCCACGGTTCACGGCTATTTAAAAGCGCTCGGTCGGTAAGAGGTCAGTCATCATGATTTACGGCATTGGAACTGACTTGTGCGATGTACGTCGCATCCGTGCCAGCTTAGAAAAGCATGGTGATCGATTTGCCCAAAAAGTATTGAGCGACGCAGAATTTGCCACCTACAAAGCGCGGGGCGCCAGATGGCCCGAGCGGGGTGTGCGTTATGTGGCCACACGCTTTTCTGCCAAAGAAGCCTTTAGCAAAGCCATTGGCATGGGGATGCGCATGCCCATGACATGGCGGTCTTGCCAAATTGGCAAGTTGCCATCAGGTCAACCGGTGATTGTTTTGCATGGCGACTTGAAAACCTGGTTTGAGTCCCAACATTTAAAAGCACACATCAGCGTGACGGACGAGGCAGATTACGCCGGTAGTTATTGCGTGGTGGAAAGAATTGAATGAACATCCAAGCTCCTCTGATCATTGACATTGAAGGTCACGCACTGACTGCGGTTGACAAGAAACGCCTCAAAAATCCTTTGACGGGCGGCATCATTTTGTTTGGCCGCAATTGGCAAAGCCGAGCGCAGCTCACGGCTTTGTGCGCAGACATCAAAGCCATCCGCAAAGATTTGCTGATTTGTGTGGACCACGAGGGAGGGCGCGTGCAGCGCTTTAAAACCGATGGGTTCACCCATTTGCCCGCCATGCGCCGCTTGGGTGAAATGTGGGCTCAGGATGGCAAAGGCCTGCAAGGCGAAGGCGTTTTAAACGCCTGCAAAGCAGCGACTGCCGTGGGCTTTTTGTTGGCCGCTGAATTGCGTGCGTGTGGCGTCGATTTCAGCTTTACGCCGGTGCTCGATTTGGACTACGGCGAGAGCAGCGTCATTGGCGACCGATCTTTTCACCGCGATCCACGCCAGGTGAGTTTGCTGGCCAAAAGTTTGATGCAGGGTTTGCTGCGCGCCGGCATGGGCAATTGCGGCAAACATTTTCCTGGCCATGGCTACGTCAAAGCCGATTCGCATGTTGATATGCCCATCGACAAGCGCAGTTTGAAAGCCATTTTGAAAGACGATGCCAAACCATATGAGTGGCTCAACAACGAGCTGTCAGCGGTGATGCCTGCGCACGTCATTTATCCCAAAGTCGACCAACGTCCTGCGGGCTTTTCACCAATATGGATTCAATCTATTTTGCGTGAGCAATTGGAATTTACCGGCGCCGTGTTCAGTGATGATTTATCGATGGCCGGTGCGCGCGTGTTAGACGGTCAGGCCATCAGTTTTACGCAAGGTGCTTTGGCTGCGCTCAATGCGGGTTGTGATTTGGCCCTGCTGTGCAATCAATCACTCAAAGGCAGCACCGTCATTGACGAAGTTCTGGATGGTTTGGCGGAAGCGCAAGTGAAGGGTTGGTGGCATCCTGATGAACTCAGTGAAGCGCGTCGCATGGCCCTGTTGCCCACATCCCCCGCTTTGGCTTGGGATGATTTGGTTCGTTCGGTCAATTACCAGCAAGCCTTAGCCTGCTTGCCTTGATATGAAATTCATCGCTTGGATTTTCAAAATCTTCTTCAGTCTGTTGGGACTGGTTTTTGTGCTGGGAACCTTGTGCATTCTCTTGTTTGCCTTGTTGTTCAGCATCGCCTGGTCTTTGATACGGGGCCGCAAACCCGAGGTGGCGGTGGTGTGGCAACGCTACCAAGACATGGCCAAAAACAAAGCCCCCTTTGGCACTTGGGGCCAGGCCTCTCAAAACAATGCTGAAGTGGTAGATGTTGAAGCCAAAGATGTTTCCGACAGAAGCTCATCGCAAGATCGTTTGCCCAAGCCCTAAAGCAAGCCCTAAAGCAAGCCGTGAAGCAAGCCTTCAAGCCAGACGGCATGACGCCGGGTCTCTGTTTCAAAATGATGCAAAAAAATAGCGCCCAGAGGCGCTATTTTTTATTCTTGTTCCCGCTTCAATGCAGGGAACAAAATCACATCTCGAATGCTGGGACTGTCGGTGAGCAACATCATCAAACGGTCAATGCCAATGCCGCAACCACCAGCAGGTGGCATGCCGTATTCCAAGGCACGCACAAAGTCGTGGTCAAAGAACATGGCTTCGTCGTCGCCGCTGTCTTTGGCATCGACTTGCGCTTGGAAGCGGGCCACTTGGTCTTCCGCATCGTTCAGCTCTGAGAAACCATTGCCAAATTCACGACCGGTAATGTAGAGCTCAAAACGCTCGGTCACTTCGGGACGTTCGTCGTTGGCACGGGCCAAGGGTGAAATTTCGGTGGGGTGTTCCATGATGAACGTGGGTTCCCACAATTTCTCTTCGACTGTTTCTTCGAAGTACAAGACCTGCAAGCCTGCCAAAGTTTTTTTGGACAGGTTGTTTTTGGCTTCGCTCATCCCCAGCTTTTGCAGCGCTTGAATGAGCCACGCGGCATCGTCCACTTTGTCACCCGCTTCGGTGTGTTGAATGATGGCTTCACGAATGGTGAGGCGTGCAAATGGCTTGGCCAAATCGACGGGCTTGCCTGCATAAGTGAGCTGCAAATGACCGACGGCTTTCATGGCGGCATCGCGCACCAATTCTTCGGTAAAGCCCATCAAGTCTTGGTAGTTCCAATACGCCGCGTAGAACTCCATCATGGTGAATTCAGGGTTGTGGCGAACGGAAATGCCTTCGTTGCGGAAGTTGCGGTTGATTTCAAACACGCGCTCAAAGCCGCCTACCAACAAGCGCTTTAAATACAACTCTGGCGCAATGCGCAAGAACATTTCTTGGTCAAGGGCGTTGTGGTGTGTCACAAACGGACGGGCATTGGCGCCGCCAGGAATGGGGTGCAGCATGGGCGTTTCAACTTCCAAGAAGTTGTGCTTGACCATGAAGTCGCGAATGCCACTGACGGCTTTGCTGCGCGCAGTAAAGCGTTTGCGTGCGTCTTCGTCCATCATCAAGTCAACATAGCGCTGACGGTATTTGATTTCTTGATCGGCCACGCCATGAAACTTGTCGGGCATGGGGCGCAGGCTCTTGGTGAGCATGCGAACACTGGTGGCATGGAGAGACAACTCGCCCATTTTGGTTTTGAACAAGTAGCCTTCCGCGGCCACGATGTCGCCCAAATCCCAGTGTTTAAAGTCGTTGTAGGCTTCTTCGCCAATGTCATCGCGGGTGACATAAATTTGGAATCGGCCCGTGGCATCTTGCAGTGTGGCAAAGCTGGCTTTGCCCATCACGCGCTTGAGCATCATGCGACCCGCAATTTTGGCGGTGACGGGGGTGACGCCTTCGCCCTTCAGGGCTTCGGGGGCTTTGTCACCATGCGCTGTAGTGAGCTTGCCAGCATGGTCTTCAGGTTTGAAGTCATTGGGGAATGCCACACCTTTGCCTTGCGCTTGGGCTTCGCGCAGCGCTTTGAGTTTGCTGCGGCGTTCGGCAATCAGCTGGTTCTCGTCCAAGACGGGGGCGGTTTGATTTTCTGCTGGCGTGTCTGACATGAAGTGCACTTCGGTAGGGGGGCTGTTCAAAACCCGTAAAACGCTGAAGGTCAGCGCGAACCCGTTATTTTACGATTCCTTGGGGCTGAAGCTATCATCCACACACTCGGAGGACTTCTGTGTTTCTACAAATTGTCAATTTGATCTTGGATGTGGCCACCGGCTTGGTCGGCGGGGCGTGTTTGATGCGTTTGGTGATGCAATGGCAGCGTTTGCCTTTCCAAAACCCCATTGGCCGCTTTGTCTTTGCCGTGACGGATTGGCTGGTGATGCCGCTTCGGCGTGTACTCCCGGCTGTGGGGCGCTTGGACACTTCCAGTCTTGCGGCCGCATGGCTCATGAAACTAAGCCATGTCACCGCCATGTGGGTTCTAGGTGGCACCCAGGCTGCTTTTGTCGGGGTCCTGATTGCCAGCCTGTTTGGCGTGCTTCATTGGCTGGTCTCTGGCTTGAGCGCCATTATCTTGCTCTATGCGATTTTGTCTTGGGTCCAACCCAACAGTGGCAG
>JBDLWA010000269.1:0-3941 GCA_039804505.1 Pseudomonadota bacterium
CGGGCATCGGTGATGAATTTGTTGCTGAGTTGGCTCACGTGGACCAAGCCGTCTTGGTGAACGCCCAAATCAACGAAGGCACCAAAGGCGGCCACGTTGCTCACGGTGCCTTCCAAGATCATGCCTTCCTTCAAGTCGCGAATGTCGTCGACACCGTCATTGAAGCGGGCTACTTTGAAATCTGGGCGAGGGTCGCGACCCGGTTTTTCCAACTCAACCAGAATGTCTTTGACCGTGATCACGCCAAACTTGTCGTTGGCAAACAATTCGGGACGCAAGGTTTTGAGCATGTCTGCGCGGCCCATCACATTCTCAACAGGCTGCGCCACCTTGGCCATGATGGCTTCGACCACAGGATAGGTCTCGGGGTGAACGCCGGTCATGTCCAAGGGATTGTCGCCACCGCGAATGCGCAAGAAGCCAGCGCTTTGCTCAAACGTTTTAGCGCCAAGGCCCGTGACCTTTAAAAGATCTTGGCGGTTTTGAAAGGCGCCGTTGGCTTCGCGCCAACGCACCACCGACTTGGCCACACCACCGGACAAACCAGAGACGCGTGATAACAAAGGCACGCTGGCTGTGTTCAAGTCAACACCCACCGCATTCACACAATCTTCCACCACGGCTTCAAGGGTGCGAGCCAATTCAGTTTGATTCACGTCGTGTTGGTACTGACCCACGCCAATGGACTTTGGGTCAATCTTGACCAGCTCAGCCAATGGGTCTTGGAGACGGCGCGCAATACTGGCCGCACCACGCAAGCTCACATCGACATCCGGCATTTCTTGACTTGCAAATTCGCTGGCTGAGTAGACAGAAGCGCCCGCCTCGCTCACCACCACTTTTTGTATTTCAGGGCTGTCGGGTGTTTTGAGTTGTTTGATCAGGTCGGCAGCCAGTTTGTCGGTTTCACGGCTGGCTGTACCGTTGCCAATGGCGATCAAATTGACGCCATGCTTTTGACACAATTTGTTCAAGGTGAACAAAGAGCCATCCCAGTCTTTGCGCGGCTCATGCGGATAAACCGTTGATGTTTCAACCAGTTTGCCTGTGGCATCTACGACGGCCACTTTCACGCCAGTGCGGATGCCTGGGTCTAGGCCCAACACCACACGCGGCCCGGCAGGCGCAGCCAACAACAAATCGCGAAGGTTGTCTGCAAAAACTTTGATGGCCACTTTTTCGGCTTCTTCTCGAAGTCGTGCAAAGAGGTCTCGCTCTAAGGACAAACTGAGCTTGACGCGCCAGGTCCACAACACAGTTTTGCGAATCAGGTCATCAGAAGGTCTGGCGCTGTGCGACCAATCCAGATGCAAAGCAATGCGGCCTTCTGCCAATGCACTGGCTGCTTGGGCGGCTGCTGTCGCCGTTAAAGGTGCTGATGACGAGCCTAGGCCTTCAGGCTCTGGCAAGGACAACTTGGCATCCAAAAATTCCAATGCTCGACCCCGGAACACGGCCAGCGCTCGGTGCGACGGTACCCGGCCAATGGGTTCACTGTAATCAAAGTAATCTCTGAACTTGGCCACTTCGGCTTGGTTTTCATCTTTGCCTGAAGCCAAATGACTGGTGAACAAACCCTCTTTCCAAAGCCACTCACGCAAGGCTTGAATTAAAGAAGCATCTTCAGCCCAGCGCTCCGACAAAATATCGCGCACGCCATCCAACACGGCTCCCACTGTAGAAAAGTCAGCCCCTTCAATGGCATCGGCTGGCTTTAAATAAGCTTGTGCTTCGTCTTGAGGGTTGAGAGACGGATTGGCCCACAAGGCATCTGCCAAGGGCTCAATGCCGGCTTCTTTGGCAATCATGCCCTTGGTACGCCGCTTAGGCTTAAAGGGCAGGTACAAATCTTCTAGGTCTTGCTTGGTGGCCGCTTGGTCAATGGCCAATTGCAATTCAGGGGTGAGCTTGCCTTGGTCGGCAATGCTCTTGAGGATGGTGGCGCGGCGATCTTCCATCTCGCGTAAGTAGCCCAAACGGTATTCCAGTTCACGCAGCTGAATGTCGTCCAAACCACCGGTCACTTCTTTTCGATACCGGGCGATGAACGGCACCGTGGCGCCGCCATCTAACAAACTCACGGCCGCCTGAACCTGTTCTGGGCGGATTTTGATTTCTGTGGCCAATTGGCCCAATATTTTCTGCATCTCGTCGGCTAACTTGATAGATTTCTAAAAGTAAGCCGACGAGTTTGCCACACTCTGGTGGCTGTTTTTTAACTGCGCAGTTCGGCTTTGAGTTTTTCGCCAATGTCGGGACGAGCCGCAAACGGATTGGGCGGATTTTGCTGTTGAACAATAGCTTCCATGCGGGTTTGGACATTGCCCAAAGCCTGTGGATGGCTGTAAATGTAGAACTGGTCTTGGGCAATGGCCTCAAACACCATTTCGGCCATTTGGGCAGCAGACACTTTGCCACTGCTCACCGCTTTGTCGCTCATGGCCTGACCAATCAATTGGCTTTTGGTGGCTTTTTGATGGGGCAAGTCGGCGGGACGATTGCGATGGCTCTGACTAATGCCCGTGGGCACAAAGTAGGGGCACAAAACGCTGGCACTGACCTGGTCAGAAACCAACTTCAAGTCTTGGTACAAAGTTTCGGTCAATGCCACCACAGCGTGCTTACTGACGTTGTAAACGCCCATATTGGGTGCCGTCAACAGGCCGGCCATGCTGGCCGTGTTGACGATGTGTCCTTCGTAAGCAGGATCTTTTTTGGCCGCCTCCAGCATCATGGGCGTGAACAAGCGCACGCCATGGACCACGCCCCAGACATTGACGCCCAAGACCCATTGCCAATCGGCTACCGTGTTTTCCCACACCAAACCGCCAGAGCCAACGCCAGCATTGTTAAAGACGAAATGAGGTGCACCAAATTGCGCTTGAACGTCTTTGGCCAATGCTTCCATTTGTTCTGAATTGGACACATCAACACGCTTGGCAAAGACCTTGACCCCTGTCGCTTTGATTTCTGCTTCTGCTTTGTCGAGCGCATCTTGCTGCACATCGACCAGCACCACGTTCATTTTGAGTCGCGCGGCAATGCGCGCGCACTCCAAACCAAAACCAGAAGCGCCGCCAGTTAAGACGGCTGTTTTGTTTTCAAAATTGCGAATCATGATTTGACCTTCTTCAAAATAAATCCGTTGCGGGGAAAGTGAACATGAACTGTGCCGGCACGCTCATCTTCGCGGCGCAATGTGAGCCGTGTTTTGGAAGCTGCCACCAAAATGCCGGGTGTGGGCTCTAAGCCAAAGTTGTCGGCTGTAACAGTCACTGCTGAACCCAGCGCAATGCCGTGCTCGTCAACAAAGGTGAGTTGAGACACATCGTTGGGCGTTGCATTTTTGGCGACCTCAACGGCCATTTCTGAACTCATTTTTTCGCTCATGCCATGTCCTATGGCTTTCATGCGTGACATCCAGTCTTTTAGCAAGGGCGTCGCATCCAGGATACCCGCCACACTGGGCGTGCGCTCCTGCGTGAACCACATGGGATGGTAGGCAGAAAAGTCGGCGATGGTCGGCACATCACCCATCAAATAGGGATGCTCCGTGAGCATGTCCGAGAGGCGGCGAAGTTGGCTTTTGTACGTGCTGGTCCCTTCGCCCAAGGCCATGCGCGGCGCGCCACCTCGCATGGCGGCACGGTCGGCGACAAAAGCTTGAACAACTGCTTCAGGAGCCCCTGCAAATACATCCGCAACACCGGCTGGTTGAAAGTTATAGGCCATGGCGGCAGGAAACACTTGGCTGTCGGCCCACTGCGCCACAATTCTGGCGGCGCCATTGACAGTCGATGGGTAGAGGCTGGGCGTGGGTGCCAATTTCTCTAAGACATCTGCAATTAAAGCGGTGTCGCAATAAATGTCTGCACCAATCTGCAACACGGGCGTGCGACGGTAGCCGCCCGTTAAGGCGGTGAGATCTGGTTTGGGCATGA